>CACJUZ010000029.1 GCA_902596745.1 uncultured Pelagibacteraceae bacterium | reverse complement strand
ACAAGCTGATGGAGCAATAATTGCTAAACTAGGAGAAACAGTTGTTATAGCTACCGCTGTTGGAGCAAAAAAACTTAATGAAGGTCAAGACTACTTTCCTTTGTCTGTTAATTATCAAGAAAAATATTATGCAGCTGGAAAAATTCCAGGAGGTTATTTCAAAAGAGAAGCCAGGCCAACAGAAGCAGAAACTTTAATTTCAAGATTAATTGATAGACCTATTAGACCTTTATTCCCTTCAAGTTTTATGAACGAGGTACAACTGTTACCAACTGTTTTATCTTATGACGGAGAAAATCAACCTGATATACTTTCTATCATCGCTTCTTCTGCTGCTCTATCAATATCGGGACTTCCCTTTCAAGGCCCAATCGCTGCAAGCAGAGTGGGATATAAAGATGGAAAATACTTGTTAAATCCATCTCAAGAGGAATTAAAATCCTCAGAATTAGATTTAGTTGTTGCTGGAACTAAAGATGCAGTATTAATGGTAGAGTCCGAAACTTCTGGTTTGTCAGAAAAAATTATGTTAGACGCAGTGAAATTTGGGCATGAAAGTTTTGTGCCTATAATAAATTTAATTGAAAAATTATCAAAAAAAGCAAGCAAGCCTAAATGGGAAATCGAAGAAGTTGATAATACAGAGCTAAAGAAAAAAATAACTAAAGAATTTGAAGATGATTTAAGAAAAGCTTTTAAAGAAATAGATAAGAAGAAAAGGTCTACTGCAATTTCAGAAATAGACACTAGATGTAAGGAAATGTTTAAAGACGATGAAAGTGTTACCGAGAATCAAGTAATTGCTCAATTGAAATCTTTAGAAAAAGATATTGTTAGAACCGCAATTCTTAAAGATAAAAAGAGAATTGATGGCAGAGGACTCGCTGATGTTAGAAAGATTGAATGTGAAGTAGGTGTTTTACCAAGAACACATGGGTCAGCTCTATTTACAAGAGGGGAAACTCAAGCATTAGTAGTTACAACATTAGGTATGTCAGATGACGAACAAAGACTTGAAAGTTTAGATGGTATGCAAAGATCTAACTTTATGTTGCACTATAATTTTCCACCTTTCTCTGTTGGTGAATGTGGTAGAATAGGCACTGGTAGAAGAGAAATAGGACATGGCAAATTAGCATGGAGAGCTATAAATTCTTCATTACCTTTGAAAGAAAATTTCCCCTATACACTAAGAGTTGTTTCAGAAATTACAGAGTCAAATGGATCTTCTTCAATGGCAACAGTGTGCGGAACCTCACTGTCATTAATGGACGCTGGAGTACCAATTAAAGAACCAGTTGCAGGAATAGCAATGGGTTTAATAAAAGAGGGCGAAAAGTTTTCAGTTTTATCTGATATTCTTGGAGATGAAGATCACTTGGGAGATATGGATTTTAAAGTCGCTGGTACAAAAGATGGTATTACATCATTACAAATGGATATAAAGATAACCGGAATTACTTTCGAAATTATGGAACAAGCTTTAAATCAAGCTAAGGCTGGCAGAGAGCATATTTTGAACGAAATGAACAAAGCTATAAAAACATCGAGAAAAGAATTTTCAAAACACACTCCAAAAATTGAAACAATCAAAGTCGATAAAAAAGATATAGCGACAGTAATTGGTAAAGGTGGAGCGACGATTAGAGAAATTGTCGAAACATCTGGAGCAAAAGTTGACGTAAAAGATACTGGAGAAGTTACTGTGGCAGCGCCTGATGAAAAATCAAGAAATGCTGCTATTGAGATAATTAAAGGATTAATAGCAAAGCCAGAGGTAGGTAAAATTTATAAAGGCAAAGTAGTAAAAATAATGGAATTTGGTGCTTTCGTAAATTTTCTAGGAAAACAAGACGGTCTTGTTCATATCTCAGAACTTGCAGGAAAAAGAGTCGCTAAAGTTACAGATGTTGTAAAAGAGGGCGATGAAGTATCTGTAAAAGTTCTTGGTTTTGATAGAGGAAAAGTAAAACTGTCGATTAAACAAGCCGTAGCTTAAATCTCTTAAATTTTATATTCAAAATTTTGAGTTTCATTGTTAACTTGGAGTTCAATAGCTCCATTTCTCAAATGGAAATTTCTTGCCATGTCAGTTAACGGAGAGAGTGTTATAAGTCTATTTA
>CACJUZ010000028.1 GCA_902596745.1 uncultured Pelagibacteraceae bacterium | reverse complement strand
TTAACAAACTACATATACTTCAAAACATTTATCTAAAAAATAAATATTTTTTAAAGAAAAAATCTTATTCTATGGATGGAGAGGATATTTCAATTGAGCAATATATCAAAAAAAAAAATAATGGTTTTTATGTTGATATAGGAGCCCACCACCCAATTCAACGAAACAACACTCAACTATTATTTCAAAGGGGGTGGGAAGGAATAAATATTGATATTAACAATTTTTCAATTGATTTATTTAATTTTTTAAGACCAAATGATTTAAATATATTGACCGCTATTTCAGATAAAGAAGGTGAAATAATTTTTTATTATCAAAAAAATTTCAGTCAGCTAAACACTACAAATAAGCAACTCGCTATTCAGCACTTTAATGGAATTTTTAAGGAAAAATCTATAAAATGTAATTCTATAGATAATGTATTAAATAACTCAAAATATAAAGCAAGAAAAATAGATTTTTTAAATATTGATGTAGAAGGAGCTGAAATGGAGGTCTTAAAAAAATTAGATTTTAAACAATATGATCCATCTTTAATTTGTGTTGAAATTTTAGGTTATAGAGAGCTTGAAAGAGATGATAGAGAAAAAAAGATCAAAGAAGATTATATTTACAAGTTTTTAGTAGAAAAAGGTTATAAAAAAGTTTGGTCAGGTTCAAGTTATTGCAGCCATTTATTTACGAAATGAGATGCACAACAAAGTATCTAAAAATTGAATTTTTTTCTTATATTTTAAATTAATTTCACCGATACCATCAACAAGATCTTTTCTCGATACATTCAGCAAACAAGAAATATATCTGTTCTTAATCATCTTAATGTATTTTTGCTTTGTGATCTTTACTTTAAAATTAAAGTTTGTGTAGCTTATTTCATTTAGGTTTTTTTTGATTAATTTTAATAAAGCCTCGTCTCTTTTTAAACTTTTTTCTAAATTTTTTCTCATTTTTTTAAAACAAGGTATTTTACTATTTTTTGTTTTTAGTGAAAAAATCAATATTTTACCTTTTGAATTTAAACTATTTTTAGCAAGGTTAAGCAGGCGTTTTAAATTTGTTTTTGAAAAAAAATGAATCGTTTGTTTGATTAAAATTAGATCGTATTTTTCTTGTTTCTTTAAATACTTTAAGGCATCAATTTTCTTAAATACGATATTTTTTTTAACATCCTTATTTGCAACTACATCAATTCCTATGGGTTTATCTTTAAATTTATATTTTTTTTGAAGAGCGCTTATAATATTTGCTCTTCCACATCCAATATCCAATATTTTTGAATTCTTATTCAAATTAATTTTTGTTTTAAGAAATTTAATAAATTGGGAGATATACGATTTAGATGATAGCCAGGTTTTATTATCCCAGTTTTTAAGTTGTTTCATTACAGGGCAACAACAGCAGCAGCCATAGAGGCAAGTCTTGCTTGAGTATCATCTGCTCTACTTGTAATAACAACTGGCACTTTACCGCCCACAACTACTCCCGCAGCACAAGCACCCATAAAAAATATCATCATTTTAACTAATCCATTACCCGCTTCTACATTAGGCACCAATAGAATATCTGTTTTTCCTGCAACAGCATTTTTTATTCCTTTTATTTGGGCAGCTTTTTCAGACACCGAATTATCAAATGCCATAGGACCAAAAACATCAGCTTTAATACCTTCCTCTTTAGCTCTCTTTGTTAATTCTTTAGCTTCAACAGAACTTGGAACACTTTCTAAAACTTCTTCTGTAGCAGATAAAATTGAAACTTTAGGTTTTTCAATACCTATCCTATTTGCAAAATCTACAGAGTTTTTTAGAATATGCATTTTAGTTTCTAATTTAGGTAACACGTTTAACGCACCATCAGTAATAATGAATGGCTTATCATTTTTTTCTAATGTCATATGCCATACATGGCTCAATCTTTTTTTACCTATTAGATTTAAATCTCTTTTTAGTACTGCTTTCATTAAAACATCTGTGTGAATATGACCTTTAACTATAATTTTAACTTTTCCTTCACTAGCTAATTTTGCAGCAATCGGAGCAGTACTGTTTTCATCAGGCTCATGAACAATTTCATATTTTGAAATATCCCAATTAATTTCTTTTGAAATTTTTTCGATTATTGACTTATCTCCAACAAAAAATGGTGTTATTAAATTTGCCTCAACTGCTTGCTTAGCCGACTCTATTGCAACTTTTTTTACAGCATTTACTATTACAGCTTTTACTGGACCTTTACCTTTTGCAATGTTTAAAAGATTTTCAGGACAAACTATGTTTTTATTCGTTAGCATTAAGGTCTTCCATTTCTTTTAGTATTTTTGAAGGTATAGATATATCTTTATTTATATTTTTTTTATATATTTTATTTTTTCTTTCTCCCGGATACATTATTGAGCTAAATCCTTTTGCTTTAGGAAGTTTTTTAACTAATTTGATATTTTTTTTCATCTCTTTTAAAAAACTATTTCCCGAAAAAACATTAGGATTAATCGTAATAAATAGATGTCCTACGTTTTGTGGTCCTGAAAAGTCATCAAAAGGATCTTTTGTTTTTCCACCATGGCTGCTTCCAGTCAAAACACCACTTAGTATATCAACCATCCAAGCTAAACCTGAACCTTTAAATCCTGCTATAGGTAGTTGCGTACCTTGCAAGGCTTGTTTAGCATCTGTCGTTATTTTTCCTTTTTTATTAAGAGCAACGCCGAAAGGAATTTTTAAACCCAACTTTTCTGCTCTTCGTATTTTACCTCGATTAATCATTGAAGCTGAAGAGTCGAATATAAAAGGTGTATTACCTGTTGGCGCCCCAAAGCAAATAGGATTAGTTCCAAACAAAGATTTTTTTGCTCCATGTGGTGCTAACGCAGGAGGAGCATTAGTAAAACAAAATACTATTAAA
>CACJUZ010000027.1 GCA_902596745.1 uncultured Pelagibacteraceae bacterium | reverse complement strand
GTTATAACTTTTGCATTCTAGTAATGTAATTTTTGCAAGTTATGAAATATTTTTTGGATCAGGCATTCCTACTTTATTATATCCCGCGTCAACATAATGTATTTCTCCAGTTACTCCACTAGCCAAATTACTTAATAAGTATAGCGCTGAATTACCAACATCATGAATATCTACATTTCTTTTTAAAAAAGAATGATCCTCATTCCATTTGTATAAAAATTTTGCATCTCCTATTGCAGATGCAGCTAAAGTTTTTATAGGTCCTGCGCTTATAGCATTTACCCTAATCTTTTTCTTTCCAAGATCTCTAGCTAAATATTTTACACTAGCTTCTAAAGCAGATTTACAAACACCCATTACATTATAGTTTGGAATTGCTTTATTTGATTCATAAGTTAGAGTTAGCAAACTTCCGCCTTCTTTCATAACTTTAGAAGCTTCTTTGGAGACCTCTGTAAAAGAAAAACATGAAATCAGCATACTTCTTAGAAAATTTTCTCTCGTCGTATTTAAATATTCACCTGATAATTCCGATTTATCTGAAAAAGCGACAGCGTGAACCACAAAATCAATTTCTCCCCATTTGGATTTTATATCTTCAAAAAGTTTTTTTACGTCCTCTTTTTTTTCAACATCACAACTAAATGTGACTTTTGAGTTTAACTTATCAGCCAAAGGTACAACCCTCTTTTTTAATGCGTCACCTAAATATGTAAAAGCTAGTTCAGCACCAGCCTCTACAAGTTTTTGGGATATTCCCCATGCAATAGATCGCTCATTTGCAACACCCATTATCAATCCCTTTTTACCTTTCATTAAACTCATAATTAAACTTTCTCAAAAATCAAAGCAGCATTTGTTCCACCAAAACCAAAACTATTAGACATTACCGCGTTAAGTGAAGCTACTTTTTCAGTTTTAGTAATTATTGGGAATTTCTTAGCTTCTTCATCCATTTCCATGATATTTGCAGAACCAGCTATAAAATTATTTTTCATCATTATTAAACAATAAATAGCTTCATGCACAGAAGCAGCACCTAATGGGTGTCCAGATAAAGATTTTGTAGAACTTATTTTTGGGATATTTTCTCCAAAAGTTTTTTGAACAGCGTTTAATTCGGTTATATCTCCTACAGGAGTAGATGTTCCATGAGTATTAATATAATCTATTTTATTTTTAGAAGTAGCCAAAGCCATTTGCATACACCTGATAGCGCCTTCTCCAGATGGCGCGACCATGTCGTACCCATCAGATGTTGCACCATATCCTGTTAATTCAGCATAAATTTTTGCTCCTCTCGCTTTTGCGCGTTCATATTCTTCAAGTACTAACACGCCAGCCCCACCAGCAATCACAAATCCATCTCTTGTTTTATCATAAGCTCTTGAAGCAGTTTCAGGTTTATCATTATATTTTGAAGATAACGCAGTCATTGCGTCAAACATTGCAGTCATTGCCCAATGAACTTCCTCACTTCCACCCGCAAAAATAATATCTTGCTTTCCCATTTGAATTAATTCCATTGCATTCCCAATACAGTGCCCACTAGTTGCACAAGCTGAACTCATCGTATAGTTCGTTCCTTTAATTTTGAAAGGCACAGCAAGTGTCGCTGAAGCTGTGCTGCCCATAGTTCTAGGTACAATAAATGGTCCCATTAACTTTGGTGTTTTAGCCCTAGTTTTGTCTGCTGCAAGAATCACATTTTCTATCGACGGTCCACCTGAACCCATAATAATACCAGTCTTAAAATTACTTACATCATTTTCTTTTAAACCGGAGTCCGAAATTGCTTCTTTCATGGCGATATAGTTATAAGCTGATCCAGACCCCATAAATCTGATTGTTTTTCTATCTACAAAATCTGAAAGCTTTATATTAGGTTTTCCGTGCACATGACTTTTAAGATTATGCTCTTTATATTCCTCAGCAAAAGAAATGCCTGACTTTGCATTTAAAAGAGATTGGTGAACCTCTTCCTGATTATTACCGAGACAAGATACTATACCAAGACCTGTAATTACTACTCTTCTCATGATTTAAACAAACCTACTTTCAAATTTTCTGCCGCATAGATTATTTTTCCATCAGCGTCTAACGTACCATTTGCCAATCCTACTACAGCGCCCTCTTTTTTTAAAATTCTTTTTATATTTATTTTATAAGTAGCCATCTTCACTTTTTTTAACACTTCGCCAGTAAATTTAACTGTGCTTACTCCTAAAGCTCTTCCTTTTCCTGGCTCCCCAGTCCAACCTAGATAAAAACCAACCAATTGCCACATAGCATCTAATCCAAGACAACCAGGCATTACTGGATCGTTTTGAAAATGACATTTAAAAAACCAAAGATCATCTTTAATATCTAATTCTGCTTCTAAATAACCTCGTTTAAAAGATCCAGAATTATTTTCAATTTTAGTAATTCTATCAAACATGAGCATCGGAGGTAGGGGTAATTTTGCATTTCCTTCCCCAAAAAGAATACCATTTCCACAATCGATTAAATCTTGATAATTATAACTATTTTTTTGCTTCATTTTTAAAATATGGTTTTACTTGATATAATTAAGTAATTATATATAAATAGTTTAAAGTTATAAAGAAAGCAAAAACAATGATTATCGGTGATAATTTTAAAATGTACGTCCAAAAACTAAGGTCGTCAAATCTTAGACCTACAAAACAGCGTTTAAAAATTTGCAAGTTTTTGTTTGATAGAGAAAAAACATTTCATTTTACAGTTGAAACGTTAAATAAAAAAATAAATAAAAATGCAGCTACAAAAATTTCTTTAGCAACAATCTATAATACAGTCGAAGCATTTACTAGCGCTGGATATTTAAAAGAAATTTTAACTAGTAAAAATAAAAGTTATTATGATACAAATATTAAGTCGCACCACCACTTTTATGATGAAGGTAGCAAAGAACTTACTGATATTCACTCTAATCAAATAAAATTAAGCAAAGTTCCAGTCCCTCCAAAAGGTAA
>CACJUZ010000026.1 GCA_902596745.1 uncultured Pelagibacteraceae bacterium | reverse complement strand
ATTTAGGCACAAGTTCGTCCCCCAATAGATATAAAAATGAAATTTTAATAAATAGAAATTGGCATTACAGCTGGTCAAAATTTTATTTTTTCAAAAAACAGTATAATTATCTCTATGCGTTAAAAAAAATTACGCCAAATATTTATCAAAATTTGTTGGGTTTAGTCATTTCTCTTTTTAAAGTAAATTTTTTCAATGCTAAACTTCACCTGGCGAGTTTGTCTGGAGCGCTTAATAGCATTATTCTCAATAAATCATTTTACAGACCAAATTTAAAATAAATGAAAAATAATAACTTAAATATGTTTTGTATAACACTTGAGCCAAGTCACATTGATTTCATTAAAAGTTTAGATTATATACCTGTCGGTTTAGGTACAAAAAAATTTCCTCAAGATTGTTTAACCGACCAGTCTGGAAATAATATTTCTAAAAAAAATAAATTTTACGGTGAATATACTTTCCATTACTGGTTGTGGAAAAACTATTTAAATAAAATTACCCAAGACTGGATTGGATTTTGTCAATATAGAAAATTTTGGTCACTAAATTTTACGCCAAATAATGAAATTAATTTAAGTAATCTAAAAAACAAAATTTTGAAGAAAATACCCGAACAGTTAAATAATTTTGAGGTAATTTTAGGTAATCCATTTTTTGTTAACCAGAGGAAAATTATGAAGTTTATAAAAAAAGGTTTTCCTTTAATAGTCTCTAATCCACAAGTTTTATTTGATTCAAAAGTGAGAAATATAAAATTTCATTTTGATTTAATGCACGGTAGAAATAATTTAGATAAAGCTATTGATTTATTAAATAACGAAAATAAGAATGATTTTAGAGAATTTGTTAACAAAGAAGTATCTTTTAACCCTCATAATATGTTTATATGTAAATCAAAAAAATTATTAATATCCTATTATAATGAAATTTTTCCTTGGCTAGAAAAATGTGAGGATTTATTTGGATTTGAAGGATTGAAGGGATATGGATTAACAAGAATATATGGGTTTTTAGCTGAAAGATTTATGTCATATTGGTTTAAAAAAAATGCAAACTTTAAAGAATTACCTATATTATTTCACGACGTAAGGGAAAGTTTATCACAATAATTTTTTCAAATATCTCGAGTAATCACAATTGCCATAGAACTTAATATTTTCTTTCATTATTTTATTATTTATCCATTTTTTGTTTAAAGCTATTTCCTCCAAACATGCAATTTTAAATCCCTGTCTTTTTTGTATAGCTGAAACAAAAGAAGTAGTGTCATAGTAATCATCAATAGATCCAGCATCTAGCCACGCACCACCTCTACCTAAAAATTCAGCAGTCAACTTATTTTTTTTTCTGTACTTATTTAAAAGATCAATAATTTCTAACTCATTTCTTTTAGATGGCTTAAGAGTTTTGCTCAATTTAACAACATTTTTATCAAAGAAATATAAACCAGTAACAGCTAAATTTGATTTCGTAACTGAGGGTTTTTCTTTAAGACTAACAATTTTTTTGTTTTTAATTGTTGCGATTCCGTACAGTTTTGGATTATTAACTGGATGCAAGAATACTTTAGCTCCATTTTTAAGTTTAGTAGCTTTTTGTAAAGATTTTGTTAAACTTTGAGCATAAAAAAAATTATCTCCCAAAATTAAAGCCACACAATCGTTATTGATAAATTTTTCTCCAAGAAGAAATGCCTCAGGCAAACCATTAGGGTTTTTTTGTTCCTTGTACTGTATTTTAATTCCTAAACTTTCACCGTTTTTTAAAATTTTCTTAAATTGAGCTGTTTGTCCTTTATTTACAATTATTAGAATTTCTTTAATGCCGGCTAGCATAAATATTGATAACGGATAGTAAATAAGTGGTTTATCATAAATTGGAAGTAGCTGTTTATTTACGGATTTAGTTATAGGGCTCATTCTTGTTCCTAAACCACCAGCTAAAATAATTCCTTTTTTAATCATACCTTTAATCCCAATCTTTTAACATAAAGTTTTTTTGAGATAGTGGCAATAAATTTGCTATTATTTAAATACCACTCTACAGTTAATTTTAAACCTTTGGTAATCCCTGTCTTGGATTGCCATTTTATTTCTTTTTTAATTTTTTTACTATTTAAAGAATATCTAAAATCATGACCTGGCCTATCTTTAACAAATTTAATTTTGACATTTTTCCCTACTTTGAAATTTTTATTTTTGAATATTTTTAAAATATTTTTTATTATATTGATGTTTTTAAGATTAATATTTGAGCCCACATTATAACTTTCCCCAATTTTACCTTTCTTAAATATATTATATAAAGCATCGCAATGATCATTTACATATATCCACTCTCTCAAGTTTTGACCTTTAGCATAAACAGGTAATGGTTTATTCGATAAAATATTTGAAATTATTTTTGGTATAAGTTTTTCAGGAAATTGAAATGGTCCATAATTATTACAACAATTAGTAATAATAGCTGGTACATTGTAAGTTCTTATGTATGATTTAATTAAATGATCTCCACTAGCTTTTGATGCTGAATAAGGTGAACTAGGATTATAAGGATATTTTTCGCTAGAAGTTTTTGTTTTAATATCACCATATACCTCATCAGTTGAAATATGGATTAATTTAACTTTTTTATTTTTTTTGTTGTAATTTTTAATTACTTCTAGGACATTAAATACACCCAGTATATTAGAATGTATAAATTCAAAAGGAGAGTCTATTGACCTATCGACATGAGTTTCAGCAGCAAGATTGAAAATGCAAACAGGCTTGTATCTTTTAAGAATAGAACTTAATTTTTTTTTATTATTTATATCACATTTAAAAAATTTATAGTTTTTTGATGGTAATTTTTTTTTCTGGTAAGTGTTTGATGAGTATGTCAATTTATCAATATTAATTACATAATATTTTTTTTTAATTAAATAATTAACTAAATTACTACCTATAAAGCCAGATCCACCAGTAACAATTATTTTTTTCATTTGATTAAAGAATATTTAATTTAATTGTGGTAAAATAAAGAATTATTATACAAAATCAATTAATTACA
>CACJUZ010000025.1 GCA_902596745.1 uncultured Pelagibacteraceae bacterium | reverse complement strand
AGTATAAATTTAGATATTTTACATCAACATGATATCAAAACTAACCCTCTCCCAGGATTTAATTATAGAAAAGAAGTAAAAAAATTAAATTTTAAAGCTTTAAAAAAAGATTTATTAAAATTAATGACAGACAGCCAAGAGTGGTGGCCAGCAGATTTAGGAAGTTATACTGGCTTAATGGTAAGGCTGACCTGGCATCAAGTAGGAACATACAGAGAATTTGATGGTAGACCTAATGTTGGTTCTCATAGATTTTCTCCACAAGACTCTTGGCCGGATAATACAAATTTAGATAAAGCTAGACGTCTTCTTTGGCCAATTAAAAAAAAATATGGAAATAAATTAAGTTGGTCGGACTTGATGGTATTAGCTGGAACTATGGCCTATGAAAAAGCTGGATTTAAAACTTTTGGTTTTTCATTTGGCAGAGAAGATATATGGGGACCCGAAAAAGATGTTTATTGGGGTAAAGAGACAGTTCCACTAGCTGTCAATAGATATGGCGACCCGCAAGATCGTTCTTCTCTTGAAGCACCACTTGCAGCATCTCATTTTCAACTTGTTTACGTAAATCCAGAAGGTGTGGAGGGCAAACCGGATCCAGTTAGAACAGCGATGGACGTCCGAGAAACTTTTGGTCGTATGGGAATGAATGATGTAGAAACAGCAGCACTTACTGTTGGCGGTCATTCTATAGGAAGAGCTCATGGTAATGGAGACCCAGCTAATTTAGGCCCGGAGCCAGCAGGAGCTGACATTCACGAACAAGGATTTGGATGGAACCAGAAAAATGGAACTGGAGTAAATCAAATTACTTCTGGTCTAGAAGGAGCTTGGACAACTAATCCTGATAAATGGG
This sequence comes from uncultured Pelagibacteraceae bacterium, assembly GCA_902596745.1. Taxonomy (GTDB): domain Bacteria; phylum Pseudomonadota; class Alphaproteobacteria; order Pelagibacterales; family Pelagibacteraceae; genus Pelagilacustribacter. The sequence goes on along the minus strand of CACJUZ010000025.1, from coordinate 3,593 downwards.
ACCATCAATACTTAGATCTTTTATTAAATTACGAGTGGGAAAGTAAAAAAAGCCCAGCAGGCGCATGGCAATGGGAACCAATTAATCTTGAGGAGGAAAAAAAACCAGTTGATTTAGGTGATCCCACAAAGAAAGCTAGATTAATGTTTACTGATGCAGACATGGCTATGGCTATGGATCCAGAATACAGAAAAATTTCTGAAAGATTTTATAAGGATCCAAAGTTTTTTGAGGATTCATTTGCTCGAGCTTGGTTTAAACTCACTCACAGAACAATGGGAAATAAAGAAAATTATATTGGTCCTTGGGCTCCCAAAGAGGATCTCCTTTGGCAAGGTAATGTTCCTGCATCAAAAAAGAAATATAATGTAAATAAAGTAAAAAAAATGATTGCAAGTAGCAAACTAAGTGTAAGTGATTTAATTACCACTGCTTGGGATAGTGCTAGAACTTATAGAGTAACTGATAAAAGAGGAGGAGCTAATGGTTCAAGAATTCGGTTAGATCCTATGAAAGATTGGGAAGCAAACGAGCCAAAAAAACTCTCAAAAATATTAAAAATTCTTGAAGAAATAGCAATAAAAACTGGCGCAACGATCGCTGATACAATTATTCTTGGAGGAAATGTAGCACTTGAAAAAGCTATAAAAAAAGCTGGCTCTAAAGTAAAAGTTCCATTTAGTCCTGGAAGAGGAGACTCTTCACAAGAGCAAACTGAGATTAAAAATTTTAAGTGGCTAGAACCTTTGCACGATGGATTTAGAAACTATGTAAAATCAGATTATTCTGTAATGCCAGAAGAGCTTTTACTAGAGCGCGCTTCCTTGATGGGATTAACTGCTAAGGAAATGACCTGTTTAATTGGAGGTATGAGAGTGTTAGGAACAAATCATGAGTCTGCTAAAAACAAAGGTGTATTTACTGATAAAGTTGGAGCTTTAACTAATGATTTCTTTATTAATTTAGTTGATATGAAATATACCTGGAAACCAACAGGCAAGAACTCTTACGATATTATCGATCGTAAAACAAATAAAATTAAGTATACCGCATCTAGAGCAGATTTAGTTTTTGGGTCTAACTCGATACTGCGGTCATATTCAGAGGTATATGCTCAAGATGATAACAAAGAAAAATTCATTAAAGATTTTGTTGCCGTATGGACTAAGATAATGAATGCTGACAGACCGTATTTAAAGAAATTAAATTAACATGACTGAATTTACACAAGGTATACACGGAGCCGCAAAAAGAATTTACGATAACAACAAAGGATCTCTCCTTAGAACTCTCGTTTACACTATTGGCCACTTTTTAATTGCAATAACTGTTTTAATGCTTGTAGCAGATGTTTCTTTTATGATTGCTTTAACAGATGCTATAGTTGAACCATTAGCTAATACAGTTTGGTATTTTTTACTTGATAAATTCTGGGCATCAAAAGTTTCGTCAAAATAATTTTATAATCTTCCCCAGATTCCTTTTTTTTTAACCCATCCTGAATAATCTTCAGATTTTATTTTACACCAACTATCTTTACATTTTGAAATTATAAGTAGTCGACCTGTTTCTATTTTGGCTAAAGGTTTAGAATACAAAGTTGGCCCTCTATATAATATTAAATCACTTAAAGCTATTCCAGATTTTTTTTTTGTTAATTGGGAAATATGTATCCAACCGGAATTTTTTTCATGATCTTGAATTTTTCTAAAGTTTTCTGATTTATCTTTTACTATAACTGGAAGATATTTTTTTTTATAAATTATTTTAATAGGATAATCGAATGATGGCCCTAATCTCAAATTAACTTTATCATTTCTAAGAGTTAGAAAGTATTCTTCAGTTAATAAAGATTGAAAAATAAAATAAAAAATTAAAATAAATTTTAACACTTATTGCTACAATTATTATTTTTACTTAAACTTACAGTTCTGAAACTCATTTTAATTGAATTAAAAACAATCATTTTTTTTTCCATATTAGAATTAAAATTAAGTATTGAATTTACTACTTCATTTGCTTGAAGTGTACCCATAATACCAGTTATCGTTGGTATAACTCCTTCAGTTTCACAATTATTTACTTGCTCAGGCATCTCTGGCATAAAACATCTATAACATGGTGTTTTTTTTTTAAAATTAAACTTAAAAATATGACCGTCAAAACCATTTACCGCCGCTGATATTAAAACTTTTTTTTGTTTTAAGCTATGATCATTAATTAAAAGTCTAGATTCGAAATTATCTGTGCCATCACAGATAATATCAAACCCTTTTAGTAGTTTTTCAATATTATTTTCATTTATCCTTATTTTAAATGACTCAATCTTTGAATTTTTATTAATTAATTTTATTTTATTTTTTGCCACGTCAACTTTATACTTTCCAATATCTTTTGCGCTATAAATAATTTGTCGATTTAAATTAGATAATTCAACTTTATCATTATCCACGATTCCGATTGTGCCAATCCCAACACTTGCTAAATAAATCGATAAAGGACAACCTAATCCACCCATACCCAAGACTAATACTTTTGAAGACATTATTTTTTTTTGACCAATTATTCCAAATTTTTTTAAAATTATTTGTTTTGAAAACTTTTGGTACTCTTTATTAGAAATATTCATATTTTTTAATTAAGACTTTTGTCATTAATTAATAACTTATTGATAATCTCACTAGATATAATTGAGGCTATAAAGCTTTTTTTATTTTTTTTAATTTGAGTAATTTTTCCATCCGAGCGTATAATCGTCACAGCATTATAATCTTTATTGAAACCAATATCTTTTTTAGAGACATCATTTGCTATAATCCAGTCAGCATTTTTATTTTTTAATTTTATTTTTGAATTTTGCAAAAGTTTTTCAGTTTCAGCCGAAAATCCTATAACTATTCTTGGACGATATAGATTATTTTTTCCAATATAATTTAAGATATCAATAGTGCCATCTACATCTATACTCACCCTCTCTTTACCTTTTTTAATTTTATTTTTTTGAAACTTTGATGGTTTAAAATCTGAGACTGCTGCAGTACAAACTGCTACATCAACTGGTAAATTTTTTTTAACCGCATTGAACATTTCATCTGATGTTTGAACCTTTATAACTTTTAAACCTTTTTCTTTTGGAAGGTCTGAAGGTCCTGCTATTAAGGTAGTTTTCACACCCATTCTTTTTAAAGCTAAAGCTATCTCATATCCTTGTTTACCGCTTGACTCATTTGAAATAAATCTGACAGGATCTAGATATTCTCTTGTTGGACCTGTAGTAACTAAAGCTTGAAACTTTTTATTTTTTACTATGTCCTTTTTATAATAATAATCTTTTATGCCTTTAAATATTTTTTTTGGACTAATCATCTTTCCTTTTCCAAATTCTCCACATGCCATTTGCCCCTCTGTAGGTCCTAAAAATTTATAACCATAAGTAATAAGTTTTTTGCAATTTTCCTGAGTAGCTTTATGACCCCACATTCTTACATTCATTGCCGGCACTAAAATTATATCTTTATTTGATGCTAGCATAATTGTTGTTGCTAAATCTTCAGCTTTGCCCTGACTTAATTTGCTTATCAAATTAGCAGTCG
>CACJUZ010000024.1 GCA_902596745.1 uncultured Pelagibacteraceae bacterium | reverse complement strand
CAACAGTTCCAGTTTGTATTTTAAGAATTTTAGCCATAACATTATAAACTTGCTTGAACCTCCGCTGCATCCATAGCTTCAGCTGCATCTGACTGCAGTTGGTCTATATCTAAAAGCTCAGGCTTCATTGCTGCAAAGAAAGCTTTGCCATTGTGATAGCCATTCATTCGATCAATGTATGTTGGATCAAAGAAATATTTTACTTTGCACTGTAGGAGCTGCGAGAATTGCAATACTCTATAAGCTGACATCTGATCTACACCAAGCTCATACTTGCCGATCTGCTGGTATCTAACGCCTGCTAAACCAGCTAATCTTTGCAATGTAAGCTTACGTCTATTCCTAATATACCTAAGGTTATTACCTAATATTGTATTAGTCTTAATAGCTTCAGGTGTTATTCTTGCTCTATTTCGCATTGAAAGCCTCCAAGTTTTTTTTAATTTCTGCAGTGTCCAAAATGGTTGATCTCTTTATTGTCATTTCAAAACACTGAGGAGTGACTTCGTGATAGAAACTCTCTGATGCTTTGATTAGATAATGAGACTTACCTAAAATTTTCTTGATATAAAAAGGACCACCTAAAGCTGCATATGGTCCAACTGTTTCATCTCTAAATTTATTTTTATGAAGAGATAAATTATGTACTCTTGTTTTACTCATAACTAAATTCCTCCTTATGCTTAAGTAAAAATGTTGCTAATACTGATAACGCTCTGACCGCAGTATTGTCGGATGGGAACTTTATTGTTTCACCAAAATTTGAAAGCAGCTCCAACTCCACATCATCAAAGACCAAAGCATCCCAGTATGGTTGCTGCATCTTCAGGTCAATTGAAGCTATTGTTTTTTTTAATCTCTCTTCAGCCATAATCTTTTGTTTATTCTCTACGCCTGCTTTAAAAGGCACTACGTTATTTTGATTTCGTGGTTTCCAACTCATCTAAATAATCTGAATAAATTTTATAAAATTTTTCCACCAAGTCTGGACGATCTGTACTGTAGCCGCTAAACTCCATTTCAACTTTAAACTCATACAGAGACATCTTCTTTCGTTGTTGTTGGAAAGTAGCTATCGACCAGTTCCGAGACATCTTCTCGGTGTATCTCATCTGCTTGGACCAAGTAATTGATTGCATCAATATAACTATCGTATTTGTATTCATTGTTTGCTCTGATGATCTTCGCCATCGCATACATCAAAGCGACCTGATGAGGTCTTAATTTTTTTCCAATAAGGACGGACCATACATCTGCAATTGCTTGCATCTTTTTATTGAACGGTCCGTACTCATCGGATTTTATTTTCCGAATTGCTTTGAGTTCTTTACTTAGCTTTTCTATTTGCATCGCTCTTGAACTCTTCGTGTCCTTTTTGAATAAAGAACTCTACTGTTTTAGCCATACTGATTGGCAACTCGAACTTCTTTTGAGCCAACTCTTCAAGCAATCGGTATGTCTTGATATTGATAGCAACGGACTTGAACTTATCGGCATCCATCTTTTAAGCCTCCAATTCTGCAGGATTAAAATCAGTGTTAGGTGCAGCTCCAGCTGCAGCTTCATCCATAGGTTCTACTCTATGAAAGTAATAGTAATCTTGACCAGCAGCCATCTTACCATTTCCACTTGCTTGAGATTTATAAGCGCCAAATCTATATGACTTGCCGTCTATAATTATATTACCTTTAAGATCGTAGCTTGATGCTTTCGCCTTATTGGTCACTGGAATAGCAAGACCTAATTGCTTGCGTTCCTTTTTAACTTCATCACTCATTATTGTAATACTCCTTTTGATTTGAGTTGATTTTTAATTGATGTGAATTGCTCCATAAAACCTTGATAGCCAATTGGATTTTTACTTTTCAATTCTGCTAAAAATGTTTTGTAGTTAGTCAACCACTGTTGATAGCTGCCTGCGTGAGAAACTGCTTTCAGTTCCTTCATTGCTGCTTGCAGCTTTTTATCTTGCTGCTCTATTGCAAGACTTACCTCTTCAGCCGAGGCGATATTATCGTTTGTGACACCTAAGAAAGCAGCCATACGACCAACTGCACTTGTCTCTGCATTTTCTAGCGCAGACGTGGAGTTAATCCTACTTGCTTTTCTATCTTCCTCAGCGTGTCCAGTTGCAATTACAACACCTGATATTGAACCAGTTGCTTTTACTACAACTTTATTATCTGTAATTGAAACCACCTCAGTTGTAATGCTGAGCTTAGCTCCAAGATTTCTACTCATCAGAGAACAAACTTTAGAAACAAAAAAAGTCGGTACGTATATGGTACGTACCGTAAAATTAAAATTCCTAAATGTTTGGATTTTCCTATACTTTTTGATGTTCAGCAAAATCACTTATTCTAACTCCTTTCAGTTTAGTTTCTTCTAAACGTTAGGAATGAGAATGCTTTTTGGTAGCGGGAAGTGGGATCGAACCACTGACCTCGGGCTTATGAGTCCTGTGCTCTAACCAACTGAGCTACCTCGCCATTCATTAAAAAATGTTATATCAAAGCTAAAATTCAGCGTCAAAGTTAATATGAATAATTATATTATAGCCTCAAATACTTTTATTCTTTATATTCTAATTTCATATATTTATTTATGCTTAAAAAACTATTTTATAAACTAACGAATAAAAGAAAATATTTAGAGTACAAATCCCAAATATCGAAAAATAGAAGATTAAATATTTTAAAAAATGGTTTAGAAGGTGAAATTTCAAAAATCCAAAATATTATTTTAAATAAAAAAGAAATTTCTTTTTTACACTCAGGTCATTTAGGTGATATTATTAACTCTTTACCTTTAATTCAAAAAATTTCAGAAAATCACAGATGTTCATTATATGTTAGGGCCAATAAGGCTTTACCAATTAAATATAGATTTTATAAAAACTCAAAAGACTTAGTTTTTTTAGACGATAAAAATGTCGATATGTTAATACCTCTTCTTAAATGTCAACCATTTTTACATAAGGTTGAAAAATTTGAAAACCAAAAAATTGATATTAATTTAGATTTGTTTAGAAATCTACCAATTAACTTTAACGAAGATAACATAAGATGGTATTCACTTCTTACAGGTGTTCATCCAGACTTATCTAAGCCTTCATTGTTTGTGAAAGAAAATGAATCATTCAAAAATAAAGTCATTATAATAAGAAGCACAAGAAGAAAAAATATTTTTATAAATTATAAGTTTTTAACAGATTATAAAGATTTAATTTTTGTAGGATTAAAAGAGGAATATTTAGATTTAAAGAAAGATGTATCAAATCTTGAATTTCATGATTGTAGGGATTTCTTAGAAATGGCAGAAATAATTAAATCTGGAAAGTTTTTTCTAGGAAACCCTTCCTTGGGTTACGTTATAGCTGAAGGTCTTAAAGTGCCAAGACTTTTAGAAAATTTTCCTGAATATCATGTAATGAACCCTGTTGGGTCAAATGCTTATGATTTTTATTTTCAAGATCATTTTGAAAAATTATTTAGTGATTTATACCTTTTAAAGAGCTAATACCTTTTTTTTTAAATTTTATAAGTGTTTTATAAATAAAATCTATTTGTATATTCTTTAAATCGGTAAAAAAGGGAAGACAAATAACATTTTTAGATAAATAATTTGAATTTTTTAAATGTGAAGTTTTATATTTTTTATACATTGGTAATCGACAAGGAGAATAAAAACCATTTCTGGTCTCAATACCTTTTTCACTCATTTTTTTAATTATTTTATCTCTGTCCAAAAATATTTTAGGGTCTAGAATTATTGCAAAAGTCCAAACTACAGGAGTAACATTAGGTAAAAAAATTTGGGGTTTTATACCGACTGTATTATTAAATAATTTTTTATAATATTTATAAACTCTTTTTCTCTCTTTGATAATTTTTGAAAATTTTTTTAATTGAGCACAAGCTATCGCGGCTTGTAAATTTGGTAATCTAAAATTGTGACCTGGAAGGTAATGATAATATTTAATTGATTTAACTCCGTGATTTCTAAAAGCTCTTAGTTTTTCTTTAAATTCAATATTTTTATTTGTTATCACCATGCCTCCCTCCCCGCTGGTTACAGTTTTAGTTGATTGAAAACTAAATGTACCTATATCAGCTATTGTTCCAGATTGTTTGCCTTTATATTTAGAACCAAAAGACTCGGCTGAGTCTTCTAATACAAAAATTTTTTTTTTTTTTGCTAAATTTATTATTGAACTTAAATCACACATGTTACCATAAGTGTGAATCACAACGATTAACTTTGTTTTTTTTGAAATTTTATCTTTAATTTTATCTGCGGTAACACAAAATGTTTTTAGATCTACATCAGCAAATACTGGTTTTAATCCCATTTGAACAGCTATATTAGCAGCTGCTAAATATCCGAAGCCTGGTAATATTATTTCGTCACCTTTTTTTAAACCTAATGCAAGATAAGCCAAGTGAATTGCGGATGTACCATTTGATGTGGAAACTGCAAATTTAGATTTTGTAAATTGACAAATTTTGTTTTCTAACTCGTTAACAAATTTTCCATGAGATAACCATGTTGATTGCATTACCTGATTCACATATTTTTTTTCGTAACCATAATAATTTAT
>CACJUZ010000023.1 GCA_902596745.1 uncultured Pelagibacteraceae bacterium | reverse complement strand
GGGTTTCCTATCTCTGTATTTTTGTCATCATTTAAAAGTAAAACATTTTTAAATTTTATAGTTTCACCCTTTTTAACGTCAAGTTTCTCTATTTCCAAAATTTTACTTGTAGAGACCTTGTATTGTTTTCCACCAGTTTCAATTATTGCAAACGACATAAAATTCCTTTTTTTAGTTTCCACGCAATATAGCTTTCAATAATTTCAAGTCAAGAATAATGAGCTTAAAATGCGTCTTTTAAATCTCGTAATTTTGAAAAAACTTCTTGTTCTGGGCTATCCTTAAGATTTAATACTCTTTTAATATCATTATTATCACATCTTAAAAAAATATTGGTTCTTAGTTCTTCACCAATAGTGGTCGGTATTGTTGGGAGTTTGTTTTTTATTTTTTGATTAATTTCAAGAGATTTTTCTTTGAGTTCCTTGTTTTTTAAATCATACATTAAACAAAAATTTAAATTTGATTTAGTATATTCATGTCCACAGTAAACTTTTGTCTCTGAAGGGAGAATTTTAAGTTTGCCTAAAGAATTAAACATATCTTCATGAGTCCCTTCAAATACTCTACCACATCCTAAGGAAAAAAGAGTATCACCAGTAAATATTACTTTTTCATTTTTGAAGTAAAAAGCGATATGACCTTTTGTATGACCAGGAATAAATATTGTTTTAAATATTAGACTACCGATCTTTTGACTTTGATTATCTTTTAACAAAATATCAATTCCAGGAATACGATTATTATCACAATCAAATCCTATTATTTTTGAATTATATTTTTGTTTAAGTTCAATATTTCCTCCAACGTGATCAGCATGGTGATGTGTATTTAAAATATAGTCCAACCTATCATACTTTTGAATTGCTTTATTACACTGATCGAATTCAGAAGGGTCAACTATTGAAACTGTGTTAGTCTTTTCATCAAGAATCAAATAACTATAATTATCACTTAAACAATTAATTACTTCTATTTTCATTTTACCCGATTAAAAAAATTCCTAACTTTGAAAAAAGATTCTTAATTTCTAAATTTCCTCTTTTAATGTGAGAGGTTTTATCCTCGTTTACTCCAACTACTTTTTTAATATTTATATTTTTTTCATCACAAAAATTAAAAAGATCTTTTATTGTGCACATATGTAAATTAGGTGTATTATACCAAGTATTTGGTAAAGTTTTTGTTACTGGCATTTGACCAAAAAATAAAAGTTTAACCCTTACTTTCCAATAACCAAAATTTGGAATAGAAATAATTACCGAATTACCAATTCTTAAAAGCTCTTTTAAAACTTTTTCTGGATTATAGAAAGCTTGAAGAGTTTGGCTCAAAACTACGTAGTCAAATGATTGGTTAGGAAATTGATGAAGTTCAGTTTCAGCATCACCTTGTATTACAGGTAGACCTTTGTGAATACATTGCTGGACATTATTTTGATCAAGCTCTAACCCTCTAACCTCAATATTTTTTTTCTTGTAAAGCAAATTCATTAAAGAACCATCTCCACAACCAACATCTAATACTCTTGTATTATTTGGTAACAAATCAGCGATTACTTTAAATTCTTTTTTCATTTTTAAATTTTTCATGCATTGAGTCTATAAAACTTTTAAGGGTTTTTAAAAAATCCGGCACCTCCAGTAAAAACGAGTCATGCCCTTTATCGGTGATTATCTCTGAGTAAGAAACGTCAGCACCTGAAGCATTCAAAGCTATCACAATATCTTTGTTCTCCTTGGTTGTATAGAGCCAATCAGAAGAGAAAGAAATTATTAAATATTTAGTTTTTTGACCTTTAAAAGCCTCGACTAAACCACCCTTAAATTGTTTTGCTAGATCGAAATAATCCATTGCTCTGGTAATGTATAAAATTGAGTTTGCATCAAACCTCTCAACAAATGCATAGCCTTGATGTCTTAAGTAACTCTCAACTTGAAAATCAGCATTAAAACTAAATTCATAATCTGCTTTTTCTTGTAATTTTCTTCCAAATTTTTCCTGCATACCTTTTTCTGATAAATAACTTATATGGCCAACCATTCGTGCAACTGCTAATCCATTTTTTGGTTGTACATTTTTAAGAAAATATTTTCCTTTATCCCATACAGGATCAGCCATTATAGCTTGACGCGCCAACTCATTCAAAGCAATGTTTTGTGCACTGTGACTTGAGCTACAAGCAATTGGAATCGCTGAAAAAGCTTTATCAGGAAAAGTCGAACAAAATTGTAAAAGTTGCATTCCACCCATAGACCCTCCTGTTGCACATAAAAGTTTTTTTATTTCAAGATGGTCAAGTAATGACTCTTGAGCTCTTATCATGTCTCTAATTGTGATGACCGGAAAATCTAATCCATAAGGCTGTTTAGTTTCAGAATTTATATCTTTAGGTCCTAAAGAACCCATACAACCACCTATGACATTTGCACAAATTACAAAATATTTATTTGTATCTATAGCTTTACCTGGACCAACAGCGGTTACCCACCAACCTTCTTTATTGGTAATAGGGTTAGTTTCAGAAACAAATTGATCACCAGTTAGAGCGTGGAAAACTAAAATAGCATTATCTTTATTTTTATTTAATTTTCCGTAAGTTTCATAAGCTAGTGGAAAATTATTTATTGTTTTTCCACAATCTAATTTAAGTGGCTTTGTTACTATAATTTTCTTTATATCTTTAAGTTTACTATTCATCCAAAAAAAAAGCCCAGCTAAACTGGGCGATCTCCTATTTAGCTACATTTATAAAGCGCCTGCAATTTGGTTAAATCGGCGCCTTTTGGAAATTAATACTAAATAGTCGCAAACTTGTCAAATTCATATGTAATGAAACTAGCATTACTAAAGCTTTTTATATATTAACTAAAATAGATGAGTTTACCAAAACCAAAAAAAATTAATGCGGAAAAATACGTTGCTGGATTAAGCCTATTTAAGCAGAAAACAGCAAGAATTAAACTTTCAGCAAATGAGTCAGCTTTAGGCCCTAGCCCAAAAGCAATAAAACAATATAATGAAGTAGGAAAAAATTTAAAAAGATACCCCGACTCAGACGGCATTTTTTTAAGAAATGTTTTAGCTAAAAAATTTAAGCTTGATCCCAAGAGAATAATACTTGGATCAGGCTCCGACCAAATATTTGAATTAATATGTAAAACTTTTGTTAATAAAAACGATGAAGTAATTGTACCAGAATTTAGTTTTATAATTTATAGGATCTATAGCAAAATTTATGGGGCAAAAATTAAATATGCAAAGGAAATAAACTATAGAATTTCTATTAAGAATATTCTTTCTAAAGTTACCAATAAAACAAAAGTGGTTTTTTTGGCAAACCCTAATAATCCAACAGGAACTATTATTAGTAAAAAGGAATTATTACAATTAAGAAAAAAATTAAGGAGTAATATATTATTAGTAATTGACGATGCTTATTTTGAGTACGTTAAAGATAAAAATTATTTACCGGGTTTAAAATTATTTTCTAACTCTAAAAATGTTATAGTCACAAGAACATTTTCAAAAATTTATGGTCTTGCCGGATTGAGAATAGGCTGGGGGTACGGCCCAAAAAATTTGATATACGCACTTAATCAAATTAAACCACCCTTTAATATTAATAGGGCTGCTTTATTTGCAGCAGCTGAGTCAATTAAAGATGTAAAGTGGTTAAACAAAGAGATTAAGCACGTTAATAAATGGTCAAAAATTTTTTATAAAAACTTTAAAGATTTAAAAATTGAAACTAATTCTAGCTATGGAAATTTTTTACTGGTAAACTTTAATAAAATTAGAGTTAGCTCAAAAAAAATATTTTTAAAACTTGCTCAAAGTGGAATATTAGTTAGAAAAATGGATGTTTATAAGATTAAAAACTCCTTAAGAATAACTATTGGAAACAACTTGGAAAATAAAAAGTTTATCAAAATTATAAGGAAGATTATTTAATGTTTGAAAAAATAACTATTATTGGCTGTGGTTTAATAGGATCATCTATACTTAGAAATATAAATAATAACAAAATAAGTAAATCTGTAACAGTTTTTGATAAATCAAAAGAAGTGACTGCAATTATAAAAAAAGAAAATTTGTGTAGTAATATCTCCAGAGACATTCAAACTGCTGTAAAAGACTCTGATCTAGTAATTTTTGCTATCCCCTTAAGTTCTTACAAAGAAGTTTTGCTTTCAGCAAAAGAATTTTTCAAAGATGATGCAATAATTACTGATACTGGTTCAGTAAAAAAAGAGGTAAATAAGATATTTGAAAATTTTAATTTAAAAAACGTTTCTTGGATAGCTTCTCATCCTATAGCAGGTACTGAGGAAAGTGGTCCATCTGCAGGATTTAAAGATTTGTTTAAAAACAGATGGACAATTATTTGTGAAAATAAAAACTTAAATAAAGATAAAATTGAAAAATTAAAAAAATTCTGGGAATTTTTAGGAAGTAAAGTTAAATTAATGAGCATTGATGACCATGATCACATACTTGCATTAACAAGTCATTTACCCCATGCTGTAGCTTACAATATCGTTAAAACAGCAATTAATACTGATGAAAAATTTAAAAATGAAATTATCAAATATAGTGCCGGAGGCTTAAGGGACTTTACTCGTATTGCATCATCTGATCCTTT
>CACJUZ010000022.1 GCA_902596745.1 uncultured Pelagibacteraceae bacterium | reverse complement strand
AAAATCAAGATTTAAAATTTTAAACTTTTTTTATGTTTCAAAAAATTGTTTTTTTCCGAAACCAAAAGTTGACTCGATTGTTATAGAATTTCAACCTATTGTTAGAAAAGACGTAAATTTTAAGTCTATTCAATCATTGGAATTTGTAACAAATATTTTTTTTTCTAGTAAAAGAAAAATGATTAATAAAGCATTTAAAAAATTGAATATTGTAGATAAAAAATTTTTTAATAAACATAATATAAATTTATCTTTAAGAGCTGAAAATTTGAGTGAAAAATTATATTATAAAATTGCAGAGTATTATGAAAATAAAATTAAATAAAATTCATTTTTTCTTTTTTATGACTTTCGATTATTTTTTCAATTTGACTAAAACAACTCTCTAAATCATTATTTATAACAATATAATCATAATCAAACCAATGTTTAACATCATCTTCAAATTGTTGAAGTCTTTTTTCTACTGATTGATTATTATCTTGATTTCTCTTCATTAACCTTTGTTTGAGTTCATTCTTATCGGGAGGTAATATAAATATTTTTATTAAGTTTAATTCTTTGTATTTTGATAATTGTTTTGTACCTTGCCAATCAATATCAAAAACAACATCATAATTTTCATTATGAAGTTTATTTACTGAATTTTTTGAAGTGCCGTAATAATTGTCGAATATTTTGGCATGTTCATAAAAATTATTTTCTTTGATGAGTTTTTCAAATTCATCTTTGCTCACAAAATGATAATCAACCCCATCTATTTCGTTAGATCTAGGTTTTCTAGTAGTATGAGATATTGATATTTTTATATTTGGATATTTTTGACTTATCTTTTTTGTAATTGTGGTTTTTCCAGCACCAGAAGGTGAAGAGAGTACTATATTAAAACTCAAAGCCCAACCTCTTTTAACTTATTGAGAAGATTTACTCTCAATAAATTTTATTGCATCGCCTACTGTTAATATTTTTTCAGCCTCACTATCAGAAATTTCTGAACCAAATTCTTCTTCAAAGGCCATTACTAACTCAACAGTATCCAAGCTATCTGCACCAAGATCGTCAATAAAACTGGCTTCATCAACAACCTTTTCTTCTTCAACTCCAAGATGATCTGCAACTATTTTTTTTACTTTAGAACTTATTTCTTTAGACATGAATTTTCCTCATTTAAGTTATTACAATCTTACTAAGATTATTAGTACAAATTGTCAAGCCATATACATTCCACCATTAACATGAATTGTTTCGCCGGTAATATATGATGCTTCTTCTGAACTTAAAAAAGCTACACAATTAGACACATCTTCTCCTGAACCCATTTTGCCCATAGGTATTTTAGAGAGTAATATTGACCTAATTTTTTCAGGTATACTATTAGTCATTTCTGAAACAATAAATCCTGGAGAAACACAATTTATCGTTATGTTTTTCTTCGCATACTCAATTGATAGACTTTTTGACATACCTACTGTTCCAGCTTTAGATGCAGCATAATTTGTTTGCCCAATATTTCCAGTGTGCCCTACTATGGATGTTATGTTAATTACTCTACCGAAGTTTTTTTTCATCATTTTTTTTATAGCGTATTTTGATAATAAAAAAGTTGATGTCAAATTAACATCAATTACTTTTTGCCATTCAGTCTCTTTCATTCTTAACGACAAACTATCTCTGTTTATTCCGGCATTATTAACTAAAATATCTAATCCACCTAATTCCTCAGTAACCTCCTCTATAAATTTCTCTATTTCTGCATGAGATGAGATATCGAATTTTTTAACTTTAATTTTATTAAAATTCTTTTGAAGCTTTTCAAGTTTTTCTGAGTTTGTTCCAGTGCCTAAAACTTCGGCATTTAATGATAAAAACTTTTTCACCAGAGCTCCACCTATTCCTCCTGAAGCACCAGTAATCAAAACTTTTTTGTCTTTTAAATTAATCATTATAAATTTTTAATATCGTCAACTTTCGTTAAACTTCTAATAAGAACTTTTTCATTAGTTCTTTTTATAAGTCCACTTAATACCTTTCCTGGTCCAATTTCAATAAATTCATTTATATCGTTATTAATCATGTATTCTACTGTTTCTCTCCATCTAACTTGAGAAAATATTTGTTTATACAATAAATCTTTGACGTCCTCAACTTTTTCAACAGGTAAGGCAGTAACATTACTAATTAATTGTAGATTTGGATTTTTAAATTCTTTTTTTTGTAAAAATAGTTTCATTTTTTCAGCCGCTGGTTTCATAAGTGTACAATGGAATGGTGCGCTCACGGGAAGGAAAATAGATCTTTTTTTTTCTGATTTTAAATAATTGCTAAAAGCAACTAGTGTTTCCTTAGTTCCACTTAATATTATTTGACCTGGAGAATTGTCATTTGCTATTTCACAAATACCTTCTTTTAAATCAAATTTTTCAATTAAAGAATTTAATTCTTCTTTGTTCAAACCCATTACTGCTAACATAGCGCCTTTTCCCTCTGGAACTGCGGCTTGCATTAACTTACCTCTCTCATGGACTAAAGTAACTCCATCTTCCAAACTTAGAGACTCCGCCGCAACGAGAGAACTATATTCACCTAGAGAATGACCTGCAATAAACCTTGCTTTAGATAGATCAAAACTAAATTCTTTTTTTAATACGCTAAATATTGCAAAGCTTGTTGTGAGGATGGCTGGTTGAGTTATTTCTGTTTTTTTTAAATCTTCATCAGATCCACTTAATATAATTTTTGATAAATTTATTTTAAGAGCTTCATCAACTCTTGTGAAAATATCTTTTACAATCTTAAAATTGCTGTGAAATTCAGAGGCCATTCCAGATTTTTGAGAACCCTGTCCAGGGAATAAAATTGCTTTCATTTTAATTGGTATACATGCTTATAATTCATGTTGAAATGATTTTTTTATAATAGTATAAATCCGCTAAATATTAATAGTTTTTTATATGAATTTCTACGAGCATACAATTATAGCCAAACAAAATCTTTCTCAAAAAGATGTGGATACTATTGAAAAAAAGTATGAAGATTTGATTAATAAGAATTCTGGTAAGGTTCTTAAAGTTGAAAAATGGGGTTTGCTGAATTTTAAGCGTAAAATTAAAAATTATACAAAAGGATATTTTTTGCATTATAAAATTGAGGGTGATAAATCAACTTTGGAAGAAATAAAATTAAAAACAAAACTTGATGGCAATATTGTTAGATTCCTTACAGTAAAATATAAAAATTTAGACCTTAAAACTGAATACTTTTCAAAAAATAAAAATTAATGAAAAAAAGAAAAAAAAATTTTAAAAGTTCAAAAAATTCTCTTAATAAACTAAGTTTATTTCAAAAAAATGATGGAAGATTTTCTAGAAAATGTCCTTTTTCAGTAAAAAATGCTCCTGTAATAGACTACAAAAATATTTCGCTTCTTCAGAAATATATTACAGAAACAAATAAAATTATAACTTCTAAAATAAGCAATGTTTCTTTAGGAAAACAAAAAAAACTAGCTCGTGAAATTAAAAAAGCTCAAATATTAGGTATACTTTAAAAAATATTATGCAAGTCATTCTTTTAGAAAATATATCAAAATTAGGAAAAATTGGAGACTTGGTTAATGTTAAGAACGGTTATGCGAGGAATTTTTTATTAAAACAAAATAAAGCTTTAAGAGCAAATAAAGAAAATATTGAACTGGTTAATAAAAATAAATCTGAATTAACAAAAAAAAATACAGAAATTAAAAACAAGTTTATTGAAAAAGCTAACTTGATTAAAAATAAAAAAATTAAAGTTTATAAAGCAATAAAAGAAAATGGAGATTTATATGCTTCAATTAAACCAAAAGAAATTTCAAAAATAATTTTAGATATACTTAAAACAGAAGTTGTGCCTTCTCAAATAATTATAAAAAAAGAAATTAATAAGATTGGTCAATTCGATATAAACATAGTGTTACATTCTGAAGTTCAAACTAAAGTTTCTCTCCAAGTAGAAAAATTGGACAAGCTACAAGATAAATAATTTTCCACAGGTTGAAAAAAAGGTGTGTAACTTAAAGTTACAAACTCTTTACTTTTTTTATACAATAAGTTCATGGAAAAGTTGAATATAGCTCAAAAACAAAATCAAGAAATCCCTTCAAACATTGAAGCTGAGCAACACCTCTTAGGATCAGTACTTGTAAATAACGATATTATTGATGAAATTGCTAATATTATTAACGCTGAGAAATTTTATGATCCAATTCATATTAAAATATACGAGGTTGTTGAAACTTTAAATAATAAAGGAATGATCGCAAATCCTATAACTCTGAAAAATTATTTTGAAAAAAATCAAGGATTAGATGATGTGGGTGGTGTTGAATACTTGGTAAAATTAACGAGATTTTCATCCTCTGTAAAACAAGCTGTTGATTATGCTAAAATTGTACACGAAAATTTTGTTAAAAGAGAACTTATTCAAATATCTCACCATATAAAAGATGAGACTTTAAATTCAGAAGAAGATAAATCATCTGAAGTAATAATAGAAGATGCAGAAAAACAATTATTTGATTTAGCAGAGAGAGGAACTTTTTCTCAATCTTTTATGAAGTTTAATTTAGCTCTTGATCAGTCAATTACTATGGCAGAGCAAGCAATGAAAAATGATCAGGGAATAGTTGGAGTTCCTACTGGTTTAACTGACTTAGATGAAAAATTAGGTGGTTTGCATAAATCAGATTTAATAATAATTGCTGGACGACCCTCTATGGGTAAAACTGCTTTAGCTACTAATATTGCATATCATGCAGCTAAGAATATTCAACTAAAAGGAACTAAGTCTGCTGTAGCTTTTTTTTCACTAGAAATGTCATCAGAACAACTCTCAACAAGAATTTTATCCGAACAATCACGTATTAAGTCAAATGATATCAGAAGAGGAAAAGCTACCGAGGAAGAGCTTGGAAGATATATTGAAACATCAAGGGACATTTATGAGCTTCCATTATATATAGATGAAACACCAGCGATTACAATTTCTACTTTAAGTAACAGAGCAAGAAGAATAAAAAGATTATTTGGTCTAAGTTTAATTGTTGTGGATTACATTCAATTAATGAGAACAAGTTCAAAAAGAAACGACGGTAGAGTTCAGGAAATCTCTGAAATTACTCAAGGTTTAAAAGCTTTAGCAAAAGAATTAAGCGTACCAGTTCTGGCTTTGTCTCAATTATCAAGAGCTGTAGAACAAAGAGATGATAAAAAACCTCAATTAGCGGATTTGAGGGAGTCAGGATCAATAGAGCAAGATGCTGATGTGGTTTTATTTGTTTTTAGAGAAGAATATTATGAAGAGAAGAAACAGCCAAAACTTGGTTCAATCGAGCATGCGGAGTGGCAGTCAAAAATGAGCGATATAGCTGGTCTTGCTGAAATTTTGATAGGGAAACAGAGGCACGGTCCCACAGGAAATATTCATGTAGAATTTGAGGGAATGTACACAAAATTCAAAGATTTGAAATCTTAAATGAAATAATTTTTACATTTTTTTTCAATTTTAATATATATCATTTATTTACTCATGTTTTTAAAAATTTATAGAAAATTAGTAATAGATTTTCATAAGTTTACGCTTTTTTTAATTTCGGCTGTAATAATCATATCCTTTTATTTTTCCAAAAATTTTAATCTTGATGCATCATCTGATGCCTTGTTATTAGAAGGTGATAAGGATTTAAAATACCTTAGAGAAATTAATACAAGATACGGTTCAAAAGATTTTCTTTTTTTAACTTATTCACCAATAACAACCTTCGCTGATGAGGATACAATTATAAATATTCAACTTCTTAAATCAAAAATTGAAAAATTAAGTTGGGTCGATAGCGTCATTACTATTATTGATGTTCCGCTACTTAAAAGTAGTGATGAACCTCTCATGGAAAGATTAAAGAATTACAAAACACTTTCTTATCCAAATTTAGATAAAAATAGAGGATTTCAGGAAATACTTAATAGCCCGATTTACAAAGATTATGTGATTAGCAAAGATGGAAAAACATCAGGAGTAGTTGTTTATTTAAAAAAAGATAAAAGATTTAATGAATATGTAAAATTAAAAGAAAAGTATTTTTTTGAAAGTAAAGAGAGAAAACAGACTAAGTTAGAAAAAAAAAAATATAAAGAATTTTTAAAAGAGTATGAGGATTATAAAAATTTATACAATATTAGAAATCATCAAAATATAACTGAAATAAGAAATATCATAAATAAATACGGTGAGAATGCTAAAATTCACTTAGGGGGAATTCCAATGATAGCTGATGATATGATGAGTTATATCAAAAGTGATATATTAGTTTTTGGAATTGGTGTTTTCATTTTCATAATTTTAACTTTGTGGTTTATCTTTAGAAACATTAAATGGGTTGTAATGCCTCTATTAGGCTGCGCAACTTCTGTAATTATAATGATTGGTTTATTGGGTTTGATTGGGTGGAAAGTAACAGTAATATCATCAAATTTTATTGCTTTAATGTTAATACTCAACATGGCAATGAATATTCATTTAACAGTTAGGTTTCTTCAATTAAAAAAGGAATACCCTCACTTAACTAGGAGCGAAAATGTATTAGAAGCTAGTAAAAAAATGATGTTACCAATTCTTTATACTGTTTTAACTACAATATGTGCCTTTCTCTCATTAATTTTTAGTGGGATAAAACCAATAATTGATTTTGGCTGGATGATGACCTTGGGTTTAATAGTCTCATTATTGGTTACTTTTCTTCTTTTACCATGTCTTTTAAATCTTTTTTCTTCAGAGAATGAAATAAATATCAAAGACACCGAAAAATCTTTAATCACAAAATTTCTTGGATCAATAGCAAAAAATAATAGTAATGTGCTTTTTGGAATTACAATAATTATTTTAATTGCAAGTATTGTTGGTATATTAAAATTAGAAGTAGAAAATAGCTTTATAAATTATTTTGATAAAGAAACTGAGATTTATAAAGGTATGAAAAAAATTGATGAAGATTTAGGGGGAACAACTCCTTTAAATGTGATCATTAAATTCCCGACAAAACAAACTAAAGAAAACGATGATGATGAATTCACCGAATGGGATGAAGATGTCGAAAACAAAGAAGATAAATCAAAATATTG
>CACJUZ010000021.1 GCA_902596745.1 uncultured Pelagibacteraceae bacterium | reverse complement strand
TTTTGATGAATATTATTTGTAAAAGCTAATACTTCCTCTGAATAACCAGCATTCCATTCAAGTGAACACTCTACATTTACATCCCCTTTATTAGAGGAAATATAAATTGGTTTTTTAAAAACGGGTTTTTCATTTTTGTTTGATAAAATAGGTTTTTTTTGATTGATAAATTGAACAAATTCTAAAATTCCACCATCAAATTTATTATCAAATCTTTTAATTTTTGAAGATGTTTTATCCAATAAAGTTAAACTAATTCCTTTATTTAAGAAAGCTAACTCCCTCATTCTTTTCTGGAGTACAGTTGAGCTAAATTTAATTGAGGAAAATATTTCTTTTGAAGGTAAAAAAGTTATGTTTGTCCCTCTTTTTGTAGATTTGCCAATTTTCTTAAGTGGTTTGAGAGATTTACCGTTCTCAAATTCTATAAAGTACTCAATGCCATCCCTATATATTTTTAATTCCAGTTTTTCAGATAATGCATTAACTACCGAAACTCCAACACCATGTAATCCTCCAGAAACTTTATAAGAATTATGATCAAATTTACCACCCGCATGTAATTGGGTCATAATGACCTCTGCTGCAGACATCTTTTCACTTTTATGCATATCAACTGGTATACCTCTTCCATCATCCTCAACTGTAATAGTATTGTTTGGGTTGATAGAAACTGAAATATTTTTACAATACCCTCCTAAAGCTTCATCAATTGAGTTATCTAAGACTTCAAAAACCATGTGATGTAGTCCTGTCCCATCATCCGTATCTCCAATATACATCCCGGGTCTTTTTCTTACGGCATCTAAACCTTTAAGTACTTTTATAGAGGAAGCGCTATATTCGTTTTTATGTGATTGATTGGATTGTTTTGGCATATTAATATTTAAATTTCTTTTTTATAACATTTTTTGCAACCAAGATACACTCGATCGCTAACGTGACCTTCTATAAGTATTAATTATCAACGGTTTTAGATGAATTTTTAAAAAAAAAAGATAAAATCAAATCTTTTAAATTTTCATTGGCATAATGACATAAAAGCTGTTTTTATCTGAATTATCAAATACAAGGACTGGCGATGTTGAATTTTTTAAATTAAATATTAAATTCTTATCCTCAATTTCAGAAGCTATATCGATTAAATATTTCGAATTAAACCCAATAGCTAAGTCTTCACCATCATATTTAGCTGCTACAACTTCATTTCCATCACCAGAATTGGTACTATTAACAGACAATTTTAATTTATCACGACCTAATTCCAATTTTACTCCCTCTTTTCTATCAATGGATACAGATGCTACTCTTTCTACTGAATTAATAAAATCAGACGAGGACACGGTAAGTGTTTTAGTATTTTCTTTTGGAACAACTTTTTGATAATCAGGAAATTTGCCATCAATTACTTTAGAAATTAATTTTATTTTTCCTAATGAAAATTTAATTTTATTAGCACTCGCTTGGATAAGTAACTTATCATCAATATTTTCTAATAAATTACACAATTGAAACACGGTTTTACGTGGTATTATAATTGAGGAGAAGCTTTGGATATTATCAACCAATATACTACTCGAAGACAGTCTATGACTGTCTGTAGCAACTCCGGTTAAAAATGTATTTTTATTGGACTCGGTCGCATGTAAATATACACCATTTAAATAATGTCGTGTGTCATCATTTGAAATAGATATTTTTGTTTTATTAAGTAATGATAAGAATTTTTTCTTGTCAACCTTTATATTTTCTCCATCAAATTTATCGTCAAAAGTAGGAAAATTACTTGAGGGTAAACATAATAAGTTGAAATCTGAATTTTTTGTTTTAAGGCTTAGTTTATTTTCATTTTTTAATGTAAAATTAATTTCAGTTCCTTGAGGGATCTTTCTTAAAATATCAAATAAAACATTAGCAGATGTAGTTGTATTACCCTCTTCAACGATATTTAAATCTGATAATTCATCGTAAAAAACAATGTCTAAGTCAGTTGCTACAATCTCTAATGTTTTACCTTTTAAATTTAAAAGAACATTGGAAAGGATCGGTAGCGTATTTTTTTTTTCAACCACTCCTTGTACAAAATTCAATGATTTCAATAATGAATCTCTATTAATATTAAATTGCATTCAAATTAATTCTCTAACAAAAGACCCTTGATCTGATCAAGATTTTTTTTCATTTCCTCATCTTTTTCAGATAATTTTGTTATAGTTTTCACTGCATGTATCACTGTAGTGTGATCTCTGTTAGCAAATCTTCTTCCTATTTCTGGTAAAGATCTAGTTGTAAGTCTTTTTGCAAGAAACATTGCAATTTGTCTCGGTCTAGCAAGAGGTCTTGATCTTCTTTGTGACAACATATCCGTCAAGGAGATGTTAAAAAAACTTGAAACTGTATTTTGGATTTTGTCTACAGTCACGACTTTTGCTTGATTAAAAACATCTTTTAAAATGTTTTTACAATCGTTAATATTTAGGACTCTTTTGTGAAGACGGCTAAAAGCGATTACTCTGTTTAAAACTCCAATTAGTTCTCTTATGTTGGTTTTAGCCTCGGCAGCTATAAAACTCATTACTTCTTCTGAAATATTAATATTTTCTTTAAACTGATTTTGTATGTGATTAATTCTATTATTTATAATATTTTTCTTCAGCTCTAAATCAGGTACATCAATATCTATTATTAAACCTCCAGAAAGTCTAGATTTTATTCTTTCCTGTACACGATCTAGTTTCATTGGAGGCCTATCTGCTGAAATTATAATTTGAGAACCCTTTTCTAATAAACTGTTAAATGTATGAAAGAATTCTTCCTGAAGACTTTCTTTTCCTCTTATAAATTGTATATCATCAATGATAAAAACTGAGGATTTTCGAAAAAAATCCTTGAAATTTACCATATCATTTTTTTTAATTGATTTAATAAAATGATACATAAATCTTTCTGCTGAAATAAACATTACCTCTTTAGTTGACTGCAATTCTATGCCAATTGCATTTAGTAAGTGTGTTTTACCTAGTCCTACACCGCCATATATATATAGTGGATTATATCGAGAAGTATGCTCACATACTTTTTTTGAATATGATAAGGCAACTTCATTGCTTGTTCCCTTAATAAAATTTTCAAAATTTAAATTAGGATTTAGCCTATTATAATTTAATATTGAGTCTTTTATTTCCGTAACTTTGTTAAAATCTTCGATTTTAAATTCATCGCTTCTATTATTTTTTTGATCCTCAATTATTTTAAACTCAATCCTGTTCAGACTAAGCTTGAAGTTTTTTACAAGTTCCAAAATTTTATCTAAATACCTTGAAACTATCCAATCTCTGAAAAATCTTGTTGGCACACCTAAAATTAAATAGTCATTGTATTCTTTTACTAAGGATATGTTTTTTAACCAACTATTATAAACTTCTTCCCCAAAATTCTTTTTAAATTCAATCTGCAAATCTGGCCAATTTATTGTTTTTTCTTCTTCTGAAACAAAAATATTTTTTTGATTGAATGGTTTATTTTTCATGATTAAAATTTATTTGAAACTTAAAAAAACTCATTTTTAAAAGACTTTCAAGAAATATTTTTCATTTTAAAAAAATAAATCAGTTTCGGTTGTAGACTTAGCGTGATGATAGAAAATAAATTTTACAACTCATGACAGAAACTAAAATCTATATTTTGTTTTTTAAACTAAATAAGCTAAAAAAATTAACAACTTAAAATTGTTTATGTTATGAAATTTTCTTTGAGACTTTAGAAATTTTTCTTGCGGCTGTTTTTTTATTTACGATACCTTTTTTAGCAACCTGCATTAGAATCGATTGAAATTTTGGGAAATATCCTTTGATTGACTTTTTATCTCCTTTTTTAATTAACGATTCCATATGTTTAACCGCAGACTTGTATTTGCTTTTTCGTACTCTGTTAACAAGTGTCTGTTTTTTTACTCTTCTAACTCTTCTAATTGCAGATTTTGTATTTGGCATGATTGATAATTTGTATATATGTCCAATATATCCTGGTCAACTTATTATTTTTGGCAGATATTGCAAAAAAAAGTTGATCTATTAGAAATTCGTATTCTTTGAACTGTTCCAGTACAATTAGACCGCGTGCAGGTTTTACCCTGTCTACCATAAACATTAAAAAACTGCTGAAAGTTCCCTTTTTTGCCTTTAATATTATTAAAATCTTTAATAGATGAGCCTCCTTCATTAATTGCTTTTTTAAGTACTTTTTTGATATTAAAAATAAGTGTTTTAATTTTCTTATTTGAAATCTGATTAGGTCTTATTTTAGGATTAATCCTGGTCATAAAAATTGCTTCATTGACATATATATTGCCAAGTCCAGCTAAAAATTTCTGATCCATCAATAAATCCTTTAAAAAAATTTTTCTTTTTTTAATTTTTTTTTTAAAATATGAAAAATTAAATTTTTTTGAGAGTGGTTCTGGGCCCAATTTATTTAAGTGCGAATTAGAATATATTTTTTTTGTTTCCAATACTTTTATAAATCCAAATTTTCTTACATCATTATAAACGAGTTTTATATTGTTATTAAATTTAAATATTAGATGATTATGTTTTTGAATATTATCTGTCGTTCTATAATAAAAACTTGTTGCAAGTTTATAATTATCCTTTACTAAAATTATTTTTCCTGTCATCCCAAGATGTATCATAATAGTGTAACCATTATTTAAATTTATAAAGATATACTTAGATCGTCTTGAAACAGATAAGACTTTTGATTTAATCATTTTTTTTAACAATTTTTCATTAATTTTGTATCTCAAGAATTTATTTGGTATCTCTATGTTCTTTATTATTAATTCATATATAGTCTTTCTTAGTGACTTTTTAACAACTTCAACTTCTGGTAATTCTGGCATATAATTGGTTATGAATTTAATTAACAATGATAAATCTAAACTAGTAAAAAAAGTTTTCAATAACGTATATGACAAATATGATTTAATGAATGATATTATGTCGCTTGGAACACATAGAATTTGGAAAAAAAATCTAGTCTCATGGATAAGTCCATCAAAGGACAGTAAAATAATCGATGTAGCCTCTGGAACAGGCGATATTGCAAGATTATGCTCAGCAAATACAAATAATAATTGTGAAATAACATGTGTGGAACCTAATGAAAAAATGCTTAATGAGGGAAAAAAAAAATTAAAAGATCTAAATAATTTGAGATGGATATTGTCCCCTGCAGAAAATTTGCCAGTAAAAAATGAAACATTTGATTATTATATAATAAGCTTTGGAATCAGGAATGTTACCGATATAGAGAAATCATTATCTGAAGCTTATAGAGTATTAAAAAACGGAGGAAGATTTTTTTGTTTAGAATTTTCTAAAGTTGAAAATGAAATGTTGAGATATATTTATAAAAGATACTCTCAAATAATCCCTTCGATTGGTAAATTTGTAGCTGGAAGTGAAATGTCCTATGATTATTTAATAAAAAGTATTGAAAGATTCTACAGCCAGGAAGAGTTAGCAAAAAAGCTTAAAACAAAAGGATTTGTTGATGTGGAGCATAGAAATCTTACAAATGGGGTTGCTGCGATACACACAGGTTGGAAGATAGAGTAATGATTAAAAGATTAGTACAGTTAATAAAGATTGCAAGAAAATTATCATCCTCAGGAGCTTTGGATACCATAAATCAACTATATAAATTACCTCTTTTGCTAAAAGTTTTTTTTGATTTAATTTCTATTGGATCAGAGAAAAAAATATTAAATAACTCTAAATCATCTGGTGAAAAATTATGTGATGCTCTTGAGGGAATGGGCACCACTTTTATAAAATTAGGACAATTTTTAGCTACTCGTCCAGATATTATTGGAAATCAACTTGCAAATGACCTAGAAAAGTTACAAGATAGACTCCCTGCTTTTAGTTTTGAAGAAGCTCAAAAAATTTTAAAAAAAGAAGTAGGAGTTGAGCAATTTAGTAAGATTATTAATATTTCAAAACCAATCGCTGCTGCATCTATTGCCCAAGTTCATTTAGCCAAAATAAAAATTAATGATAGAGAACAAGAAGTAGCAATAAAAATTTTAAGACCTAATATAGAAAAAATTTTCAATGAGGAGCTGGATGCGCTTATGTTATTTGCGTATATCATTGAAAATACTTTAAAAAAAACAAAAAGACTTAAATTAATCGAAGTAGTTCATCTTTTAAGAGAAATTACTAATATTGAGATGGATTTAAGATTTGAAGCGGCGGCGGCTAATGAATTATTTGAAAATACAAAAAATGATAAGGGATTTAAGGTTCCTCAAATATATTGGCAATTTACTTCTAAAAAAGTACTTACGTTAGATAAGGTTAACGGTGTTTCCATAAGAGATCATATTGCTCTCAAAGAAAAAAATATTAATTTAAAGGTAATAGCAGAAAATCTTATACAGCATTTTTTAAGACAAGCGGTAAGAGATGGTTTTTTTCACGCAGATATGCACGAAGGAAATTTATTTGTAGATAATGAGGGAAATATTGTACCAGTTGATTTTGGTATAATGGGAAGACTAGATAAATATAATAAAAAATATTTAGCAGAAATTCTTTATGGATTTATAAAAAGAGATTATGTGAAAGTAGCAGAGGTCCATTTTCAGGCTGGACTAGTTCCAGAAACTGCATCAAAGGAAGAATTTGCACAAGCCCTAAGATCTGTGGGTGAACCAATATTTGGTCAAAATATTAAAGATATATCGGGTGGTAATTTACTCTCGCAATTGTTTGAAATTACTGAAAAATTTAATATGGCAACTCAAACACAACTTTTATTACTCCAAAAGACTATGGTTGTAGTAGAAGGTGTAGCAAGAAAATTGTACCCGGAAACAAATATTTGGAATGTTTCGAAACCTATTCTAGAAAATTGGTTAGAAAGTTTAAAAGGACCTAAAGCAACTATTTCAAGTGCAATCGGTACGTCAGGGGAGATATTGAAAAGAATTCCTGATCTGCCTGATTTTATGGATAAGGCTAATCACGCTTTGCAATTAATAGCGGAGGGTAAGTTAAACATAGTAAATAACAACAATTCCACTTTAGAGATTGAAAAACTAAGACTTAAAAGTTTCCGAAATAATATTTTGATTTCTATATTAGGTGTTGTATTTTTGTCTTTGGTAGTATTTTAATTAAATAAACGTGAATGAAAAATAAGAAAATATTAATTATTATAGGTGGCGGTATATCTGCATACAAAGCATTAGA
>CACJUZ010000020.1 GCA_902596745.1 uncultured Pelagibacteraceae bacterium | reverse complement strand
ACACTTTGTTTTCCAATATATATATTAGTAAAATTACTTAAAAATCCTACTTTTTGAAAAATAATTTCATTTATAGTTTTTTTTTTAACGAAATTTAAATGTTGCTTGTTTATATTGACAACAGCTTGAATTAAAGGGAAATCAAATATGTTTGTTGAGTCTTTTGCAAATAAAGCACCAGCTTCTACAAGATTATAATCGTTATTATGCTTAGAGGCATTGATTATATATATTAAAGTCAAAACTTCAAAAATTGTTAATTTAATTTTTAACCTTTCTATTTTTGTTATTGAGTTTCTTATTTCTTTGTATGAAAGATAATTATTACCCATCCAAAATCTTTCTCTTATATCTTTTAAACTTGGAGAAATATAAGCAGATGTTGTTTGTTTATTTTCTTCAATAAAATATTTTAATGAGTTTAAAACTGAGTATTTTCCATCAGAGCCAATTATATTTATTACATTTCTGAGTTTTTTCTCTGGATTTTCAAGTTTATCAAGAGCTTTTTTAATTCTTTTAAGATCAAAATTTACAGTTTTTTTAAATTGTTTTTTATTAGCTAGCAGATTGTAGAGACTGATCGATTGTGATGGCATTTGTATCTTCTTTTTTAGCCTGAGTCTCAGATTTTTTCAACATAACACTTAAGAGAGTTCCTATAGTTGAGTTTAAATATTTTCTCTCTATAACTAAATCTATTCCACCATGTTCTTTTACGTATTCAGCCGTTTGAAACTCTTCTGGTAAAGTCTCTCTTACAGTGTCTTGGATTACTCTTCTACCAGCAAATCCTATTGTTGCCTTTGGTTCTGCAATCAATATATCACCTAGCATACCCCATGAAGCTGTTACACCTCCAGTAGTTGGATCGGTTAAAACGACTATGTAAGGAAGGTTATTTTTTTTTAATTCATTAATTGCTAAAGTTGTTCTGGTCATTTGCATCAATGCAATAGAAGACTCCATCATTCTTTGACCACCGCTACAACTGAAAAAAATAAGAGGCGTTTTATTATTTATTGCGTGTTGTACACCAGTTATAAATGCTTCTCCTGAAGCAGCGCCGAAAGACCCACCAATAAATCTAAAATCCTGAGCACCAACTGTTACATCAATATTTTTAATTTTTCCTTTTGCAATCAATATAGCATCATCCTGACCTGTTTTCTCTCTAGCATTTTGGAGTCTGTCTTTGTATTTTTTGTTGTCTTTAAAATCTAAAGGATCGTCAGCAGGTAATGGTGTATCTATAATTTCATATGAGCCGTCATCGAAAAATAATTTAAATCTATCTCTACATGAGAGCTTATGATGTGCTCCACATTTTGTGCAACAATAAAAATTTATCTTAAAATCCTCTTTGTAAATTAAATTCTTACATTCACAGGAAATCCAAAGTGTTTCATCTGCAGATGATGTTTTCTTTTTAAATAAAGATTTTATCTTCGGTTTAATAAATTTTGTTATCCAATTCATACAATTTTTCGTTTAAGATTATATACCATCTTATTCACCACTTTGGCAGTATTTAGGCGTTTTTTTAAAGAATTTGCTATAGTTTTACACAATTGGCTACCAACCACTAATCCGTCAGCCTTTTTGAGTGAATTTATTGTTTTGTCGGTAATACCAAAACCTATCACTACATTCTTTTTACGATTGATTCTTTTAATTTTTTTGTAGTTTTTCATAATATTTTTTGGTGAAACTTTAAGCTTACCCCCAGTCGTAGAGAGCATTGAAATATAATAAACCATACCATGGGAGTCTCTTACAATCTTTTTCATTCTGGATTTAGATGTAGTGGGTGATAATAACTGTATAAAATCTATAGATTTCTTCTTACATTTCTTTGCGAAATTTTTATTATCTGGATAAGGTAAATCAACAACAATAATTCCATCAACTCCAGATTCTTTACATTTTTTTAAAAAATTATTTTCACCTCTTTGATAAATGATATTAAAATACCCCATCATAATTATAGGTTTGTTTGGGTTTTTCTTTTTAAATTTATTAACAATTTGAAAAACATCGTTAAGTTTTATTCCGTTCTTAAGCGCTCGATAGGAGCTACCCTGAATTTGACCTCCATCTGCAATTGGTGTGTTGTGTGGAAAACCAAGCTCAAGAATATCCGCATGTTTTGATATAGCATTTAAAATTTTCAAAGAATTCGTTTTAGTGTTATCACCTGCAACAGTGTATGTGATTAAAGCTGGTCTTTTTTCCTCACTACACTTTTCAAAAGCAAGATTTATTTTAGATTTCATCTTATATATGACCCTAATTTTTTTTGTATTATGTCTTTGTCCTTAAGACTATCCCCACAAGAATTTACTATTATAATTTCAGAGGATTTTAATTTCGGTGCTAGCCTAATTGCCTCATGAAATGCGTGAGAAGGCTCTAGAGACGGCGATATATTTTCTAATTTAGAAACTAATTGATAAGCTTTTAGTGCATCCTCATCACTAGCAGAAGTATATCTGGCCCTTTTAGTATCTTTTAAAAAACAGTGTAAAGGTGAAATGCCCGGATAATCTAATCCTGCTGAAATAGATTCAGTCGAACCTATTTGACCTTCTTTATCTTGAACCACATATTGAGCGGCGCCATGTAAAATTCCAATTTTAGATCCATTAGTTAATGGAGCAGCATGTAGCTTACTATTTTTTGGACCCCCAGCTTCAATACCGACAAATTCAGCATCAGTATCCATAAACTCATTCCAAAATCCCATAGCAGAACTTCCACCCCCTACACAATTAAGCAACTTAACTTTTTTGGGAATTTCTCCGAATTCTTCTTTTAATTGTATGATAAGTTCTCTTGAAATCTGAGCAGTACTCCAAGCACATATCTTAATAAAAATGTTTGGACCTACAGTTGAACCAACACACATATGTGTAGTATCACAATTAGAAACCCAATACCTCATACACTCACTTACAGCGTCAACTAAAGTTTGGCTTCCCGTTAAAACAGGAACTATAGTAGCGCCATTTTTTTTCATCGCTTCAACATTGGGTCTCTGTCTCTTTATGTCTTTAGCTCCCATAAAAATTTTACACTTTAGGCCAAATTTTTTTGCTGCCATTGACAACATTTTTCCAGCGTATCCAGCTCCGGTATCCCCAACAATGAATTTCTTTCCTGCTTTTTTAGCGATTAGACAGTGTACTGTTGCATTATATATTTTATGAGCCCCACCATTAGCCTCAGACACAACTTTTGCATAAATTTGCGCACCACCTAAATAATTAGTCAAATTTTCTAATTTTATAAGAGGAGTTGGCACTCCTATATATGATTTAAAATATGAGTCTCTCTCTTTTAAAAATTTTTTATCTTTTCTAAGTTTTGCAAATAAGCTGGTTAGATCATCTATTGGTTTTTTTAGTGTTTCAGGTATAAAATTACCACCAAATTTACCACCATACATAAAATTTTTGTCATGCTGGTCAATTAATTGAATACCTTTTTTAATTTTCATTTTTAAGTTTTTTTATAAGAAATATAAATTCTTTTATTTTCTTGATATCTTTTACTTTATTTGTTTCTAAAGCACCAGAGACATCAACAATATCCGCAATTTCTGATAAATTTTTAAGCTTATCTTTAGTAATATTCCCTGCCACCATTTTTTCTCCTTTAATTTTTATATCTTTAATCCAACTATAATTCCAACTCAAACTTCTTTCATAACCAGTACTATCCCATAGAATAATATCTGATCCTTCTTCTACTATTTTATATTTTTTAATATCGTCTTTATTTTTTATTTGTATTGAAATGATTATTTTTTTTTCAAATTTATTTTTAATATCTATCAAAGATTTACTATTGAACTGACCATATAATTGAAAATAATCTAGATTTAAATTTGAAAATTTTTCTAATTCTTTGAAAGTTGGATTTACTAAAACTCCAACGTACTCTGCTTTGTTTCTCTTTATACTTAATAAACTTTTTGCTCTTTCGTATGAGATATACCTGTGACTTTTAGGGTAGTTAAGTATAAAACCGCAAAAATTTACATTATTATCTACACAAGTTGTAACCTCATTAGGATTTGATAGTCCACAAATTTTTAACTTCATAGGATTAGCTAAGAGATTTAATCAACTTTTGAATATTATTTTTTATATTTCCCTTAATAATACTTCTACCCATCACTATAGATGTTGCTCCATTATTAAAAGCTTCTTTTGGTGACATCACTCTTTTTTGATCATTTAACTTTTCTCCTTTAAATCTTATTCCAGGAGTTATTATTTCCATTTTTTTGCAGATTTTTTTAATAAATTTTATTTCATGTGCCGAACAGACAACTCCATCTATTTTAGCGCTCCTAGCAAGTAAAGCTTGTTTTTTTACTAAATTTTTTATTGATTTTGTATGACCTACTCCTTTAATAGTTGAATTAGAGAAACTTGTAAGAATTGTTACACCTATAATCTTTAATTTCTCATTATGTTTTTTCACCATCTTTTTAATAGTTTTTAACATCACTAAGCCTCCACTAATATGAACTGTGATGTAAGCAATATTTTTAAGATCTCTCAGTGACTTTATAGCTGCGGAACTTGTATTGGGAATATCGAATAACTTCACATCTAACCATAAATTTTTTACTTTTGATTTCTCTAAAAATTTTCTACCGTCTTTTGAATAGAAAAATTCTAACCCAAACTTATAACCAATTTTATAACCCTTTAGTTTAAACCGTGATTGTTCGATAATTTCTTTTACTTTTTTAATACTGCTTGTGTCACAGGCTATAAAAATATTTTTCATATTCACTTATTTATTAGTTCTTTTAGTTTTTTGCTAGCCCTAAATCTTATTTTATTTCTTTTTGGTACGTAAATAGTTTCTCCTGTTTTCGGATTTCTAGCTTGTTTTTTTTCTTTTATCTCCTTAACAAAAAAAGTTCCAAAAGATCTTATTTCTATGGATCTTTTATTTAAAAGAGACTCAACAATTTGACTGAAAAAAGTATCATAAATATTTTCAAGACTTTTTTTATCGATTTTGGGATGTTTGCTTTTTAGTTTTAAAATTATTTCTGGTTTAGACAATTACTTATCTTTTTTTTTTGTACTTTTTCTCCCTAAAGCTTTTTCGAAAATTCCTTTTAGAGTTGCCCCGGATTTAGTAGCTCCTTCTCCAAATTTTGCTACTAGACTTTTTTCCTCATCAATTTGTGCCGCTTTTACGCTTAATTTAATTCTTCTTTTTACTAAGTCTAATTCAGTAATTTTTGCATCAAGAGCGTTTCCAGGCGAGAATACTTCTGGTCTAGCATCAGCTGAGGATTTTGCTAGATCAGCTTTTCTAATTGATACAATTATTTTCTTTTCATTATCGATAGATACTTTTACACCAGTTTTCATTACCTCGTGAATTCTAGTCGTAATAATATCTCCTACTTTTTTGTTATTTTCTTTAAACCAATCTAACGGATCTTTATCTAGAGCCCTTTTAGAGAATCTTATCTTTTCATCTTTAACTTCTATTATTTTTACTTCAACAATGTCATTTTTTTTATACTTGTCTAGATTTTCTTGTTTTTCGTCAAAATTAATTTCTTTATAATGAAGCATACCAACAAGGCCGGAATCAAGTTCACCAAAAATTGCTTTATCAGTTATGTTTTTTATTTTAATTTTTACTTTTTGACCAACTGAGTCCATTACTTTTGTCCATGGATTGTCTAGAGTTTCTTTATAAGACAAAGAAATTCTTTTTGCCTCTTTATCAATATTAATTATTTTTACTTTTACATTTTGAGAAGGAGATAAAACTTTACTTGGTTGAACATTTCTATTTTGCCAAGATAATTCACTATTATGAATTAAGCCTTCAATTCCTTCTTCAAGTTTTACAAATACTCCATAATCCATTAGCTTAGTACAAGTTCCTTCGTAAATTTCTCCAATCTTAAACTTTTTTGAAAGATTCTCATAAGGGTCTTCAGTTAATGCTTTTACAGATGCTGAAACTCTATTAGTTGCTTTATCAATTTTAGTGATTTTCACTTTTAGATTTTGACCAATTGTAACTAAGTCAGAGGGTTTTTTTACTCTACCGTAAGATAAGTCACTCACGTGGAGCAATGCATCTATACCATCAATATCCAAAAATATTCCCCAATCTGTAGTCGCTTTTACTTTTGCGTTCTCAACTATATCACCCTCCTTTAAATTTTTTAGAGCCTCTTTAAGTTCTGCATTCTTACTTTTTTCCAGCACAGCCCTTCTGCTTGTACACACATTACCTCTTTTTTTATCAATTCTAGTTGCAATAACTTTTATAGGAACGTTCATTAGATGATCTATTTTCTTAAGAGGTCTGACATCTATTTGAGATGAAGGCATAAAAGTTGGAAGACCATCTACAGTACAAACGTAACCTCCTTTTACTTTCCCTGTAACAAAACCAGTAACCTCCTCTTGTGTTTCAAAAATCTTTTCCATTTTTTTCCACGCAACCATTCTTTTGGCTTTTTCCCTAGAAATAACTATTTCACCTTTGAAACTTTCTATTCTTTCTAAGTATACTTCAACAGTGGAACCGACTTTTAATTTTTCAAACTCTTTATCAAACTTAAACTCTTCTACGGGTATCATACCTTCCATTTTAGCCTTGCAGTCAACAACAACATAATTCTTTGTTATTTCTGTAACTGTTGCTTTAATTATTTCGTTTTCTTTAAGCTTTCTTTCTTTGAAGTCTTCATCAAGTAACGACTGGAATTCTTTTAATTTAGGATTAGGTATTGATTGCTTTTGTTCTTGTTTAGAGGACATATTAAATATTTAACACTTTTTCTATATGTTTTGACATTTTTTCAATCATTTCCTTTTTATTTAATTTTTGCGAATTTACAATTATAGAATTTCTGTGTTTAAGTAAAGGTGAAATTTTGCGTTGTTTATCAAGTTTATTGCGTGTTTGCAAAGCTCGCTTTACATCTTTTAGCTTTATATTTTTTGACTTTTTTTTAAGCTCTTTGAACCTTCTTAAAGCGGCTGTATCAATATTGCATATGAAAAAAAATTTTAGGTCCGAATTTGGAAGAATTTTTGTAGAAATATCTCTTCCTTCAATACAACAATTTTTATATTTTTTTGAAAATTTAATTTGATAATTTTTTAAAATTTTTCTTACATCTTTGTTTTTTGCTATAATAGCACTATATTCAGAAATTCTTGGAGAGTGTAAATTAATTTTATTTAATTTTTTATAATTTAAATTATTAAATTTTTTTCTCAAAAAAAATATTTTATTTTTGATTTTTGTTTTAAGTAAAAGAAAAGCTGCATATCTATAAAGTAAACCTGAAGAGAGAAATTTTAAATTATACTTTTTCGAAATTAATCTTGCACCCGTTGTTTTTCCACTTGCTGCTCCTCCATCACAACTAATTACTAAATTTTTAGATATTTTTTTTTTCAAACGAACCACCTAATTGTTTAACAATTTTTAAAAAACTTGGAGCAGAAGTTCTCACTGTTTCAAAATTTTTAATTTCAATTTTTAAACCACTTAATAACCCAAGTATAGCTGCGGATTGACAAATTCTATGGTCACCTAATGCTGGAACTTTAATTTTTTTTATTCTATTTTTATCAAATTTCTTTCCAACTATAATTAATTTGTTTTTTTGATATTTAGAATATACTCCAAGCTGTTTTAAAATTTTTTGCATTTCTCCAATTCTATCACTTTCTTTATTTTTTAAATCTGAAATTCCTGAAAATATAGATTTACCTTTTATAAATGCAGAAATAATAAATAAAATTGGATATTCATCTGTTGTATTTAAATAGTATTCTTTTGATGCACGAATAGGTCTAAGTTTACTACTTTTAATTTTTATGTCCCCAATTTTTTCATTATTTACTCTTCTTTTATTTACAAATGCGATCCTGGCCCCACACTTTTTTAAAAGCATGTAGAACCCAATTCTAGTAGGATTCAATCCTATATTTTTAATTTCAAGGCTTGAGTTGTTTTTAAGCAATGTTAAAGCTGTAAAAAAGGCTGCAGAAGAGGGATCTCCTGGTACGTTAATAGAAAAATTATTTAAACTTTGTTTTCCAAAAATTTTAATTTTTTTTATTTTGCCATATTTTAATTTAATAGCATTAATGTTTTTCTTTAACATATTTTCTGTATGATCTCTGCTTTTGAGTTTTTCTTTTATTTCTGTATCACCGTAAGAGTTGAGGCCAGCTAAGATTACAGCACTTTTAAGCTGAGCAGAAGTACCAGACTCATAAGATATTCCTATTGGATAATTAGAAGAGGAAATACGTAAAGGAAAAAAAAATTTATTTTTTGGATAAAATTCTGCTCCAAATTGAGACATTAAATTAATCAATTTTTTCATACTTCTTTTATTCAAAGATTTGTCACCAAATATTTTTAAACTTAAATTAGGTGTAGATGTAATTATTCCAATAATTAATCTTGCAAGTGTTCCAGAATTTCCAAAATTTAACTTTGATGCATTCTTCGCATTGTATGAACCCA
>CACJUZ010000019.1 GCA_902596745.1 uncultured Pelagibacteraceae bacterium | reverse complement strand
AAGTCTTTAATAGGCTCTTTAATAAATAGAGAGAATTTTTTTGTAGGCATTAATTTGAAGAATACTGATTACCAAAATATAGCTGTATCGCTTTTGATGATTTTAAGATTTCACTTGGTGTTCCATCTGCAATTATAGATTGTTCACCAAGTACATATGCTCTGTCGACAATATCAAAAAGATTTCTAACTTGGTGATCAGTAATTAGAATTGAACATCCATAAGATTGGATCTTAAGAATATATTTTTGAATATCTTGAACAACTATTGGGTCTAAAGCGGCCATAGGTTCATCTAATAAAATTACTTTAGGCTTATTAATCATAATTCTAGCCATCATTAACCTCCTCACTTCTCCACCAGATAATACGTTACTATTTAATGTCCTTAAATGTTGAAGATTAAATTCATCCAATAATTTTTCAGTCATTCTTCTTTGTTCATCTGCACTCTTTATTGTCAACTGACAAATTCCAAGTAAATTATTATAAACTGACATATTAAAAACACTTCTTTGCTGACTTAAATACCCCAAGCCTCTTTTTGTTCTTTCATGAATAGGAATTTCAGAAATATCTTTACTATTTATTAAAATTTTTCCCTTGTCAGCCATGTGTTGACCAATTATAATATTATATAAAGTTGATTTTCCAGATCCATTTGGTCCTAATAATCCAACAATCTCTCCTGGGTGCATTTCCATCGAAATTTTTTTTAAAATTGGTCTACCATCGAAAGATTTACTTATATCTTTAAGCTCAAAAATAGGCTTATTCTTTTTAAATTTGATAATTCTAAAACCTTTTTTCATTTTGTTAAATTTATTTTTACTTGTTCGTTATTATTCATTAAAAAATCAACCGATTGAGTATCAATATTTAAGTTTAAAATATCTGAATAAAAATTTCCATCTAAACTTTTTCCAATTACATTGCCATATACTTTTATTAACTTTTTTAAATTAAAGTAATCTAAATTATCAGCAAATATTCTGTTTTCAGCCTGTTCTACTTTTACATCTTCTCTAAACTGCATGTCGTTAGTCTTATTATTGTACATTCCTGTCTTACCCGTTATCTCAAGAATTGTTCCATCTTTAAAATAAAATGTTGCATTCATTCCTATCATATTTACTAATTCTGGACTTTTTTCGTCAAAGGAAGCAATTTTGGATTTTAACAAATATCTGTTCCCGTTTGCATCGATTCCTTTGTATTCTATGTCTTCAAAAAAATTTGACTCTCCTAATTTTTCTAAATTTTCATTTTCAGTTTTTACTTTAACTATTGGCTGTTTTGAAACATTATCTTGATAATAAAATATATAGAGCAATAATAATGCTGCTAGGAAAAGGACAGTTTGGATAAAAATTAACCTTTTTTTTCTATAGCTCATTTTATTCCAAATTTTA
This sequence comes from uncultured Pelagibacteraceae bacterium, assembly GCA_902596745.1. GTDB lineage: Bacteria > Pseudomonadota > Alphaproteobacteria > Pelagibacterales > Pelagibacteraceae > Pelagilacustribacter. Next base: position 7,469 of record CACJUZ010000019.1, on the reverse strand, counting down.
ATATTGAATGTATATGCACGATACCCTTAAGTTTTTTTTTTCTATTTTTACTATTTATATTTTTTTCCGACGTTACGAGTAGACTAGTTATTTTTTTTTTATTCATAATCGCCAAGGCTTTTGATGCTGATGAATTTTCAGAAATAAAAACAGGGTTTGAATTCATTATTTTTTTTAAATTTTGTGATTTTAAATTGTATCTAAAGCTTCTTCTAGCATCACCATCAGTTAATATTCCTTCAACAATATTTTTTTTCATAATGACAGCTAAGCCTAAATTATACTTTGTAATTTTACTTGAAGCTTCAGTTATATTACTTGTAATTTTAATTTTTGGTATTTTTGAACCAGATACCATAATATCTTTTACTAGGAGAAGAGTTTGACCAATATTTCCGCCAGGATGGAATACTTTGAACTTTTCTTTGGAAAATTTAATTTTATTCATCAAAGCTATAGCTAAGCAATCTCCTAATAGTAAAGTAATGCTAGTACTTGATGTCGGCACCATTCCTGTCGGGTCCGCTTCTTTTACACTAGGAATCAATATTTTAATATCACTTGCTTTTATAAGTGTACTATCTGGTTTAGAGGCAACACCAATTATTTTAATATTAAATCTATTTGCATATTTTAAAATATTTGTAAGCTCAGTCGTATTTCCTGAATAAGAAAAAACTAAAAGCAAATCTTTTTTATCTATTTGTCCAAGGTCACCATGATTAGCCTCACTCGGACTTAAAAAAAATGAAGATATACCAACCGAAGACAAAGTTGCTGATACTTTTCTAGCTATTAATCCTGATTTTCCTACACCAGCGCAAATTACTTTACCTTTACATTGGTAGATACTTTCAACAGCCCTCACAAATGAATTATTAAAAACTTTATTAATTTTTTTAAGTTCCGATATTTGTTTTGCTGCAGATTTTTTAGCTAATTTTATAAAACTAATTTTTTTCATTAATGTTCAAAAATATCAAATTTAAAACCATTCTGATCTAACTCAATTCTTGTGTCTAAAAAACTTATACATCTTTTAAATAGATCCATTCTTTTTTCTCTTACTAGCATCTTTTCTAATTGTGCTTTAATTTTATGTAAATAAATAACATCACCTGCTGCATACTCTAACTGCTTATCAGTTAACTCATCCAAGTCTTTATTCCAATCTGAACTACCTTGTCTTTTATCCAAATTTTTATTGCAAAATTCAAAAACTAAGTTTTTTAAACCATGTTGATCGGTATAAGTTCTCACAACTTTAGATGCAATTTTAGTATCAAAAATATTTTTCATTTTACACTTTAAAAAATACTCTAAAGCATTTTTATCAAATCTTAAGAAATGACCTATTTTTAAAATTTTTTCATTTTCTAACAAAGAAACCAAGTTTGGAGCTTTGTAATTATTTCGATCAGGTTGAATGATATAAACTTCTCCATCCTCACCGCAAATTTGAATTAAACTAAGTTTATCTCTTTCAGGAATCTTAAGGCCGGTAGCTTCTGTATCGATTGCAATACTTCCTTTAAATGAACTAGCTATTTTGGGAGTAATGTCGCCTTTTAATCTATGAATTTTTACCATATTATCTAATTACCATGAACAATTACCCAATAGCAACAATCCTTGGCGGTGGTGGATTTATAGGACGATATCTTGTTCGAAATTTGACGAATAAACACTTCAGATGCATCATTCCTACTAGAAAAGCCTTTCAAAAAGGTTATCTTAAGACTCAAGCCCCTCCAGGATCGGTAGAGTTAATTGATTTCAACTCAAACAATTTTGACAAAATAGAAGAAGCTATCAGTAATTCAGATGTGGTCATTAATTTAATTGGAATATTGTTTGAAAACAGAAAGCAAAAATTTACAAAAATTCACTCTGATATCCCCGATATCATTTCAAGATTATGTGAGAAGCATAAAGTAAAAAAATATATTCATGTTTCCGCAATAGGAGCTAACAAAGATTCAAAATCTGCATATCAAAGATCTAAATTTGCTGGAGAAGAAAAATCTCTAATGAATTTCAAAAACACAGTTGTTATAAGACCAAGTGTTGTATGCGGACCTGAAGATAATTTTACTAATTTATTTTCTAAATTAAGTTTTTCACCAATAATTCCAATTGTGGGAATAGATTACAAATTTCAACCAATAATGGTAACGGATGTTGCTGATGCTATAGTTAAAGCTATACAAACAAAAAAGAATGAGGGAAAAATTTACGAGATAGGTGGCCCTACAGTAATAAGTTTCGGTGATATGGTAAAATCTATAATGAAAACTATTAATAAAAAAAGATTTGTTATAGAGATGCCTATGACGATAGCCAAAATACAAAGTTCGATATTAAGCTTATTACCGATCCCACCAGTTTTAACGAGAGATCAATGTGAAATTTTGTCAGAAGCTGATAACGTTGTTTCTAATAAAGAACTTACAATTAGTGATTTAGAGATAAATCCAAAAGACGTTGAACAAGCTATGGAAAAATGGTTATGGCGTTATCGTGATGGAGGGCAATTCGCAAAAGCAAAATGAAAAGTTTAAGTTTATTTTCAGGTTATATTTTTTTAATTCTAGCCATTGCTAGCGGGATACTTTCAAACGGTTTTTTAAAAACAACTGCAGGTTTTACTAAATTTAACCCAACTTTATTTTGCATCTTGAGCATAATTTTTTGTATTTTCTGTTTATCAAAAGCTATGTCAGTAATTCCTGTAGGATTTACTTATGCAACTTACGGAGCGCTCACTATTACAGCAGTAACGTTATTTGGTATTTTTAAATACCAACAAACTCCAAACATTTACGGAATACTAGGAATAGGATTTATTGTTGTTGGAGTTATTCTCTTAAACACTTTAGGAAAACTTAAATCATGATGACATTAATATTTTTATCGTTAGCTGTAATTATTGCAATTGTTGTTATTCTAGTTTCTGCAAAATTTATCAAAGCTGGATTTGATGCTAGAGGCGAAGTAAAAGAGCAGCAAAGAAATGAAAATGTTAGTCAAGAAGATGAGGAGATTTTAGACAAGTTAAAAGATAAAAATTTATCAGAGGAAGATCTTAAAAATCTTTATGAAGAAATAAAGAATAAAGACAAAGAGGAAAAATAATTTGAGTAAAACTGAAGAGCTGAATTTTTTGAACGATCTTATAGATCAAGTTTTGGTAATTGATAAAACTAAAACAATATGTTTTGCAAATTTAAATGCAAAAAAACGATTTGGTGAAAATATATTAGATCAAAATATCTCAAGCATTATTAGGGACCCAGAATTACTAGATAATATTCAAAAATCTCTTAACGATAAATCTAGCTCAACAATAGATGTAGAAACAAAAAAACCTAATTATCAGTATTATAAAGTAAGTGTTATGCCAGGACCTAAAAATATCTTTAATGCTCAAGAAACAGTAATAATTTTTTTCAAAGATTTTACAGACATCATCAAAGCTCAAAAACTTAAGTCTGATTTTGTAGCAAATGTCTCACATGAATTAAGAACTCCCTTACAAAGTATTAAAATGGGTCTTGAAACCATTAATGATGGAGCTGCAAAAAATGATAAGGAAAATCAAAAAAAAATTATGCCATTGATAATGCAACAAGCAGCTAGAATGGAAAATATAGTGAATGACTTACTTTCTTTATCTCGGATTGAACTTCAAGAACATATAAGGCCTAACGACAATGTTGTTTTAGATGAAATTATAAAACATTCGGTTGATTTACATAAGGATCTGCTTCAAAAAAATAGTATTACTTGTAAAATTGAAACAGAAAATAAAAATACAGAATTTAAGGGCGATAGAAATAGACTAACAGAGGTTTTTAATAATTTAATAGATAACGCAATTAAATATAGTGAGAAAAATACTAAGATTAATATACTCGTTAAAACAAATGAAAATAATATTGATGTTATTATAAAAGACCAAGGCATTGGTATTCCGAGAGAACATATTCCAAAAGTTACAGAAAGATTTTTCAGAGTAAATCCAGAAAAAAGTAAAGAGGTTGGTGGCACTGGCCTTGGATTAGCAATTGTTAAACATATTGTTAATCAACACAGAGGTGAAATAGATATCTCAAGTGAAGAGGGAAATGGTACTCAAATTTCACTCAATTTTCCTAAAAACTAATATCTACAACTAAAAAGTTAGCTTTGTAACAAAAGTTTAATAATTCTTTAATATTACCTTAATTGCAGCGACATATATCTTCGAAAGTTAATTAAAAGGAGAAAAGTATGAAAACATTAAAAAATATAATTGCAATTATAGCAATTTTTTCTTTCGCATCATATGCTAATGCAAGAGACCAAATTAAAATAGTTGGTTCTTCTACAGTTTATCCATACGCTACAGTAGTAGCCGAGCAGTTTGGTAAAAAAGGTAATAAGACACCAGTAATTGAAAGTACTGGTACAGGTGGAGGCATGAAATTATTTTGTGCAGGAATTGGAGTAAATCATCCAGATATTACTAATGCATCAAGAGCTATTAAGACTAAAGAGAAAGCTCTTTGTGAGAAAAATGGAGTTAAAGACATCATCGAAGTTGTTGTAGGAAATGATGGAATAACTTTTTCACACTCTGTTAAAGCAAAAGATGCAGATTTTACAAAAGAGCAACTTTGGAGAGCATTAGCTGCTAAAGTTGATGTAAATGGAAAATTAGTTGAAAATCCATACAAAAAATGGAGCGATATCGACTCAAGTTTACCAAGTAAAAAAATCGAAATTCTTATAGCACCCCCAACTTCAGGAACAAGAGATGCTTGGAATTCTTTAGTTATGGTTAAAGGATGCACAAAAGCAGCAAAATCTTTACATGAAGCTAATGGTAAAAAAGCTAAAAAAGAATGCGCAAAAATGAGAGAAGATGGTTATGCAGTAGAAGCAGGTGAAAATGATACGTTGATTGTTCAAAAACTTGCAGCCAATCCAGATGCTTATGGTTTTTTTGGATACAGTTATCTTTTAGCAAACAAAGATAAAATTAAAGCAGCTGCTGTAAATGGAGTAAAACCTTCTTTAGAAGGAATTCAAGATTACTCTTATCCAATAGCAAGACCACTATTCTTTTATGTTAAAAAAGCGCATGTAGGTGTAGTGCCTGGTTTAAAAGAGTTTTTGGTTGAGTTCACATCAAAAAAAGCAATGGGTTCAAGAGGTTATTTAACTGATATTGGTTTAGTGCCATTAGCCAGTGATAAATACAAAATAACTAGAACTGCAGCTAAAGATCTAGTCACAATAAAATTAAATTAATCGTTTGTTAATTAATGAAAAAAGGCCGATTTTTCGGCCTTTTTTTTTGATCTCAATTATAAGTTTAAACATTTAACAAAACTGTAACACTACTCATCTACACCTTCCTTGATGAATATATTAATTTTAACGATAATAGTATTATTCAGTTTATCTAGCTATTATTTTGGTCGTTCAGAGGCACGAAAATTAATTACCACAAATAAAATTAGACTTAATGCTCTTCCATCTTATTATGGATATTATTTAGCTGTTTGGTGTGGTTTACCAGCTCTAATAATTCTTTCACTTTGGTCCTTATTTGAACCGACAATTATAAAAATTCTTATTTTAAACAATTTTTCTAACGTAGAGTCGAAAGATTTATTTTATGAGCAAACATTGTCTTTTTTTAACGGGAATTTTACTGGAGAAATAACGAATGATATTAAAATTGCAGCTGAAAGATATACATCATTAAACAATATTGCCTATAACTCTAAAATAGCTTTATTAGCCTCTGTTTTGGTTTTTTCAACTTCGTATGCATTTAAAAAAGTTAAATCTAACAACAAAGCCAGAGATGATGTTGAGCTAATTTTAAAAGGATTATTATTTGTGTCTTCTTTAATGGCTATTTTAACCACTTTAGGAATTATACTTTCTTTATTGTTTGAGAGCTTAAAGTTTTTTTCTACAATAAATCTTTTTGATTTTATTTTTGGAACGTCCTGGAGTCCTCAAAGAGCGTTCGTAAGAGATGCCTCAACTATTACCCCTGAGGAATATTTAGAATTAAAAGATGCATTCGGTTCAGTACCACTCTTTGCAGGAACAGCTTTTATAGCTTTTATTGCTATGTGTGTTGCAGTTCCTATAGGATTGTTCTCAGGAATTTATTTAGCAGAATACGCTAGTACAAAAGTTAGAAAATATTCGAAACCAATAATTGAAATTTTAGCTGGTATACCAACAGTTGTTTATGGTTTCTTTGCTGCATTAACTGTTGGCCCTTTTTTTAGGTCTATTGGCGAAAGTCTAGGTTTAACTGTTTCATCAGAAAGTGCTTTAGCTGCTGGGTTAATAATGGGTATAATGATTATTCCATACATATCATCTCTTTCAGATGATGTGATAAACTCAGTTCCTCAGTCACTAAGAGACGGATCTTATGCTGTTGGCGCAACAAAATCTGAAACAATTAAAAAAGTAATAATTCCTGCTGCTTTACCAGGTATTATTGGTTCGATTTTGTTAGCGGTTTCAAGAGCCATAGGTGAAACCATGATAGTTGTAATGGCTGCAGGGTTAGCTGCAAATTTAACAATTAATCCTCTTGAGTCCACAACAACAATAACTACACAAATTGTAATGATTTTAGTTGGAGACCAAGAATTTGACAGTCCTAAAACGCAGGCAGCGTTTGCTTTAGGATTAACTTTGTTCGTAGCAACGTTATTTTTAAATTATATAGCTCTTAGAGTTGTTAAAAAGTATAGAGAAAAATATGAATAAAGAAGAAAGATTAAAAAAAAGACATAACTCAGAAAAAAGATTTAAATTTTATGGTCTTTTGTCAGTCTCTTTAGCATTAATTTTTGTATTAATTCTAATTCAGAATATTGCCTCAAAAGGTAGCTCTGCATTTAGTAGAACCACTATATCTGTTGATATATCTTTTGACTCTAAACTTCTTGAAATAGACGGACCCATTACAAAAAAATCAATAGAGAATGCAGAATTTTATGATTTATCCGTAGAAAGCTTATTGAAGATTTACCCTAGTAAAGATTCAAAAGAAGAAAGACAAGTTTTAAGATTATTCAGTCCAGATTATGAGTATGAAATAAAAAGATATTTAATAAAAAATCCCGATAAAATTAATCAAATAGCAAGTGTTGAACTAACGTCCTCAGATGATGTTGATCAGCTTAACAAGGGTAATTTTCCTAGAGATTTGCCAGAGGACAGAAGAAGAGTTTCAAACTTTCAACTAAATATTTATGACAATTTAGTTGAAGAAGGTAAAATTGGAAAGAAATTTAATGATTATTTCTTTTCAAAAGGAGATTCAAGAGATCCAGAACTAGCAGGTATAGGCGGATCTTTAATGGGGTCATTTTTTACTATTGTAATTTGTTTATTACTGTCATTTCCGATAGCAATTATGGCTTCAATTTATTTAGAAGAATTTG
>CACJUZ010000018.1 GCA_902596745.1 uncultured Pelagibacteraceae bacterium | reverse complement strand
AGTTCTTATTCCTTTAAGATGTATTAATTGCATAACATACATTTCTAAAGTAATTTCATCATCATTTACTATTCTAAGATCGTCAATAGTTTTTAGAGTAAATTGCCAGAAAAGACCTATATCTTCAATGCTGATACCATTTGAAATCTCATTAATTAAGTTGATTTCCTCCTCAGGTATAACTTTGTCGTTTTCAATTGACCCCAAGCTTAATTTTCTATTCATCAAACTTAGTATTTCAAGTACATCGTTTAAAAGATATTTCGCATCAATTCCTTGAACAAAAAGTTCTTTAAGGATACTAATCGCTTTAACTGAATTTCCCTTAAATATTTCTTTAAGAAGATTAATAACCTTACTCTTGTCAGCAAGTCCTAACATATTTCTTAAATCTTGGTCGTCTATCTGATTTTTTGAATTAACATTTTGATATGTAATTGCCCTGTCTAGTAATGATATAGCATCTCTTACTGAACCCTCTGATACTTGTGCGATGATCCTTAAAGCTTTTGATGAGATATTTCCTTTCTCTTTTTTCGTTATTCCTTCTAAATGTTTAAAGATTTCATCAATGCTTACTCTCTTAAGATCAAATCTTTGACATCTAGAAAGAATAGTAATAGGAATTTTTTTAACCTCTGTTGTTGCTAAAATAAATTTTAAACTTTGTGGAGGTTCTTCTAATGTTTTTAATAATCCATTAAAAGCTTGTTTCGATAACATATGAACTTCGTCAATAATAAATATTTTATACTTTGCACTGGTTGGGCTATATTTTGAATTTTCAATTAAGTCTCTCACGTCATCTATTCCAGTCTTAGATGCCGCATCCATCTCTAAAACATCGATATGACTTGAACTAGTGATCTCTTTACATGAATTACACATGTTTTGTTGATTGCAATCATTTTTTTCACAATTAAGTGCCTTCGCTATCAATCGAGCAGTTGTGGTTTTTCCTACACCTCTTATACCAGTTAATAAATATGCATTAGGTGTTTTACCAATCTTAATTGCATTAGTTATTGTTTTAGACAATACTTCTTGACCAATTAAGTCTTGAAATTCTTGAGGTCTATATTTAAGTGCTAAAATTTTATAATTTTTCATTTTAAAGAGGCAGGCAACAACCTGAATAGTTTTCACTACGGCTGCTTCTTTTCAGACCTGACCGGGTTAATGAAACATCCACCTGATGCCAACCTCAAACTGATTATATCAAGATACTTTTGATGACTACAAGAGTAGAATTTATTTTTGTGGACTAATTTTGCCTAAAATTTGATGCTTCATAAACGCCCAAAATATCTAAGCTTTCAGTATGAAAACCAAGTTCTTCCATGGCGTTTTGAACAGATTTTTCCTCGAGATGACCCTCAAAATCTAAATAAAAGTTAGTTTGAGCAAAAGTATTTTTTACAGAAAAACTCTCTAGCTTTGTCATATTTACTTGATTGGTAGCGAATCCTCCTAGAGATTTATAAAGTGCAGCAGGTTCACTCTTTAATCTAAAAATACAAGTTGTAATATATTTTTTTCCTTTTTTATAATCTGGTTGTTGCACATTTTTTCCCATAATCAAAAATCTTGTTACGTTCCCCTTTTCATCTTCGATATTTTCTTTAAGAATTTTAAGCTTATATATTTCAGCTGAAAGTTTAGATGCTATAGCTGCTATAGAGTTATCTTTTCCATCAGCAAGTTCTTTTGCAGATCCAGCAGTATCTGCAGAAATAATAGTTTTATATTTATTTTCCATAATTATTTTTTGACATTGTCCAATTGCTTGGGCATGACTTCGAACATACTTTATGTCCTCTAATTTTGAATTATTTCTAGATATAAGGTTATGTTCAACTTTCTGAAAATGCTCAGCATGAATTTGTAATTTATATTTTGGTAAAAGATAGTGAATATCTGCAACCCTACCTGCTAATGAATTCTCAAGAGGTATGACTATTTTATAGTCTTCATTTTCAAATGCCACTTTGAATGTCTCCTCAAATGTCGCACATGTTTTTATTTCAGGATTTTCAAATAGTTCATTAATTGCAATATGGGAGTAAGCTCCTAATTCACCTTGAAATGCTACTTTGTTTTTTTTCATCTTTTCATTAACTCCTGAATATTCCTCAAGTCTTCTTCTGTATCTATGCTGAGAGGTGAAGAAGGCGTATAACCAACATGAATTTTCATTTTGTTTTCAAGCGCTCGAAGTTGTTCCAAATTTCTATCTAATTCTTTTTTTGTTCTATCAAGGTTTACATACCTCAATAACGCTTCTTTAGTAAAGGCATAAATTCCTATGTGATGATATAAATGCATTTTTTTATTATTTCCGTTCTTTCTAAAAAAATCTCTTGCCTCATCGAATTCATTATTAGATAGCAATTTATTTGTTGTGACCTTAACATTATTGATATTTTCAATTTCTTTAAGGTCTTTAAATTTACTAGCTAAAGTTGCTATATCACATATGTTTTTATTCATATAATTTGATAACATTTTAATTGCAGATGGATCTATGTTTGGCATGTCGCCTTGCAAATTAATTATAATCTTGGGTTTCTTGTTTAAAAATTTGTCAAAAACTTCAAATATTCTATCTGTTCCTGTTTCATGATTAGATTGTGTTTTTACACAAACTCCTTGTGCTGAAGATATTAGTTCACAAATTTTTTGATTAGGTGATGCAACTATGACATCACCAATATTTGCTTTTTTTGCAGCCTCATATACATGAAGTATCATCTCTTTATCGTTAATTTTTTTTAAAGGCTTATTAGGTAATCTTTTTGCCTCTAGCCTAGTTGGAATAATAATTACTTTATCAGTCATATATTTATGCGGCTAAAAAGACGCAAAAAAGCATTTTAAAATAGAGTTTTTTTTTCAAACTCGTGTTATATGTTTAAAATACTTATCAAGATATGGATAGTTTTGAAATAAATAAAATCATTGCCGCTATTCTGCTTACAGCGCTAATAGTTATAGGTATAGGTAAAATAGTTGATATCCTTTTTTATGTCGAAAAACCTAAATTGTCTGCCTACAAAGTAGAAGGCATTGATCAGGACACTTCTAGTCAAGAAGTTTCGGCAAAAACCGTAAAGGTTGATGCACCTGTAGATATAAAGGCTTTATTAGCTATGGGTGATGTGGCGCATGGAGAAAAGGTTTTTAAAAAATGTTCTGCTTGCCACATGATAGCTGCGGATGGAAAAAATAAAATTGGTCCAAATCTTTGGGGTGTAATAGGTAGAAAAGCAGGAGCAATAGATGATTATAATTATTCTAAGGCTATGAAGGCATATGCTAAGGAATGGACTTTTGGAGAAATGAATTCTTATTTAATTAAGCCACAAGCTTATATTAAAGGAACTAAAATGGCTTTTGCGGGATTAAGAAAAGAGAAAGATAGAGCATCAGTTATTTTATATATGAACTCAAAAAGTTCTAGTCCTAAAGCGTTACCTTAGTTTAAACACCAATTGATAATACTTTTTTGTGCATGAACTCTGTTGTTGGCTTGTTGCCAAACTACTGATTTTTTTCCATCAATTATATCGTCTGTAACCTCTTCTCCTCTTCCAACAGGAAGACAATGCATAAATATGCACTCCATTTTAGCAAGTTTGAAAAGTTTTTTATTAACCTGGTAATCCTTAAGAGATTTTTTTTTTGCTTTTTTGTTTACTTTATCATTCATCGAAACCCATTTATCAGTCATGATACAATCAGCATCTTTCACAGCTTCTCTAGGATCTGTTGTTACGAAAATTTTAGTTTTATTGTTTGACGCCCACCTTAATATCTTATTATTGGGACTATATTTTTTTGGACACCCAATTTTTAAACTAAATTTAAATTTTACAGCTGCCTCTATAAATGAGTTAGACATATTATTATTTCCATCACCAATCCAAGAGATAGTTTTCCCTTCTATATTACCATTATTTTCCTCAAACGTAAGAATATCAGACATAACCTGACAAGGATGACTTTGATCTGACAACCCATTGATCACAGGTATTTTTGAATATTTTGAGAATTCTTCTAAGTTTTTATGTGAAGAAGTTCTTATCATAAGAATATCAGCATATTCAGATAAAACCCTAGCAGTGTCTTTTAAACTCTCATCTCCTTTGCCATAATGTATTCCATCTGGATTTAGAATTGTCGATGAGCCTCCTAATTGCCTAATGGCTAAATCGAAAGATATTCTCGTTCTTGTAGATGGCTTTTCAAAAATCATTATCATTGATTTTCCATCTAAAGGTTTGTCTTTATCTATGGAGGATTTGCTCTGACCTTGTCTTTCGTTTTTTCTATCTTTAGCTTCGTCAATTATACTTCTAAGTAAAGATGAGGAATGATCAGAAATATTTAAAAAGTTTTTCATTTATAACTCTTACATACTTTATTAATAATTGTCACTGCTTGATCAATTTCTTTTTTTGATACATTTAAAGGAGGTAATATTCTTACTACATTTTCTGCAGCTCTGATGGTAAGCAGTTTTTCTTTCATTAATTTTTCAATAAATTTTGCTTGGTTTACTTTTACCTTTAGTCCTAATAACAAACCAGTTCCTCTTACTTCTTTAATTACTTTTTGATTTTGAAGTTGAATATTATTTAATTTTGCTTTGAAATATCTGCTTATACTTCTAACATTTTTTAAAAAATTCTTTTTAAAAATTACATCTAACACTGCATTACCTACACTCATTGCTAAAGGATTCCCTCCAAATGTTGTTCCATGGGAACCTGGTTTCATTGTAGATGCAACTTTTTTATTTACTAAGCAGGCGCCAATTGGGAATCCGCCACCTATACCTTTTGCAATTGGCACAATGTCTGGCTTTATATTGGCGTATTCAAAAGCAAAAAATTTACCCGATCTTCCTATTCCACATTGAACTTCATCCAGAATTAAGAGTATCTTTTTTTTATTACAAAGCTTTCTAAGGCCTTTTAAGCAAAAATCTGGAATAACTTTTATTCCACCCTCCCCCATTATTGTTTCAATCATTATTGCAGCAGTTTTTTTTGTAATTTTTTTTTCTAAATCTTTATGATTACCAAATGTAAAATGATCGAAACCAGCAACTTTTGGGCCAAATCCCTCTGTCATTTTTTTACTATTGCTTGCAAAAATTGTAGCCAAAGTTCTTCCATGAAAACTGTTATTTATGCAAAGAATTCTATTTTTGTTTGGTTTTCCTTTAGAGTGAAAATATTTTCTTGCAATTTTAATTGCTAGTTCAGTCGCTTCAGCTCCTGAATTTTGAAACGCAACAAAATTTGCAAAAGTTTTTTGAGTTAATCTTTTTGCAAGTTTTTCTTGTTCTGGAATATTAAATGCATTAGAAACATGCCAAAGCTTCTTTGATTGTGAATTTACAGCTTTGATCAAATGAGGGTGGCTGTGACCCAAGCTATTAACTGCAATTCCTTGAACAAAATCTAAATATTTTTTTCCATTATTTGAATAAAGGTAAGAACCTTTGCCTCTTTTAAAAGATATCTTTTTTCTATTGTATGTTTGTAAAATAGCACTCATGTTTAAGATTTAATTTTATATCCTTTTTTATACAAAATATATGCAACAAACCATATCAATAAACTTGAGATTGATAAATAAACTAGTCCAAAAAAAATAGAGCCATCTGATTGTCCTAAAAAACTGTATCTGAAACCATCTATCATGTAGAAGAATGGGTTTGCTTTACTAATGATTTGTAATGTTTCAGGTAATTTTTCTATAGAATAAAAAGTGCCTGATAAAAACGATAAAGGAATTATTATAAAGTTAGTTACCGTAGCCATATGATCAAATTTTTCAGCCCAAAGCCCTGCGATTATTCCTAAAGCTCCGAGAGAAAATGCAGACAAAAAAGTAAAAGCTATCAAAGTAATAAAATTTTTAATTTCAAAATTAATAAAAAAATAAAATACTAATATTGAGATAATCGCAATAAGTACACTTCTTGTAACAGATGCTAGAGTAATAGCTAAGGTAACTTCGCCAGCAGATAAAGGCGCATAAACTAAATCTACAATATTTCCTTGAATTTTTCCTATCATAAATGAGGATGATGAATGGGAAAAAGCTTGTTGAATAATTTGCATGGCTATTAAACCTGGTGCAAGAAAGACAATAAACGGTACACCTAAAACATCTCCTCTATCATTGCCTATTGCTAAAGATAATACTGATAGAAATAAAAGAGATGTGATGAGTGGAGAAAATATAGTTTGTATCCAAACAATAAGAAATCTTAACACTTCTTTTTTATAAAGTGTCCAAGCACCTATCCAATTTATTGAACCAAATCTTCTTGTTCCAATTTTATATTTTCCAGATATTTCAACCATCAATAGTCTTATAACTTTAAATTATGAAAAAACTGTGTAAAACTCTAGTTACCCTCAGACTATAGGCTTTTTATGTTTGAAAAAGCCCTACAAACACTAAATACTGTAATTATATTTTACTAATCTACTATATATAGTATAAGTTGAATTATGAGCTGGACTGACGAAAAAGTACAAAAATTAAAGGAACTTTGGAAAAAAGGTCATACCGCTAGTCAAATTGCTGAGATGCTTGGAGACACAACAAGGAATGCGGTAATTGGAAAAGCCCATAGATTAAATTTAGAAGCAAGAGCTCCTTCTAAAAGCTCACATACTTCAGGAGCTAGTTCGGGTCAGAATAAAATTCAAAGAAGGCCTTCTCAACAACCGCTAACGAGAAAACAAAAATTTCAATCAATATTACTAGATAAAAACTTTGAACCTGAAAACCCTAAATCTTTAGAAGAATTATCTGAGGACACATGTAAATGGCCAATAGGTCATCCAAATGAAGAAAGTTTTTATTTTTGCGGTAGAAAGCCAGAAGAAGATTTTCCATATTGCAAATTACACGTTTTATATGCATTTCAACCTAAAGGTCAAAAAGAGGATGTTCTGGATAAGGATGATGAAGTTCCAGAGTTTATTGAGAAAAAAGTTAAGTCTGCAGGTTAACAAAATTCTAACCATATGAATTTTATAAAAAAATACCTTAAATGGTTGAGCACTTTTTTAGTCTTAACAGGTATTTTATTAACTAACTTAAATATGTATCCAATTAATATAATGTTTCACGGGGCTGGAGTTGTAGGCTGGACTGTAGCTGGTTTTTTATCGAAAGATAAAGCAATACTTACAAACTTTGGGTTGCAAATACCTTTATTTATAATTGGGTTTTATCAGCTAATTTTCTAAAGAATATCCAGCAGATCTCACTGTACGAATTAGTGGTTTTGAGCCAACTATATTAATAGCTTGTCTAAGTCTTGTAATATGTACATCAACTGTCCTTGATTCAACATTTATATCCTCGCCCCAAACTTGCTCTAGGAGTTGTTCTCGAGAATAAACTCTCTTAGGCTGAGTGATTAGAAAATCTAATAACTTAAATTCTTTTGGTCCAAGAGATACTTCTTTATTTTGACGATAAACTTTCATAGCTACTCTATCTACCTTTAAATCTAAATAAATAATTTCTTCATTTACTGCAGTTGGTTTTACCCTTCTTAGCATGGCTTTTATTCTCGCGAGCAGCTCAGGAAAACTAAAAGGTTTCGTTAAATAGTCTTCTGCTCCACTTTCTAAACCTTTTACCTTATCCTCTTCCTCACCTTTGGCAGTAAGCATTATAATAGGTATATCTTTTACTTTTTTATCGTGCTTAAGATACTGACAAATTTTTATTCCTGAAAGATCGGGTAACATCCAATCTAGCAAGATCAAGTCAGGTTTTTTTTCTTTAATTAAAGATAAAGCTTCTTCGCCATTTTCACTTGAGGAAACTTTAAATCCTTCTTTTTCAAGATTATATCGCAGTAGGGTTTGTATGGGCTTTTCATCTTCTACAACAAAAATATGTACGCTCATTAGCTATCTATAGGTTTCCCTTTTGGTCTAGCACCTTCCAAATATTCACCTTCGATTAAGTAGTAAAGTGACTCTGCTATATTTGTAATGTGATCTCCAGCTCTTTCAATATTTTTTGTTACAAATAGTAGATGCGTAGCCATTTCCAAATTTTTCTTATCTTTTTGAAGGTAATTAGCTACTTCATTCATTGCTAAATTAGTTAAATCATCAACTTGCTCATCTTTTCTCCAAATTTCTATGGCTTTATCTTTTGAATTATTTAAGTAAGCGTCTAAGACATCTTTCAATTGCTTCTGGACTAAATCACCTAGTCTTCTTAAACTGTTTACAAGTTCGTCCGGCAAATCAATTGGCAAAGGAGTGACTTTTTTTGCAACACTTTTTGCTAAATCACCTATTCTTTCTAAATCGTGCGAGATTTTCATTGTTGAAATAGTAATTCTTAGATCAACGGCCATAGGAGCTCGTTTAACTAATACTGTCGTGATTTGATTGTCTATAGCAGCTCGTAGTGCATTAATTTTGCTATCGTTTTGAACAATCTTATCAACGGACTCTTTGTCTAATTTAATTACCGCCTCCATAGCGTCAGCAAGTTGACTTTCGGTAAGACTACCCATTTTTATCAAATCATCGTTAAGACTTTGCATTTCTTCTGCGTAAGACTTAACTGTATGTCCAGTATCTGACATTTAACCAAACCTTCCTGTTATATAATCTTGTGTCATTTTATTAGCTGGATTCTTAAAAATTTTTTCTGTTGTATCAACTTCGATTATTTTTCCCAAATGGAAAAAACCAGTTTTTTGTGAAACTCTCACAGCTTGAGCCATCGAATGTGTTACTATAACAATTGTATAGCTTTTCTTCAAATCATCTATTAGCTCCTCTATTTTTGCAGTTGCTATAGGGTCCAATGCAGAACAAGGTTCGTCCATAAGTATTACTTCTGGATTTACCGAAAGAGCTCTTGCAATACATAATCTTTGTTGTTGACCGCCAGATAAACCTGTTCCAGGCTCATTCAGACGATCTTTTACTTCATCCCACAATGCAGCTTTTTTTAAACTTGTTTCAACAATCTTATCCATTTCATCTTTTTTTTCTCCTATTCCATGAATAGTTGGGCCATAAGCAATGTTATCGTAAATGCTTTTTGGAAACGGATTTGGTTTTTGAAAAACCATTCCAATTTTTTCTCTTAGTGTAACAACGTCTACATTTTTATCATTAACTTCTTTACCATCTATTTCTATTGAGCCATCTACTCTACAAATATCTATTGTATCATTCATTCTGTTGATACATCTTATAAAAGTAGACTTTCCACATCCAGAAGGACCTATTAAAGCTGTGACTTCTTTATTATTAATTTCTAAATTAATATTATGTAATGCTTGTTTATTACCGTAATAAACATTTAAATTTTTAGATTTTATTTTTATATTTGAGTTTTTTAATTCCATTTTTTTTCAAATTTTTGTCTAAGATAAACAGCTATAAAGTTCATTACAATAAGAAAACCTAATAACATCATAATAGTAGCTGAAGTCTTTTCAACAAATCCTCTCTC
>CACJUZ010000017.1 GCA_902596745.1 uncultured Pelagibacteraceae bacterium | reverse complement strand
ATAAGGAAAATATAAAAGTTGTTGAAGAAATATCTAATGACAATAATGGAAGCTCTTTTAAGTGGGCTAAAGATTTAGCAGAACGAAACAAATTATGGCAAGCTCGATGGGATGTTTATTATTCTGTAAAAGCATTAATTAAAAATGGAAGAGTTTATTCAACAGATGTATGTCTTCCGATTTCAAAAATAACTGAGTGTGTAAATTTTGCTGAAGAGGAAACAAAAAAATTTGGGCTAAGAGCTCCAATGGTTGGACATTTAGGAGATGGGAATTTTCATGTGATTTTGCCCTATGACCCTCAAAAAAAAGAAACTTACAAAAAGATTAGAGAGTTCAGCGATTTACTAATTAAGAAGACATTAGAATTAAAAGGAACTATTACTGGTGAACATGGAATAGGACTTCACAAAAAAGAATATCTTATTAAAGAACATGGAGACAATATCCCAGTAATGAAATCTATAAAAAGAACTCTAGATCCCAATAATATAATGAATCCTGGCAAGATTTTTGACTTAAACTAACAATCCAAATGAAAAAAATTCTTATCACTAGAAGACTACTTAGATCTTGCGAAGACAAGGCTGGTAAGATTTTTGATGCAAAATTTAATTCTAATGATGAGTTACATTCACAAGAAAAATTGATCAAGCTAAGTGAAGGATGTGACGGAATTTTATCTGCTCTTACGGATAAATTGGATACTGCAACTATTAACAAATTACCAGACAGTATTAAAATATTATCAAACTTTGCAGTAGGATTTGGAAATATTGATTTAGACGCAGCAAAAAAAAGAAATATAATTGTAACCAACACCCCTGACGTTTTAACTGATGCTACAGCTGAAATTGGAATTTTATTAATATTAGGCGCTTGCAGAAGAGCACCCGAAGGGATTGAAGCTGCTAAAGAGTCCAATTGGAAATGGTCTGCCGACTATTTGATAGGAAAACAATTGACAGGAACAAGATTAGGTATTCTCGGCATGGGGAGAATAGGACAAAAAATAGCAAGTATTGCAAAATCTTTGGGAATGATAATTCATTATCATAATCGATCAAAACTTAGTGAAGATAAAGAAAATGGAGCTACTTACCATAAGGACCTAAAAAGCCTTATGAGCGTTGCTGACGTATTGTCAGTTTGTTGCCCTGCAACAAAGGAAACTACAAATTTGATTAATAAAAAAACTTTAGAATACTTGCCCACTGGAGCCGTTGTAACAAATGTTGCAAGAGGCGATATCGTTGATGATGAAGCTTTAATTGAAGCACTTAATTCTAGAAAGGTTTATGCTGTTGGACTAGACGTTTATCAGGGAGAACCAAATTTAAATCCAGGCTATTTAAAACATAAGAGTGCCTTTATTCTTCCTCATCTAGGTAGTGCCTCAAAACAAACTCGAACTGCTATGGGGAATTTAGCGATAGACAATATCGATGAGTTTTTTAAAACTGGCAGCTGCAAAAACAAAGTAAATTAAACAATTATTCTTATATTCTAGTTAAGGTTGTAAGCGTCAAATTAATTAAATTTTGGCGGGACTCTCAAAAATTAATATGTTTAAATAATTCTAATTATTAATAATTAAGGGGGACAAATATGTCTAAAAAAATAAAAGGAGTTAAAACTCCTTCAAGACGTAAGTTCTTTAAAGCAGCAGCTGCAACAGGTGCAGCAGCGGCAGCAACTGTAGCAATGCCAAACATTGCTTTAGGAGCTCCTAAGACTTTAAAGATGCAAGCAGCTTGGCCTTCAGGAGCTAACATATTTTTTGAAATGGCAGGAGACTATGCAAAAATGGTTAGCGATATGTCTGGTGGACAATTAAAAATTGACCTTCAGCCAGTTGGTGCAGTTGTAAAAACATCAGAGATCGGACAAGCAGTAAGTTCTGGAGTTCTAGATATGGGACACTGGGTAACAGCTTACTGGTATGGAAAAAATCCAGCAGCATCTCTATTCGGAACAGGTCCGTCGTACGGTATGTCATCTCAAGAAGTAATGGGATGGATGGAGTACGGTGGAGGTAGAAAACTTTATGATGAAACACTTGCAAAAGTAGGTTTTGATTATATTGGTTTCTTCCATATGCCAATGCCTGCACAGCCATTTGGTTGGTTCAAAAAGAACGTGACTAAAGTGTCTGATGTTAAAGGTATGAAGTATAGAACAGTTGGTTTAGCTACTAACGTTTTAACGGCTATGGGAATGGTTGTAAGACAACTTCCAGGCGGTGAAATTCAACCTGCAATGAAAACAGGTTTGATTGAAGCTGCGGAGTTTAACAACCCTACTTCAGACTCTCAGTTTGGTATGCAAGACGTTTCTAAGCATTATCACTTAGGAAGCTTCCACCAATCACAAGAGATGTTTGAAATTCCAGTGAATAAGAAAACGTTTAATGGATTAAGCCCTCAACACCAGGCGATCCTAAAAAACGCTGCTTATGCTGCGAACACAGACAACTACTTTAAAGCTCTAGTGAGATACTCAGCTGACTTATCTAAGTTGATGAATCAACACAAAGTAAATGTTTATCAAACTTCTGATGAGATTTTAGCTCAACAGCTTAAAGGTTGGGATAAAGTTATAGGTGACTTTAACAAGAAAGATCCTTTCTTTAAGAAAATTGTGAACTCACAAAAAGCTTATGCGAAAAGAGTTATGAAATACTTACTCATGAATCAGCCTAATTATAAACTGGCTTATGAGAATGAATTTGGCTCTTTAGCTAAAGTTAAAATCTAATATTTAACTAAAAAAATTGAGGGGGCATTTTCGCCCCCTTTTTTTATGGAAATTTTATAAAAATTGGAATAGTTTATTTTTATGCGTTCTTTTATCTTTTTTGCAGATCAACTCAGTACATCAGTTGGAAAAGCATTTTCTTGGTGTATCGTGATCTTAATGGGTGGAACTTGCTATGAGGTTTTCATGGCAAAAGCTTTTAATGCTCCAACACTGTGGAATTTTGACTTTAGCTTACAGATGTACGGAGCAATATTTATGATGGCAGGCGCTTATACTTTATCAACTGAAGCTCACGTAAGGGGGGACGTTATTTACAGACTTTTTAAACCTAGAACACAAGGTTATATTGATTTAGTATTATATTTTATATTTTTCTTTCCTGGCGTAATTGCACTTGCTTTTTATGGTTATGAATACGCGTCTTTAGCTTGGAAAATTAAAGAGACAAGCTGGAATAGTCCTGCACAAATACAGATTTATATGGCGAAATCTTTAATTCCAGCAGCAGGTATTTTATTAATTATACAGGGTATAAGTGAAGTTTGTAGATCCATTATATGTATACAAACAGGTCACTGGCCTGCAAGGATGGTTGTAGCAGAAGAAACTGAAAAAATTTTAATGAGAACTTCTCAAGACGAGGATCAAAAAGATGTTATTTAGTTTAACTAATCCAGAAATTGCAATTTTAATGATGGTAATATTTTTATTTGCAGTGCTTCTTGGATTCCCAATTGCATTTACATTAATGGCAATGGGTGTTGGCTTTGGGTACTACGCATATTTTGATCCAACTCGTATGGAACATTTATTGGATAATAGAATTTTTCAACTATTTGTTCAAAATACTTATACTGTAATGGATAATACAGTTCTAACCGCCGTCCCGCTATTTTTATTTATGGGATATCTAGTAGAGCGAGCTGGAATTGTTTCAAGATTATTTTTTGCAATAAGATTAGCTTGTCACGGACTCCCCGCTTCAATGGCAGTGGCAGCATTAATTACTTGCGCTTTATTTTCAACAGCAACAGGAATTATTGGAGCTGTTGTAACATTGATGGGATTGCTAGCATGGCCTGCTATGGTGAAAGCTGGTTATGATAAAAAATTTGCCTCGGGAGTTATCTGTTCAGGTGGTTGTTTAGGAATACTAATTCCTCCAAGTATTATGCTTATAGTTTACTCTGTTATTGCACAGTTATCACCTTTAAGATTATTTGCAGCTGCGATTTTTCCAGGACTAATGTTAGCGGGTCTTTATATACTCTATGCGATTACTAGAGCTTATTTAAATCCCTCACTTGCTCCTAAGCCTCCTGCAGAAGAGATACCACCAAGAGCAGTTATATTAAAAGAGGTTCTGGTATCTTTTTTACCATTGTTCTCTTTAATTATACTTGTTTTAGGAACAATTCTTGGAGGTTTAGCTACACCAGCAGAGGCAGCAGCAGTCGGAGCTTTCGGGTCTTTAGTATTGTCTTATTTTTATAAAACTCTTAAATGGAAAAACTTTAAAGAGTCAGTATTTCTTACAGCTAAAACAACAGCGATGATAATGTGGTTATTTATTGGTTCTTGGACATTTGCATCAGTATTCTCGTACTTAGGTGGTCACGAGGTATTTGAACATTTCTTTAAATCTATGAATATACAACCTTGGCAATTTTTGGTTATTACACAGATAATAATTTTTCTCTTAGGTTGGCCATTAGAGTGGACAGAAATATTAATTATTTTTGTTCCAATTTTTTTACCTCTTGTAGAATTTTTTGGTGTTAATCCGTATTTCTTTGCTATGTTAATTGCACTTAATCTTCAAACTTCATTTTTAACTCCCCCCATGGCTATGTCAGCATATTATTTAAAGGGAGTTCAAACTAAAAATGTTGAGTTAATGGAAATATTTAGAGGAATAATGCCATTTTTATCGATAGTAATTTTATCAATGGTTCTGATGTACCTATTTCCAGGTATCGCATTGTGGTTACCCGACACATTATTTGCAAATTAATTTTCCATGGAAAATATTACAACAACCTCGGCTTATGACTTAGTTGAGAAAATTAAAAAAGGTGAAATATCGTCCGTCGAAGTTTGTGAAGCTTACTTAGAAAGAATTAAAAAATTCGATAAAGATGTCAAGGCTTGGGCCTTCTTTGACAAAAAACTTCTAATTGAAAAAGCAAAAGAAAAAGACGAGTACAGAAAGTCAGGCAAACCTTTGGGAGCACTTCATGGCCTACCTATAGCTGTAAAAGATATTATTGGCACGTTTGACATGCCGACAGAATGTGGCACCGTTTTTCGGAAAAAAATGTCAAGCTCTCAGGACTCTGAAATAGTGAATCTTTTAAAAAATGCTGGTGCGATTATTATGGGTAAAACGGTAACCTGTGAATTAGCATATATACATCCTAGCAAAACAACTAATCCTCACGATTACACAAGAACTCCTGGTGGATCATCAAGTGGATCAGCTGCTGTAGTCGCATCCCACATGGCCCATCTTTCGATTGGATCTCAAACTGGAGGTTCAATAATTAGACCTGCTTCCTACTGTGGGGTGGTTGGTTACAAACCCTCTTACGGCTTAATCTCGAGAAGTGGAGTGCTAAAGTGTTCTGATAAATTAGACACAATGGGAGTTTTTGGTAAAACAGTTAAAGATGTGGCTTTACTAGCAAAATCTTTAATTAAAAAAGATTTATATGATCCATCGACAGTTCATTTTGCTGCAGATGATATGCTCAAAGTTTGTGATGAAGGACCGCATTTTGAACCAAAATTTATTTTTTATAAAACTGACAAGTGGAAAAATATTGGCAAAGAGTCTCAAAAAGCTTTCGAATTTTTGATTAAAAATTTTAAAAAAAATATTGAGATCTTTGATACTCCCTCATATTTTAAAGAAATTCCTAAATATCACCAAATTATTCATGAAACTGATTTAGCTAATAATTTTCAGGTTTATTATAATAAAGATAAAGCAAAACTTTCAAAAGAGATGAGAGAGGCGATTGGAAGGGGATTAAAATATTCAGCGAAAGAATATACAGATGCCATAGATTTTATGAAAAGAAGTTACGAGTCTTACAAAGAAGTTTTTGAGGACTACCATGGTATTATTACTCCATCTTCTAGCGGAGTTGCAGACAAAGGCTTGAAGTCTACCGGCAGTGCAGATTTTCAAAAAATTTGGACCTATATGGGATTACCAGCTATTTCACTTCCTTTACTTACTGGTGAAAATGACTTACCATTAGGTGTACAGCTTGTTGGTGACAAGTTAGATGATTTAAGATTTTTAGGAACTGCTAATTGGTTGGAGAAAAATTGTAAAGATGAATAAAAAATTTGCTACTATTACCGGATGTGTTTTATGTATTGCTTTTTTACTTGGATTAGCAACTACTTTAACAAGATCTATGATGATTGGTTTCACCGACGTTTTGCCAGTTTATATTCTAATGGGAATAGTAATTGTCATGATGCTTTATGAAGCCTTCTACGACAAAAAATAACAATTTTTTTCCTTATATATTATTATTTGTACAGCCTATATTTATGGCAACAAATATAATAGTTGCAAGAGGCGGTGTAGAATATGTTCCGCCAATCTCATTAGCTTTTTGGAGATGGTTTTTTGTATTTCTAATTTTATTACCTTTTTTTTATTCTGAAATTTATAAAAAAAGAAAATTTTTAAAAAAAGAATTTTATAAATTATTTTTCTTGGGTTTAATGGGGTGTGGAGTTTGTGGAGCATTCCCTTTTATTGCTGGTATGTCTACCACAATGGCTAATATGGGAATCATATACACCTCCTCTCCAGTTTTTATTGTAATTCTGTCGGTATTTTTGTTTAGTGAAAAAATTAGTTTAAATAGAATAGTAGGACTCATAATTTGTTTGATCGGAGTTATCACCATAATTACAAAAGGTAATTTTAATTACCTAATAAATTTTAGTTTCACAACCGGAGATTTTTGGATGTTAGGTGCTTCAATTGGCTGGGCCCTATATTCAATTTATCTTTTAAACTGGAAAAGTAAATTTAGTTTAATGGGAAGATTTACTTTAATTGCCTTTTTTGGTTTCATCTCATTGTTTCCTTTTTACATATTAGAAGAATCTTTATTTTTTGATACTAAATTCAATTCTACTTTTTTAGCATGGGTTTTGTTTGCCGCTATTTCACCAGGTATAATCGCATTTAGTTTGTACACAAAAGTACAAAGATATTTAGGTGCATCGTTAACAGGATTCACGCTTTATTTGTTCGCTGTTTATGGTGCAATATTTGGAATTATTCTTTTTGAAGAAATGTTACTGCCTTTCCATTATTATGGAGGCGCATTAGTTTTTGCTGGTGTATATATAGCAAGAAAAATAAAAACAATATGAAATATATTTATATTCTAATTTCTTCTACATTAGTAATTTATTTGATTTTGTTAACTTTGATTTATATAAATCAAAGAAAATTACTTTATCTTCCCAGCGAAAACAATTATTTAGACGATCCTATTAATTTTAATTACAAAGAACTTTTTATAGAAGTTGATAAAAATATCAAACTAAAGTCTTGGTTGATTGAAAAAGATTTAAAAAAATATAAAACAATTTTATTTCTCCACGGAAACGCAGGAAATTTATTTAATAGATCATACAAGCTTAACAGATTTAATGAACTAAACTTGAACGTTTTAATTATTTCTTGGAGAGGCTTTAGTGGTAACTCTGGAAAGCCTAATGAGATCAATCTATATGAAGATGCAAAAAAGGCAGTGAAATGGTTAAACGACAAGGGCGTCGCAACCGAAAAAATTATATTATATGGAGAGTCACTTGGAACAGGAGTTGCGGTTGAAATTGGTCAATCAAATGAATTTAATAGTATTATTTTGGAGTCACCATACACATCAATGGAAAAAGCAGCAAAAATTTATTATCCCTATTTACCAGTAAAATTGTTATTAAAAGATAAGTATAATTCAGAAAAAAAAATTAAAAACATAAAAACTCCTATTTTAATAATGCATGGCAAAAAGGATAACATCGTTCCATTCTATATGGGAAAAAGATTATTTGAAATTGCAAATAAACCAAAAAAATTTTTACAGGTAGAAGAGGATGATCATATGCTTACTTTCAATGATAATTTACTTTCAGAAATAAAAAACTTTATAAATAAATATTAATTAATTGAGAGCAGAGTCTTTGCAAACAAATCTGCTTTAAAGGGTTGAAGGTCGTCTTCTTTTTCTCCCATCCCAACAGCAATTATTGGTAATTTGTATTTTTTACAGATGGCTAAAACTATACCACCTTTTGCAGTACTATCTAGTTTAGTAATTATTAAGCCAGTCAAGTTATGTATTTTAGAAAATTCCTCTACTTGGTTTAAAGCATTCTGTCCTGTTGTAGCATCAAGAACCAAAATTATTTCATTAGGATAATCATTATCTATTTTTTTTAAAACATTGATTATTTTTTTATATTCCTCCATTAAGTTTTTTTTGTTTTGTAATCTTCCCGCTGTATCTATAAGTGCAATATCAATACGATTTTTTTTGGTGAATTCAGCAGTCTTGAAAGCTACAGACGCGGGATCGCTACCAGTTTCAGATTTGATAATATCCACTTTTATTTTTCTAGCCCAAAGCTCTAATTGATCAATAGCAGCAGCCCTGAAAGTATCTGCGGCTCCAAAAACAACTGACTTGTTATTGTCTTTAAAAAATTTTCCCATTTTTCCAATCGTTGTAGTCTTTCCAACTCCATTTACACCTGAGACAACAATAACTGCAGACTTATTATTTCCGAGGTCATTTAAATTCTTTTCGTACTTAAGTAGTTCTAGAGAAAGTTTATCAGCTAACAATTTAAGAATTTCTTTGTGATCATCTATTTTTTTATCTACTCTAAATTTTTCAAAATCATTCTTAAGATTTTGAGCAGTTTCAATACCAACATCTGAACCAATTAATAAATCTTCAAATTCTTGTAAAATATCTTGATCAACTTTTCTCTTTTTAAAGATGTTATTTATTCCCTCAGATAAAGAGGAAGAACTTTTATTTAATCCTAATTTAAATTTTTCTAATAAATTCATTATATTGAAATACTCAATTTATTAATTTTTGAAACAGGTCCTGTCATAAAAATATTTTTATCTTTATTATACTCAATTTTTAATGACCCTTGATCAAAAGCAATTTGTACTTTTCTTTCAGTGAGATTTTTAGAAAAAGAAGCAACAGCAGTTGCGCAAGCAGCTGTGCCACAAGCTTTTGTAAGTCCCGCACCACGTTCCCAAACGTTAACTTCGATATTTTTTTTATCAATTACATTAGCAAATGTAACATTAGTTTTTTCTGGAAATAGATCATGATTTTCAATTTTAGGACCTATAAGCCTTAAGTCATGCTTTAGATAATTTTTATCAAAAAAAATTATATGAGGATTTCCTACGTTAACACAAAAACCTTCAGAAAACTTTTGATCATTAATATCCAAAACTACGTTGCTAGGATCAATTTTTTTTGACAGTGGTATCTCTTCAGACCCAAATAAAGGTTTTCCCATTTCCAGCTCTACCTGAAAATCCCCAACTATTTTTGCATTAAGTAATCTGTTATTTGTTTTAATTTGTATTTTTTTTGTATTTAAGTTTTCACTTAAAAGATAAGCCACGCATCTTGCCCCATTTCCACACGCACTTACTTCCCCACCATCAGAGTTATAAATTGTAATTGGATAAGAGTCTTCTCTCTGTTTTTCGATAAAGATTATTTGGTCAAAGCCAATATTAGCCCTATTTCCAAGCTCAATGATTTTATTCTTTTTTATTTCAATAAAGTTTTCTCTTCTATCTATGATGATAAAATCATTTCCTAATCCATCCATTCTATAAGCGTTAATCGCTGCCATTATTGATTAGTATATTTATTCATTGACTTTTAAAACCCCTAATTGTAACTTCAGCCACTTTCCGCAAATTCATGTGTTTTTGCGGTGCTCTTAGAAATAAGAGGATCGACACCAGTCAGCGAGGGTTCGCCCACTGGTGCTATAGGTGTTGGGTGATTATAAATGTTTGAAAATTTAACAAATAGATTAGAAAATATTTTTTCTAAATTAAAACAGGCTCCTTCTTTAACCAAAGAGCAAGTTGATATTGGTTTAGTAGAAATTAGACAGGCATTACTGGAAGCAGATGTTTCGCTTCAAGTCACAAAAAATTTTATTGAAAGAGTTAAGCCCAAAGCTATAGGACAAGAAATCATAGAGTCCACTACTCCAGGTCAAATGGTGGTTAAAATTGTAAATGATGAATTAATAAATTTATTAGGTAATAAAAATGAAGAAATAAATTTAAAGTCTTCAAGTCCAGTTAGTTTATTAATTTTAGGACTACAAGGTTCCGGTAAAACAACAACTTCAGCAAAGTTAGCTCATTTTATAGAAAAAAAATTTAAGAAAAAGACCATGCTAGTGAGTTTGGATGTCTATAGACCTGCTGCTCAAGAACAATTAAAAATTCTTGCAGATAATAATGATATTTTAAGTTTACCAATTGTTCAAAATCAGCAACCCTCTGAAATTGCTAGTCGTGCAATGAATACAGCTAATCTTAATGGAGCAGATGTAATTATATTCGATACAGCAGGAAGAACTCAAATAGATTTACCAATGATGACAGAAGTAAAGCAAATTAAAAGTTTAGTGAGACCAACAGAAACAATTTTAGTTGCAGACTCTCTTACTGGTCAGATAGCTGTAAATGTAGCAAGTGAATTTGATAAGGCAGTTAATATTTCAAGTATAATTTTAACTAGAGTAGATGGTGACGGAAGAGGTGGAGCTGCTTTAAGTATGAAGGAGGTTACTGGTAAACCAATAAAATTAATGGGTGTTGGTGAAAAGATTGACGAACTCGAGAGCTTTCACCCTGAAAGAATAGCTAAGCGTATTTTAGGGATGGGTGATATTGTTTCTTTGGTTGAGAAAGCAACTAAAGACCTCGATGAAAAAAAGTTAAAAGACACTGAAGCTCAATTAAAAGAGGGAATATTCACAATGGAAAATTATCTATCCCAACTAAGACAAATGAAAAAAATGGGTGGTATGGGAAGTGTGATGTCTATGTTGCCTGGAGCTAATAAGATTAAACAGCAAATGGAAAACTCATCGTTTGATGAAAAAATGTTAAGTGACAATGAAGCGATTATTCTTTCAATGACACCAAATGAAAGAGAAAATCCTAAAATTATAAGCGGATCAAGAAAAAAAAGAATAGCTACAGGCTGTGGCTTAGATATTTCTAAAATTAATAAACTTCTAAAACAATTTAAGATGATGTCAGACATGATGAAAAAAATGTCTAAAGGAAAAGGAATTCCATCAGGAAATATTCCTGATGAATTATTAAATCAACTAAAATGAGAGGTAACATATGTTAAAAATAAGACTATCAATGGGGGGAGTAAGAAAAAGACCGGTATACAAAATTGTTGTAGCCGACAGTAGAGCACCTAGAGATGGAAGATTTGTAGAAAAGATTGGATTATTTAATCCACTTCTTCCGAAAGACAAGAAAGAGAGAATAAAGGTAGAGGCCGAAAGAGTAAAATATTGGATAAGTAAAGGGGCTAAGCCAACTTTAAGGGTTTCAAGAATTTTAGGTGAGGCTCAGTTAATGCCAATGCCAAAACCGGGTAATAATCCTCAAAAAGCTGTTCCGAAAAAAGATAGA
>CACJUZ010000016.1 GCA_902596745.1 uncultured Pelagibacteraceae bacterium | reverse complement strand
TGCAAGTAATTGGAAGTGAGGGAAATAATTTAGGCGTAATGCAATTAAATAAGGCAATTCAAATGGCAAAAGACGAAGGTCTAGATTTGATAGAGATATCCCCTAATGCTAATCCACCTGTATGTAAAATAATGGATATGGGAAAATATAAATATGATTTACAAAAAAAAGCCAATCAAGCAAAAAAAAAACAAAAAACAGTTTCTTTAAAAGAAATTAAATTAAGACCTGGAACAGAAATTCACGACTATAATTTTAAAATTAAAAACGCTAAGAAATTTATAATCAAAGGAGATAAGGTAAAATTCACAGTCAAATTCAAAGGAAGAGAAATGCAACACGTTGAGCTTGGCAAAGAGCTTATGAAAAGGATAATTGAAGATACAAAAGATATTGGAAAGGTAGAAACACATCCAAAATTTGAAGGCAGACAAATGATAATGATAATTCAGCCCAATTAATCTTGAATAATAGCGTCTTGTAAAGAAAAGGTAATAAATATATAAACCGAGTAATTTATGCCAAAATTAAAAACTAAAAGCTCAGCAAAAAAAAGATTTAGAATAACCGCGAAAGGAAAGGTAAAAATGCCTCAAGCCAATAAAAGGCATGGCATGATAAAACGAACTAATAACCAAATAAGAAAACAAAGAGGGACTACGATAATGTCAAAACAAGACTCAAAAATCGTTAAATCGTACATGCCTTACAATTTAAGAGGATAATATGGCCAGAACAAAACGAGGAGTGATTAGCAAAGCGAAACACAAAAAAGTTTTAAAAGCTGTTAAAGGTCAATATGGTAGAAGAAAAAATACAATTCGTGTCGCTAGACAAGCCATGGAGAAAGCGATGCAATATGCTTACAGAGATAGAAAAGCAAAAAAAAGAGATTTTAGGTCATTGTGGATTCAGAGAATTAATGCTGGTGTTAGAACTGAAGGCTTAACTTATTCAAGATTTATTAATGGTTTAGCTAAGTCAAAAATCAAATTAGATAGAAAAGTATTGGCAGAACTAGCCTATAATAACCCAGAAGTATTCAAATCTATTGTAAAAAAAGTTCAATCATCCCTTAACTAATTAAGGTCTTTGATTTATCTTATAAATTATAAAAGAATCAAAATTTATGAGTGAACTGAATAATATTTTAAGTAGTTTTGAGAGTAAATTCTCATCTATCAAAAATAAAGATGATTTACAAAATTTAAAATCTGAATTTTTTGGGAAAAATGGATCTATATCTCTTCAATTTAAAAAAATGGGCTCACTTAATCCTGAAGAAAGAAAAAATTTTGCTAAAGAATTAAATACAATAAAAGACCAGTTAACTTCTAAAATAGAAAAGAAATTTAAAGATTTCGAAAATCTTGAGATTAATCAGAAACTTAAAGATGAAAAAATAGATATTACTTTACCAATCAGATCTATTCAACAAGGTAAAATTCATCCTGTTTCTCAAGTTATCGACGAAATATCCTCTATTTTTTCTGAGATAGGTTTTTCAGTTGCTGAGGGACCTGACGTTGAGTCTGAACATAATAATTTTACAGCTTTAAATACACCTGAAGATCACCCTGCAAGAGATATGCATGATACATTTTATCTGGACAAAGATAAAAAAACTTTACTAAGAACTCATACTTCTCCTGTTCAAATAAGAACTATGCTTAATGGCAAACCACCATTTAAAATTATTGTTCCTGGTAGAACCTATAGATGTGACAGTGATCAAACTCACGCACCTATGTTTCATCAATTAGAGGGTTTACACATAGATAAAAATATAACAATGGGCCACCTTAAGGGATGTCTAAACTATTTTATTAGAGAGTTTTTTGAGGTAAAAAAAATTAAAATGAGATTCAGACCAAGCCATTTTCCATTCACTGAACCATCTGCAGAGGTAGATATTGGTTACAAAATTGAGAATGGTAAAATTGTAATTGGAGAGGGAGATAAATGGTTGGAGATCTTAGGTTGTGGAATGGTTCATCCCAATGTCTTAAAAAATACTAAAGTTGACCCTAAAAAATATCAGGGCTTTGCTTTTGGCATGGGTATAGATCGTCTTGCAATGCTTAAATATGGAATAAATGATTTAAGAGCATTTTTTGAAACTGATTACAGATGGCTTAATCACTTTGGTTTTGATCCATTGGATATTCCAACTAATTATAGAGGATTGAGCAGATGATCCTAACATTATCTTGGTTAAAAAATCATTTAAATACAAAAGCTAGTATAAATGAAATAATAGAAAAATTAACAAATATTGGATTAGAAGTTGAAAGTATTAAAGAAGGCTCTGGTAATTTGTCAGAATTTAAAATTGCAAAAATATTAAAAACCGAAAAACATCCTAATGCGGACAAGCTAAAACTTTGTGATGTGACAATTGGAGGATCTTCTGTGGTTAAAGTTGTTTGTGGTGCAGATAATGCAAGAGATGGTCTAGTCACAGTTTATGCTCCACCTGGAGCTACAATTCCTAAATCAAAGATGAAATTAAAAATAGCTAAAATAAGAGGTGTGGAGTCAAGAGGAATGCTTTGTTCTGAGAGTGAGCTTAATTTATCAGAGGAAAGCGCTGGGATAATAGAGCTTAAAAATATGTCTAATAAAATAGGTAAAAGTTTTTTTAAAAGTTCTAATGAGAAAGTTATTGATTTATCCATAACTCCTAATCGCCCTGATTGTTTAGGAATAAGAGGAATCGCTAGAGATTTATCTGCTGCTGGAGTGGGAAGATTATTGGATCTTAAAAAAAATAAGATTAGTCAAAAAAAAAATCAGAATATCAAAATTTCTATAACAAAACAGAAAAATCAAGGCTGTCTTGCATTTGGCAGCTGTTTAATAACAGGAATAAAAAATAAAGAAAGTCCTAAATGGCTTAAAGATAAAATTAATTCCTTAGGTCTTAAACCAATTTCAGCAGTAGTAGATATTACTAATTACGTCATGTTTGATTTAAATAGACCTTTACACGCTTATGACGCTGATAAGATTGATAAAGAAATTATAGTTAGAAATGCAAAGAAGGGTGAAAGTTTTACTGCTCTCGACGAAAAAAAATATTCCCTTCAAAAAGATATGTGCGTTATAGCTGATAAAAGTGGAATTCTTGGCCTAGGAGGTGTTATTGGCGGAACAAGATCTGGAACAGAAATAGATACAAAAAATATTTTATTAGAGTCCGCTTATTTTCTTCCATCATCAATTAGAAAAACTTCAAAACATTTAGGTTTAGAAACCGATGCTAAATATAGATTTGAAAGAGGAATAGATCCTAATTCTATGATTGATGGCTTGAAAATTGCCACAGATCTAATTTTAAAAATTTGTGGAGGTGAAGCAAGCAAGTTTAATATTTCAGGTAAAAAAGAATATAAAAATAAATTAATTGATCTTGATTTAGTAAAATTTAAAAAAACAATAGGCTTTGCAATTACAGAAAGTGAAACAAAAAAAATACTGAACTCCTTGGGTTTCTCGACTAAATCTGGTAAAAAAATTATTAAAGTTCTTGTTCCAACGTGGAGACCAGATGTAAATCAAGAAATAGACTTAATAGAGGAACTAATTAGAATAAAAGGTTTTGATAAGATAAATCTTGTAGAGCCGGAAAAGACAAGAGTCAAAGAAACACTTAACTTCCAACAGAAATTATTTCATCTAGGTCAAAGATCTATCTCTAACAAAGGCTACTTTGAGGCTGTTACCTGGTCATTTACGGATCAAAAAATTGACGATTTAACGAATGATAACACAAATCCGATTTTTATAATTAATCCAATTTCTAAAGAGTTAAATGTATTAAGAAGGTCGATATTTTCAAATTTACTTTTTTATTTAAAGAAAAACCATGACAGAGGGTTTAAAGATATTTCATTATTTGAAATTGGACCAGTTTTTTATGGAAAAAAACCAGGAGAACAACAAACTGTAATTGGAGCGGTTAAATCTGGACAAATAAATAAAAAAAGTTGGTCCGAAAAAACTAGAAATGTAGATATTTTTGACATGAAGACAGATGTCATAAAAACTTTAATTGAAATGGGAATTAACGAAGATCATTTAATAGTAAGTGATAAATCAAAAAACTGTTACCATCCAGGTAGATCAGGCTCAGTAAACTTTAAAACAACTAATGGAATTTTGCTGGCGCATTTTGGAGAATTTCATCCTTCAATCATTTCTAAGTTAGATTACAAAGAGAAAAATATTTATGGATTTGAAATTTTTTTAGACAATATCCCTCAACCTAATAAAAAGATGAGAATTTTAAAAGAAAACTTCAAATTCTCTGACTTTCAAATTTCTGAGAGAGATTTTGCTTTTGTAATTAATAAAGATTATCAAGTAGGTAAATTAAATAAAATTATAAAAGATTTAGATAGAAATATTAGATCAGTAAATATATTTGATGTTTTTGAAGGTGGTAATTTATCACCTGACAAAAAATCCATTGCAATAAATGTTTTATTACAAGCAGATGACAGGACTCTTTCTGATAGCGACTTGAATCATATTAGTGAAAAAATCATAAAAGAAGTAGAAAGTAAAACTGGCGGGAATATCAGAACATAATGTCAGAAATAGATAGAATTCGTAATTTTTCAATAATTGCGCATATTGATCATGGCAAATCAACTATTGCGGATAGAATAATTCATAAATGCGGTGGTTTAACTGATCGAGAAATGAAACAACAGGTTCTCGACTCAATGGATATTGAAAGAGAGAGAGGAATAACAATTAAAGCACAAACAGTAAAACTAAAATATAAATCAAAAGATGGAAAAGATTATACGCTTAATATAATTGATACCCCTGGCCACGTCGACTTCGGATATGAAGTTAGCCGTTCCCTTTCTGCTTGTGAAGGATCACTTTTAATAGTTGATAGCACTCAGGGAGTTGAGGCACAAACGCTAGCAAATGTTTATCAAGCTCTTGAAATTAATCATGAGGTTATTCCAATTTTAAATAAAATTGATTTACCAGCTTCAGATATTGATAAAACAAAACAAGAAATTGAAGACGTTGTAGGAATTGATACTTCAAACGCTATACCGTGTTCAGGAAAAACTGGTGAGGGTATAGACGATATTCTCGAAGCAATTATTAATATTCTTCCATCTCCTAAAGGAAAAAAAGATGAAAAACTAAAATGTTTACTTGTTGATAGTTGGTACGACAGCTACCTAGGCGTTGTAATCCTGGTAAGAGTAATTAATGGTAAAATCAAAAAAAACATGAAAATTAAACTTCTTTCTAATAATAAAGAATATATTATCGAGAAAGTTGGCGTTTTTACTCCTAAGCCTATTGATGTAAATGAATTAAATTCAGGTGAAATTGGATTTATAATAACGGGCATAAAATCTTTATCAGAGACAAAAGTGGGTGACACGATATGTGACTCCTTAAATCCTATTAATATTCCTTTACCAGGATTTAAACCCAGCAAACCAGTTGTTTTTTGTGGACTTTTCCCTGTTGATAGCTCTGAGTTTCAAAAACTTAAAGATGGTTTGGCAAAACTTAAACTTAACGATGCAAGTTTTTCTTATGAGCCAGAATCTTCCAGCGCTCTTGGACTTGGTTTTAGATGTGGTTTTTTAGGTCTTCTACATCTCGAGATTATCACCGAGAGATTGGAAAGAGAATTTGATGTAAATTTGATTACAACAACTCCAGGCGTAATTTATAAAGTTCACAAACAAAAAGGTGAAATTATTGATTTACAAAATCCTACTAATATGCCTGATCCTTCGCAGATAGAAAAAATAGAGGAACCATGGATTAAATCAACAATTATTACGCCGGATGAGTATTTAGGATCAATAATAAAAATATGCCAAGACAAAAGAGGTATACAAACTAATTTAAGTTATTCAGGTAAAAGAGCAGTTTTATCCTACGACCTTCCATTGAACGAGGTAGTATTTGATTTTAATGATAGACTTAAATCAGTTTCAAGCGGATACGCCAGCTTTGATTATGAAATCTCAGGGTATAGAGAAGGAGCTTTAGTCAAGCTAGGGATACTTGTAAATGGTGAGCCAGTAGATGCTTTAGCAATGATAATACATAAGGAATTTGCACAAAAAACTGGTAGGCAGGTATGTGAAAAATTAAAAGACCTAATTCCACGACACAATTTTATGATACCTGTTCAAGCAGCTATTGGTGGAAAAATAATTGCTAGAGAGTCTATAAAAGGATTTAAAAAGGACGTTCTTACTAAAATCCATGGAGGAGGAGCTATGGATAGAAAAAGAAAACTATTAGAAAAACAAAAAAAGGGTAAAGCAAGATCTAAACAATTTGGAAAAGTTGAAATTCCCCAAGAGGCATTTATTGGTGTTCTAAAAATCAATAAGGAAACATGAAAAATACTTTATATTTGATTTCGAATGAAAAAATATTTCAAAATAATGAAATGTTTTTCTGCGATAATTTAGATATGAAATCAACTCCTGAGGGATTAAATAAACATTTTGATGTAAAGATTATCGCAAGAAAAAGTAAAGTAAATAGACTCCAAAAATTAAACCTTGATACTATTAAGACATTCTCTAATATTTTATCATATGTACTTGAAGTAATAAAATCATCAAAGCACAACAAGTCCCAATTTTTAATAATTTCACTTACACCATTTACTTTCTTTGCAGGTGTTGCGCTAATCCTTCTAGGAAAAAAGCCTTATCTTTATCTTCGAAG
Source organism: uncultured Pelagibacteraceae bacterium (assembly GCA_902596745.1). Lineage (GTDB taxonomy): Bacteria > Pseudomonadota > Alphaproteobacteria > Pelagibacterales > Pelagibacteraceae > Pelagilacustribacter. Next base: position 7,242 of record CACJUZ010000016.1, on the reverse strand, counting down.
TAATGGCTATGATGAATACAAAATAATTTTCGGTATTTTAGGAAAATTTATTTACCACCTAATGTTCACAATAATTACTAAGTTTTCAATTTTAATTAGTTGCAAAGAATACATTTTAATGGGCAAAAAAGGACATATCATTTCACCGTCTCAACTTGATTCTTCGTGGCACCAAAACCATGTAAAACCACCTATCAGTGAGATTAAACTTATATATGTAGGAAGAATAAAAAAAGAAAAAGGTATTTTTTCTTTATTAAATCTTATTAAAGAAAAATCTAAAATTAATCTCACAATAGTCGGCGCAAGCGAAGAGGACAAAACAATTCATCAATCCAATGTAAGTATCTTAAAAATTGTTCAAGATAAAAAAGAATTAATTAATTTATATGATAAAAATAATATAACGATTTTACCTTCATATACAGAGGGATATCCTATGATTATATTAGAATCTTTATCAAGATTAAGACCTATTATTGTTTTCAATGAAATAGAGCACGTGGTTGAAAATAGGAAGGGAATATTTGTTACAAATAGGGATTACCCCAGTCTTTCTAAAAAAATAAACCATATTATAAATAACTATGTTTCTATACAAGAAAGCATGAAACTAAATAAACTTCCAGATAATGATACTTTTATAAATCAATTAAAAGAAATATTATATAACAACTAACTTATGAATAAGAATCTAGTTTTTACAGCCACATATAATGAAGTTGATAATATATCTAAATTTCTCGATATAGTTTTAAAAATTCCAAATATTGATATTTTAATAGTTGATGATAACTCACCTGATAAAACCGGGGATGTTATTAAAGAATATCAAATTAAAAATAAAAACTTATTTCTCGTTAGCAGAGAAGGAAAAGAGGGTCTGGATAGTGCTCACAAAATTGGATTTAATTTTGCTAAAGAAAAAAACTACGAAAAATTGATAACTATTGATGCTGATCTCTCACACGATCCACAAATGATACCACAGTTTTTGAAAACACTTGATGATAAACCATTTGTAATTGGATCAAGGTATATGGCAGGTGCAACAAACGATATGAAATTATTTAGATATACTCTAAGTTATGTCGGTAATAAGGTAATAAAATTCGTTTTAAATATTGATAGTGATGAATTTACATCTTCATTTAGGGGCTTTGCTTTAAGAAAATTGGAAAATTTTGATATTAATGACGTAAAAACTAAAGGCTATAGCTTTTTTATGGCAACGATATATTTAATAAATAAACTTGATTATAAAATCAATCAAATACCTTTACAATTTAAAGACAGAAAAGAGGGAGTATCAAAAATCCCTAAAATTGAAATTTTTAGGACTTTAAAAAATTTATTTTTGATCAAAATCAACAAGCTCTGATAAAAAATTTGAAATAAATAATAGTATTAGCTAATAATTTGATATGAAAAATAAAGAAAATAATAAAAGTTTTGGAACACTTTTCTTTATAGTGTTTTTATTAATAGCTATATGGCCAATCAAAGACTCTGAGCCCATCAGAGTTTGGTCCATGATAATTTCATTACTTTTTTTAATTTTGGGAATTATAAACTCAAAAATTCTCACACCTTTTAAAAATGGATGGATAAAGCTAGGAGAAATTTTAGGAAAAGTTATAGCCCCAATTGTAATGGGATTTATTTATTTTTTTGTTATTACACCTATCGGAATTTTATTACGATTATTTGGAAAGGATTTGCTAAATATTAAGTTAAATAAAAACAAATCTTATTGGATAAAAAGAGCAAAGGATATTAATACTATGAAAAGACAGTTTTAAATGTTGGGTTTTTTTAAAGAATTCTTTTTGTTTTTGAAAGAGAGAAAAAAATATTGGTTAATACCTATTATCATTGTTTTAGCTTTATTTGGTGCATTAATTGTTTTAAGCCAAGGATCGGTTGTAGCTCCTTTTATTTACACAATTTTTTAGTAAGTATATATTTTGAGTAATGGAGAAATTATAAATTATGAAATCTATATTAGGTATTTCTGCATTTTATCATGATAGTGCAGCTGCACTTTTAGTAGACGGTAAGATCATAGCCGCAGCACAAGAAGAAAGATTTACAAGAAAAAAACACGACTCAAGTTACCCTTATAACTCCATTAATTATGTTTTGAGTGAAGCAAATTTAGAATTAAATCAAATAGATCAAATAGTGTTTTATGAAAAACCTTTTCTAAAGTTTGAGCGTTTACTCGAAACTTTTTTAGCTTTTGCACCTAAGGGTTTTACTTCATTTTTAATGTCGATGCCAATATGGTTAAGAGAGAAACTTTTTCAAAAAAATTTTATTTTTGAACAATTAAAAAGAAACGATAACAAATTTAATGATATTGATAAATTAAGTTTCGCAGAACATCATTTTAGTCATGCGGCAAGTGCTTTTTTTCCATCACCTTTTAATGAGGCAGTTATTCTTACTTTAGATGGAGTAGGAGAATGGGCAACATCTACTTTAGCGATTGGAAAAGATAATAAAATTTCCATAGTTAAAGAAATTTTTTTTCCTCACTCTTTGGGCTTACTTTATTCAGCTTTTACATATTATACTGGATTTAAAGTTAATAGTGGTGAATATAAATTAATGGGGCTAGCCCCTTACGGAAGCCCTAAATATAAAGACTTAATTTTTAAAAAATTAATAGATGTCAAGGAAGATGGATCTTTTAGATTGAATATGAAATATTTTAACTTTGCAACTGGCCTAACAATGACTAATGAAAAATTTTCAAAGTTATTTGGACAAAAAGTTAGAGACCCTAACAAAGAGCTACTTACCCAATTCCATATGGACATTGCATCCTCAATTCAAGCAGCAATTGAAGAAATAGTTTTAAAATTAGTGAGCAGTATTCAAAAAGAAACTAAAATTAAAAATTTATGTTTAGCCGGTGGTGTAGCCTTGAATTGCGTTGCTAACGGGAAAATTATTAAAAATAAAATTTTTGAAAATGTATGGATTCAACCAGCTTCGGGAGATGCAGGAGGATCACTCGGAGCTGCTTTAGCTTATTGGCATCAAGAAATATCGCAGCCTAGAAAAATAATTAAATCGTATGATAGTATGAATGGATCTTATTTAGGCCCCAAGTTTAATGAGGATGATATAGAAAAACACTTAATTAAACTTGGAGCAAAATTCAACAAATATGATGACAAAATTCTTATAGATAAAATTGCAAATGAACTTAAAGAAGGAAAAATTGTAGGATGGTTTCAAGGAAGAATGGAATTTGGACCAAGAGCTTTAGGTTGTCGATCTATTATTGCAGATCCTAGATCTGAAAAAATGCAAAAGGATTTAAACTTAAAGATTAAATTTAGAGAGAGTTTCAGACCGTTTGCGCCATCAATTTTAAGAGATGACCTAAACGATTGGTTTGAATTAAATTGCGATAGTCCTTACATGCTTTTATGTGCAGATGTGAAAGAAAATATTCAAATTAAGGAGAACGAAAAAGCTAAAGAGTTATTTGGTATTGAAAGATTAAATTTAAAAAGATCTTCAATTCCTGCAGTTACTCACGTGGACTACTCTGCAAGAATTCAAACTGTTCATAAAGAAACTAATTCAAAATATTATGAATTATTGGAAAAATTTAAATCATTAACGAAATGCCCAATACTCGTTAACACATCATTTAATATTAGAGGTGAGCCAATAGTTTGCTCAGTGGCTGACGCATTTAAATGCTTTATGGGAACCGAATTAGATATACTAGTTTGTGAAAATTTCATTTTACAAAAAAATGAGCAAGATAAAAACCTTTTAAATGATTACAAAGGTCAAATTGAACTTGATTAAAAAAAATGAGCAATTTTAAAAAAGGCCTTTACATTTTCATAGCAAATATACTTTTGTTTATTTTGATAGAAATTACTCTCACGTTTTTCTTTGTTTTCCATAAGTCTAATTACTATGGACCTATAGCCAGATTATTTCTTTTTGAAAAAAAGGCATCAGAGAAGACTGTTAATTATGAAATGAGTTTTAACAAAAAAACTGGAATGTATAATGAGGGAGAATATAATTTTAATAATATAAAACATTTCGTTAATAAATTTGGATTTATAGGCAAAGAGGTTGACATTGAAAACAAGTCTGGATGTAGGTTAATAGCACTTGGTGGCTCAACTACTGCTGGAGTTGAAACAAAAGAACCTTACCCAAAAATTTTAGAGAACTCATTAAATAAGAGAAAATTAAATTGTGAGGTACTTAATTTTGGATTTTCGGGCAAAGCATTAAATTCCTTAGAAAAAATATTAATAAATGAAGCTTCTAAATTTAACCCTAATATAATTTTGATTTTGAATAACAGAAATTCAACGATGTATGACTCTTACGTAACTAGTGCAGTAGCAACAGATATTATCAATAGTAAATTCGATTTATTTTTATATGAACTTAAAAATTTTTTATTCCTTGAAATAATGACATACAGATTTTTAAGTTTATCGTATAATCGAGTTATCAGCTTGTTTCTAGATGATGAAAACAAAATTATAAGTCCTTTTAACCCAAAAAATTTTCATTCAATTGAATATTTTCAAAACGGTTACAAAGATCAAATATTTAGAATTAACAGCTACTGTAAAGAGAAAGGCATAAAGCTAGTTTTAATTAAACAAGCATTTTTTATTAATCCAGATATACAAAAAAAAATAAACTCACTCTCAAAAGAAGAAATTATAAAAAAACTTAAAAATTACAATAAAGAAAATGAATCTTTTAATAAAAAAAATTTATTTTGGATGTATACTAACGCAATACTAAATAAAAACTTAGATGAAATAGCAGAAAAAGATGATAATATTACATTGGTCGATCCAACACCTATCTTATACGCAAAAAACAAATTAGATTTTTTTCAAAAAGATGGTTTACACCTTAATCTCCAGGGAAATAAAGTTATCGCAAATAAAATCTTTGAAAGTTTAATGTCTAATAAATTAATAAGAAAAATGAAATAATGAACTTAATTTATAAATTTGTAGATAAATTCTTAATGAACGATTTTTCAAAAATTATCTCAGAAATCATTAATAATAACTCTAAAAATGAAATTACAGTTTTTGACGTAGGTTGTTTTCAAGGCAATTTTTCAAGAAATTTACAAAAACAAATTAAAAAAAAAACTAACTATTTTCTATTTGATCCTAACCCAAATTTAATAATTAAAGATTTTCAATATCAAAAATTAGCATTTTCAAACGACAAAGGTATTAAAAAATTTTATTTAAATACTTTTTTCCCTGCATCAGGATCATCTTTAAACACTATTCATGTAAAAGATAAATTATGGAATTTTACGAGAAAACTTGTTACAGGAAATTTTAAAAAGCAGTTTGAAAGTTTTGATGTTAGAACGGACACAATAGATAATTTTTGTGAAGAAAACAGCGTTGATTCTATTGATATTTTAAAAATTGATACCGAGGGTTCAGAAATTCAAGTTTTGGAGGGATCTAAAAAAATACTCAATAAAACTAACATTATTTTAATTGAAGTATTGGATGAAAGAAAAAATTTTGATGTTAAATATCAGAGAGTAGTAGAAATTTTAGAAAAAAATTACAATTTTCATAAAGTTTGCGAAAAAAGTATATGGTCCCTTGGAACACTAAGTAATATGAAAGCAATGGATATATTATTTAAAAAATAAAGGAGAGGTGGCCGAGTGGTTGAAGGCGCACGCTTGGAAAGCGTGTAAACGGGAAACCGTTTCGAGGGTTCGAATCCCTCTCTCTCCGCCACATTCTTATGATATCATATTCGAATCAAAAGGAGGATTAATGAGTGGTTGGGAAATTTTAGCAGTTGTAGCGATTGTATACATAATTTTTAATTAAATAATTTTTTTTTTTAATTATTATTTTAATCTCTTAAAAGGGAGTAACCATCTTTCTATTTTTATTATCCACATACAACCAAAAAGAGTCTTAAGTTTATTACTCGAATCATTTAAATTATTATTAAGGGCAGCCGAGGGAGACTGAGGCTGCCTTTGCTTTAGAGCCGTTTAATTCCAATAACTTTAAGTTTAGCAGTCCTTTCGATTTTTTTTATGGTTTGATTTACTCCCATAACCACTGTTTTTTTCATTGGACCATAAGCATGTATAAGTTTCTTTTTAGATAAAGCTAAAGCAACATGGCCTTTCCAATAAATAATATCATTCATCTTTATATTTTTTTTTTTCACATTTTTTTTAAAGTATTTTACCTGATCTTTCGCATCTCTTGGACAAAACTTATTATTAAAATTGAGAAATATCTGTATTAATGCCGAGCAATCAATCCCTTTATAAGACTTTCCTCCCCATTTATATTTTACATTTCTGAAAATAAGTATTTTTTTGAAAGGGTTTTTTTCTTTATATCTGATCGGTTTTACGTCAGCTTTTCTTATCCATCCTTTTGAAAATTCTAATAACTTAGATTTTTTACTTAAAACTTTAATTTTTGATCCAAAAGAAATCTCACTTATTTTTTTTCTTTTATTTGCGAATTTGAAAACTGTTGCTTTTAAAACTTGCACTTTGTGTGTTGGTTTTAAAAAAGATGAAAATTTTTTATTTTGAATATAACCTTTGTAGCCATCCTCCTTTATTTTTATCTTTAACCATTTTTTTGTTCTTTTAGATATAGAGAAGCTTTCACCATAAATCATCTGCGTAGTGACTTCTGATTTAATAGTTGGTTTTTTGTAGAGATTTATGACTGAAAAATTGTTTGTAAAATAATTAGTCATTAAGCTTTAATTTGTCCTTTATCATATAAAGAAAGATAAGAGAGGGAATTACCATTACTGCAGTGATTATAAAGAAAATTCCCCAATCTCCGTTTAACCAATCAACTAAAGCTCCGGATGATGCAGCTAAAGTTGTTCTTCCAGCCGTACCGATCGAGGCAAGTAAAGCATATTGAGTTGCAGTATAGGTTCTGTCTACTAGCATCGAAATAAAGGCAACAAATGCTACAGTTGCAAAAGCTGCTGCCATATCATCAAATATAACGGCAATGGCAAATAATAATTCTGATTTTCCTGACCAAGCTAGTAAAGAAAATAATAAATTTGTTGAAGCCATCAATATTCCAGATACAAACATCGCTTTAATTACTCCAGAGCGAATAGCGAATAGTCCTCCAAGTAGAGTAAAAATTACTGTTGTGATCCACCCAAGTCCCTTTGAATAAAGAGCTATATCAG
>CACJUZ010000015.1 GCA_902596745.1 uncultured Pelagibacteraceae bacterium | reverse complement strand
TTTTTAAATTTTTTAAAATGGGTTGCTAATTTTTCAATTTTATTGCTTAACAGACCAATTTGTACCTCTGCAGAGCCAACGTCAGATTTGTTTATTGCAAGCGACTTAATTATATCTTTTTTTTTCTTCGTCATTTTTTTTGTTTTCTTTAATCAATTTTTCAATCTTTTCTGCATATTCAAAAGATCTATCTTCAATAAAGTTGAGTTTTGGAAGAAACTTTAAACTTAGCTTTTTTGACAAGGCTTTTCTAACAAGATGAGCGTTATCAGTCAATACTCCTACAATTTCTTTCATATCTATTCCACCTAGTGGTATCACATAAACCCTAGCGGTTTTCAAGTCTGGGGTCATTCTTACTTCTGTAACAGTCACGATTCTTGAGTTAAATGATGATATCTTTGTCTCATTTTTTATGAAAATTTCACCGATGCCCTGCTTTACAAGTTCGCCCACTCTAAGTTGTCTTTGAGAATAACCTTTATTTGATGAGTAATTATTAATCATATACTTCTCTCAATTTTTTCTATTTGATAGGACTCTATAATATCCTTTTCTTTGAAGTCTATGAAATCTCTTAAGCTTATTCCGCATTCTAAACCATTTTTTACTTCTTTAACTGCATTTTTTTCTCTAAATATACTTATGATTTCACCATCGTAAACAACTGTTCCATCCCTCACTAGTCTTGCTTTAGATTTATTTTGTATTTCACCATCAATAACTTTTGATCCTGCAATTTGCCCAAATTTTGAGACTTTAAATATTTTTTGAACTTCAGCAGATCCTAAAGGTATCTCTTTGGTATCTGGTTCTAATAAGCCTGACAATCTCTTTTCTATATACTCAATGGCTTCGTAAATTATATTAAAAAATTTTATCTCAATTTTTTGGTCTTCTGATATTTTTTTTGCTTCTCTATTTGCCTTTACATTAAAACCAATCAATACTGCATTAGATGCTTTAGCTAAAGATATATCTGTTTCATTTATCATTCCAATATCCGATAGGATAATTTTAGTTTTTACCTCTGGATGAGATATCTTTTCTATCGCCATTTTTAATGCTTCGCTAGATCCATGAACGTCTGATTTTATTATTACATTTAATTCATTCTTTTCCTCCCCTTTATCGAAAATAGTGGATTTGTCGTTCAGGATAATTTTATTTGTGGATGATCTTTCATTTTTAAACTCGGAAATTTCTTTTGCTTTATCTTCATTTTCAGTTACTAAAAACTCAGCTCCTGAAAATGCAGTATCATTCATACCAAGAATTTCGACAGGCATAGAGGGAAATGCTTCATCTACAGGCTTTCCATCATAATTAATCATTGCTCTAATTTTCCCCCATGTATTACCGCAGGCAAAATAATCTCCTTTTTTAAGTTTTCCATTTGAAACCAGAACTGTCGATACAGGACCTTTGCCCTTATCAATTTTTGACTCTATTACAACACCTGTTGCAGAGTCTGTAATGGAAGCTTTCAAATCTAAAATTTCAGATTGTAAAAGAATACTTTCTTTAAGTTTATCCAGATTAATTTTTTTTGTTGCAGACACTTCAACAAATAATGTGTCACCACTTAAATCTTCGGCTACTAATTCATATCTCATGAGATCATTTTTAATTTTTGAGATATTTTTGTTGGGTAAATCTGATTTATTTATGGCTACAATTATAGGGACTTTAGCCGCTTTTGCGTGATTTATTGCTTCAACAGTTTGAGGTTTTATTCCATCATCAGCAGCAACAACTAAAACAACTATATCAGTGATTTTAGAACCTCTCGCTCTCATTTCTGTAAAAGCTGCGTGTCCAGGTGTATCTATAAATGTTATTAATTGATTATTATCACCTTTTACCTGATAAGCTCCAATATGTTGAGTAATACCTCCAAATTCATTTGATACAACATCTGTTTGCCTCATAGCATCCAGAAGTGAGGTTTTTCCATGATCAACGTGGCCCATTATTGTGACTACCGGAGGTCTTTTTTTAATAACTCCATTCATAGATTTGTTTTTATTTATTTCTTCTGGTTGAGAATTTTCTATAATTGCCTTATGTCCAAACTCCTTTACGATATATTCTGCAGTATCTTTATCAATAGTATGATTAATTGTTGCCATAACTTTCATGTTAAATAGAAACTTTATTATATCATTTGATTTTTCTGCCATTCTATTTGAAAGCTCTTGAATTGTAATTTGCTCTGGAATTTTTACTTCTTTAATAACTTTTTTATACTCTTTTTTCTCCTCGACTTCTGGATTACTCTTTTTTTCTTTTAGTCTAGCTCTTTTGACTGCAGCCAGACTCCTTTGTTTAATTTCAATTTCTTCTACGTTAAGTGCTCTAGAAACCGTTAATTTAAAATCTCTTTTATCGATAGGTGTTTTTAGCTTTAATTTACTTTTTCCAGTTGGTTTTTCATCTTTCTTAATGAAAGCTTTAGTAGCTTCTTGTTCCACAAACTTTCTTGTAAATTTTTTACCTTTATTTCCTTGATTTTTAAAGTTATGATCAAGAGTATTTATATTCCTCGAGCTTTTAAAAGATTTAAAAACATTTTTTTTGTTATTGGAAATAGAATAAGATTTTTTATTATCCTTTTTAAGGAGTGAACCTGGCTCAATCTTTTTTTTAAAGTTTGATGAGATTGTTAATGTTTTTTTCTTATCTTTCCCTTTATCCATAATCTATTTAAATACTATACTCCTAGCAGACATTATTAATTGATCCGCCTCTTCTCTAGTTAAAGAAAATTCTTCTAAATATCCCTGAAGTCTTATTTTTTTACCTTTTACTTCATCATATCCACCAACTAATTCGTCAGTAGATAGGTCTGCAAAATCTGATAGTTTCTTAATATTTTTTTGACCTAGTATCACTAACATTCCTTGTGTCATTCCTTTGAGATTAATTAATTCTTCTTCAACACCTAATTCTTTAAGTTTTTTTCCGATTTCCTCTTTCACCTTAATTAAGCTTTCTTTTGATCTCGAAATTAATTCCTTTGCTGTGTCTTCATCAATCGCTTCAATTTTTGAAATATCCTCTGGTTTTGCTTGAGATATTTCCTCTATACTCTGGAAACCTTCTGAGACGAGTAGTTGACCCAAAGTTTCGTCTACTTCTAAATTTTTAATTAATGCTTCAGTTTTTTCTTTGAATTCTGCCTGTCTTCTTTCCGAGTCTTCTTTATCAGTTAAAATATCAATTTCAAAATTTGTCAACTTAGAAGCTAGTCTTACATTTTGACCTCTTCTTCCTATTGCTTTACTTAAATTCTCTTCACTAAGAATGACGTCTATTTTTTTGTTAGACTGGTCAATCAATACTTTTTGAATTTCAGCAGGTGATAGTGACTCAGATATAAGGGTTGGTAGATCTTCAGTCCATTTTATAATATCAATTTTTTCGCCATGCAACTCGTTTACTATTGTTTGTACTCTACTTCCTCTCATTCCAACACATGCGCCTACTGGATCAATTGAAGTATCTTTTGAATAGACACATATTTTAGCTCTACTACCTGGATCCCTTGCTACTGATTTTATTTCGATTACTCCTTCGTAAATTTCTGGAACCTCTTGAAAAAAAAGCTTGGCTAAAAACTGAGGGTGAGCTCTCGACAAAAATATTTGGTGTCCTTTTAACTCTTTTTTAACTTCGTAACAATATGCTTTAACCCTCTCTCCGGTTTTTAATATTTCTCTTGGAATAAGTTCATCTTTTTTAATTACTCCCTCTGCTTTTCCTAGATCAACTATTACATTTCCATATTCAAGTCTTTTTATAATTCCGCTCAATATAAGACCTTGTTTGTCAATAAAATCTTCATACTGTCTATTTTTTTCAGCTTCTCTGACCTTAGAATTTATAACTTGTTTAGCGCTTTGAGCGGCTATTCTGCCAAAATCTATTTGGGGTAACTCTTCATAAATTTTATCCCCAACTTTAAATGACTCTGATTTTTCTTTGTTTATAGAGTTGGCATCTTTAGTTGTTATTTCACGACTTGGGTCCTCTACGATTTCAACAACGTCTAAAACTTTTTGTATTGAAATATTTCCAGTTTCTCTATCAATTTTAACTAGAATATTATTGTTTTGACCAAATTTCGTTAATGCTGCCTTTTGTATGGCGCTCTCCATTGACCCAATAACAATATCTTTGTCTATTGACTTCTCGTTTGCTACGGCGTCAACTATTCTTAATAATTCTAACTTATCTAATCCTCTATTTAACATTTAATCTCCCCTAAAAAAAAATGGGCTAGTGCCCATTTTGTACATTCTAAAAATTTACTTATTATTAAAGAAAAATTAAGGTTTTTTCAAGATTACACCTTTTTAAAAATATGGGTTTTATCAGTTTTTTCCCAAGAAAATTCACCTTTATTTGTTGGTTTTCTTCCAAAGTGGCCGTAGGATGACGTTATTTCGTAAATTGGCTTATTTAAATTAAGAAGTTCTCGGATTCCTCTCGGAGATAAATCAAAATTATCTTTTATAATTTTTTCAACTTTTGATGTTTTAATATTATCTTTTTCTCCAAGCTTTACATATATGGAAAGAGGTTTAGAAACACCAATTGCATAAGATAATTGAATTAAACACTTATCAGTTAGACCAGATGAAACTATATTTTTTGCTAAGTACCTTGAAACGTACGCTGCTGAGCGGTCAACTTTTGTTGGATCCTTACCTGAAAATGCGCCCCCACCATGTGGAGCAGCTCCACCATAGGTATCAACAATAATTTTTCTTCCTGTCAAACCAGTATCACCATCGGGTCCTCCAATGACGAATTGCCCTGTAGGATTGATATAAATTTCAGAATTTTTAAGACCCACTAATAATTCTTCTGGAATAGATTTATTTATATAAGGTAGAATTAGTTCTTTAACATTTTCTTGATCCAGCTCTTTAGAATGTTGAGTTGAAATAACGACAGATGTTACTTTTTTCGGTTTTCCATTTTCGTATTCCATCGTTACTTGGCTTTTAGAGTCAGGTTCGATTCCTTTTAATACTCCAGATTTTCTATCTGCAGCCATGAGTCTTAACATTTTATGTGAGTAAAATATTGGTGCTGGCATTAAATCATCCGTCTCACTACATGCGTATCCGAACATTATACCTTGATCACCTGCACCTTCATCTTTATTATCTTTAGAGTCAACTCCCATAGCGATATCTGTTGATTGTTCATGAAGATGGGACTCGATTTTAGTTTGATCTTTCCAGGAAAATCCTTCCTGATCATAACCTATATCTTTAATACAATTTCTTACTTTTTGAATAATTTCATCTTGGCTAATGTTTGGTCCTCGTATTTCACCAGCAAGTACAACTTTATTTGTTGTGGTGAGAGTTTCACAAGCTACTCTAGCAAAAGGATCCTTTGATAGGTAACTATCAACGACCATGTCGGAAATTCTGTCACATACTTTATCAGGATGACCTTCTGATACTGACTCACTTGTAAACAAATAATTTTTTTCAGTCATTTTTTTTATATATTAAAAAGATTAAACAATATGTAATTAAAAGAACAAAAAATATCAAATCATTTTTATTTCCTCCCCTTTTTTCAACAATTGGTAACTTGTACTCTAAATTACCTGTTTCATTGTTTTTTAGAGCCTTAATTACTTGTCCTTTATTATTAATAATCGCACTGATACCTTTATTTGCTGATCTTAAGATATAAGAATCGCTTTCAACTGCTCTGAAAATCGATTTTGAAAAATGTTGATAAGGACCTATTGTATTCCCAAACCAAGCATCTTCAGAAATATTAATTAACAAATTTTTTTTTTTATTTATTTTTTGAATCATCTCCGGAAAAATTATTTCATAACAAATTAGTGGTATTATATTCATATTTTCATAAGAAAAGGTTTTGATATTATCGCCGTTACTAAAAGATCCAAATCCTTCTGTGATCTTTTTTAATCCAATTTTCTCTAATCTGGCTTCGAAAGGTAAAAATTCGCCAAAGGGCACTAATTTAACCTTATCGTATTGAAATTTTCTATTTAGATTGTGGTCAACTATGACAAAACTGTTATAAAATTTTCCATTCTCTTTGTTTAAAGTATTTATACCAAAAATTAATAACTGGTTTGAGGAGAAACTCTCTTTTATAAGTTTTTTATATTTTTCAATTTCAAAAAAATATTTTCCGGATAGTGCTCCTTCGGGCCAAATAAAGAGTGTTTTTTTGTTTTTCTCAATACTGCTGTATCGTATAAGTTTTTTAATTCGCTCCTGCGTTTCCTTTTCAGATAAATTATATTTTAATTCAAAATTAGGAGATACAATTTTTACATTAATATACCTATCCTCTTTGATATAATTTTGATCGATAATTTTGTTAAAATTTACTTTATAATTTCCATACAAGTAGTTAGTAAACAAAATTAAAGAAAATAAAGCTATTATTAAAGTTTTGTATTTTAATTTCTCTAAAAAGAAAATGCTTAAAAAGCAAAATAAAGTTATGGTTAATAAATTGAAAGCAAACAATCCAATGGGGTTTAAAATTTGTATTATTTCATTAAACCATGACCAGCTATAAGCCCAAAGATTCCAAGGGAATCCTGTTAATATTTTTGCTCTCAAGTAATCAAAAAAAGAGATAGTTCCACAAAACAAGAAGAGAGATTTTAAATCATTATTAAGATGTTTGCCACAAGCTAAAGAAGCAATTCCATAAAATAATCCTAATAGCAAAGATAAAAGTAATATAGTAAATGGTATTAAATTTTTAAACGATTGATCAAATTGTAGAGAGTAAGAAATCCAGTATGTGCCTGTTAAAAAAAAACCAATACCAAATAGATAACCTACAAAAAATAAATTAATGAGATGAGGTTTTTTCCTATATTTATTTTTTGATCTTTTGTTTATGTTACATAAAATAAAAAATAGGCAAGGAAATATAAAAAAATTAATTAACGTAATGTTATAAGGCTGAAACGAAAAAACAGATAAAGAACCTAAAATAAATGGTGCAACAAAAACAAGTAAAATTCTACTATTAAGAAAGAGATTTATCATCTAATTAATTTTTTTTAGGAACTTCTTTTCAATATAATTCATTTTTTTAAAGTTGCTATCTTTGATATGGTCATAACCAAATAAATGTACTAATCCATGAATCCATAATTCATCAAATTTTTTTTTAAATAAAATTTTTGAGGATGCATTAATTTTTCTAAAATTAATTATTATATCGCCCAAGTATATCTCCAACTTTGTATTCTTTAATTCTCTAAATTTTTTTTTTGTATTATATGGAAAAGATAAAACATCTGTTGATTTATTTTTTTTTCTAAATTTTTTATTTAAAAATTTTATTTCCTTAGTACCAGATAATTGAAGACTAAAGTTAAAATTATTTTTTTCAAATAATTTTTCTTTTTGAATTTTTCTTATTTTTCTTTTTAAATAAATTTCTGGATTTTTAATGAATCTTAGCCAAGTTTTATCTTTGACAATAACATTAATCTTAATCATTAAGATTTTTGTTGAACGCTTGTATAATTTTAGTTACTAAAGGGTGTCTTACTACATCCCTGTGGTCAAAATCTATTAATTTTATTTCTTTTACTTTGCTAAGAATCTTTTTTGTTTTAATTAATCCAGAGTGTGATTTATTTACTAAATCTATTTGTGAAGGGTCACCATTTACTACAATTTTTGAATTTTCACCTATCCTAGTTAAGAACATTTTGATTTGAGTTAAAGTAGCGTTTTGAGCTTCATCTAATATAGCAAAAGAATTTTTCAATGTTCTTCCCCTCATAAATGCTAAAGGTGCAATTTCAATTTCACCAGTCTCAATTTTTTTGTTTATCTTTTCAAAACCAAAAAGATCGTAAAGGGCGTCATATAAAGGTCTTAGATAAGGATCTACTTTTTCTTTCATATCGCCCGGTAAAAATCCTAGCTTTTCACCAGCCTCAACAGCTGGTCTTGATAAAATTACTTTTTCTACTTTTTTCTCAAATAACATCGTCATTGCCACGGATACTGCTAAAAAACTTTTTCCCGTTCCGGCAGGACCCAAGGCCATTGTTATATCGCTGTTTGTTAAAGCTTTTATATAATCTGATTGTTTTTTTGATCGTGCTATAACAGTTTTTTTTGGAGTTTTAATTAGTTGATCAAGATTATGAACATTTGAATTAGAATTAATATTTTTTCCTTTTATCGACAACGTCAAATCTTGCTTCTCAATTACATTAGTTTTTAAATATTTATTTATTAGAAATTTTATAGCGTCTGAGGTTTTGTTTATCTCATCAAAATTTCCTTTAATAGTAATTGAGTTCCCTCTGAAGAAAATCTTTGATTTTGTTAATTTTTCTAATTCATTTAAGTTGCTATTAAACTCTCCTACAACTGACATTAAGATATCATTGTTGTGAATCTTAATATTTATTGTTTCTTTATCAACTTTTTTAAAACTATAATTTTGATTAAGATTTTCAATTTTAGACATAATTACGCAGCAAGTATGTTATCACTGTCAACTAATTCACCATAAATTGTATGTTGAGAAAATTTCTTTATTAGAACTCGTTTTTCTTCACCAATTAAATTTTTTTTACTAAAAACTATAACTGGATTTTGATACTCATCTCTACCAAAATACTGATTTTTCTCATTTTTCATTTTATTTTCAAACAGGACTTTAACAACTTTATTTAAGAAATTTTTTTTATAATTTAACTTAATTTTGTTTGCGATATTTTGAAACTTAGTTAACCTTTTTTTTGCTATCAAATTGTCAACCATGTTCATTTCACTTGCTGGTGTACCAGGTCTTGGGCTATAGATAAAAGAATATGAATTAATAAATTTAACTGTTTCCATTAATTTACAAGTCTTGTTAAAATCATAATCTTCTTCACCAGGATAAGCAATTATAAAGTCACTAGCAAATTTTATTTTTGGATTTTTTTCTTTAAGTCTTCTTATTATTTCTAAATATTCTCTTATGTTGTGTTTTCTATTCATGTTTTTTAATATTTTATCAGAACCTGACTGAACTGGGAGATGCAATAAAGGCATAAGTTTTGAGCAATCCTTATGTGCTTCGATAAGATCTTGGGTCATATCTTTAGGGTGCGATGTAGTGTAACGAATTCTTAAAAGTCCTTTTTTTTCCTCCAAAGCATAGATAATGTCGGATAAACGTTTGTTATTATCATTGTATGCATTTACATTTTGACCTAACAGCGTTAATTCTTTCGCTCCGTTTCTAATAAGACTATCCGCCTCTTTTAAAACTTCGCTAAAATTTCTTGAGTATTCCGGGCCTCTCGTATAAGGAACAACACAAAATTTACAAAACTTATCACAACCTTCCTGTATTGTTAAAAAAGATGAAACGTTTGTGTCATTGTTATTTATAATTTTAAGTTGGTCAAATTTTTTGATTGTATCAAAATTTGTTAAGTCGAACTGTTTTCTTTTCTTTTCTATCTCTTTGATAACTTTATTTATAGACTGATAAGACTGAGGGCCGATAACAGCATCAACGTATTTGTCCTTTTTTAATATTAAATCTCCTTCAGCTTGAGCTACACATCCTGCTATTATTAAAATAGGTTTTTTTTTGTTTCTGTAAACTTTCTTTACTCTTCCAACATCATGAAAAACTTTTTCTGTGGCTTTTTCCCGTATGTGACACGTGTTAATTATGTAGCAATCAGCCTCTGATTTCTCCAATGTTTGAAAATAATTTATCTTTTTAGTTATATCAAGTATTCGATTGCTGTCGTACTCGTTCATCTGGCAACCAAAAGTTTTTATAAATATTTTTTTTTTCAAATTAGTTTCTTTTTTTTGAACCGTAAAGTTCTAGCTTATGGTCAACTAAATTATAGCCAAGTTTTTTTGCAATTTTAATTTGCAATTCTTCTATATCTTTGTCAACGAATTCGATAATTTCACCTGTGTTTACATCAATTAAATGATCATGATGCTCGTCAGTGGAAGGTTCATATCTTGATTTTCCCTCTTTAAAATCATGTCTTTCAATAATGCCTGACTCTTCAAATAATTTTAAAGTTCTATAAACTGTCGCTATACTAATTTTTTTATCAATTAAGCTCACTCTTTTATGTAACTCATCAACATCTGGATGGTCTTTTGAACCAAAAGTAAGTTTTGACTCTGACATAACTTTAGCGATTACTCGTCTTTGTTCAGTGAGTCTAACTCCTTTTTCTTTACATTTTTTTTCGATAACACTCATAATTTAATTTTGTTACTTGTAAATTGGGTTTATCATTTTATTTTGTAATAGGTTATTTTTTATCAAAATTTCAATATTTTCAAGGTTTAATTCAGATAATTGGTCGCTTTTAAAGCCGTATAATTTAGAGCCATGTACAATTTTTATTCCTTTAGCCACTGATAAAGATATTCTAAGAGATGAGAAACTTCCAGGGCCCATATTTACTATTACTGCATATTTGTTGTTCAATTTTACTTTATGTTTATTTGTAAAGCCTAAAATACTACTAACAAGCAGATTATTTGAGTTAATATTGTTTTGTAATTTTTCTTTAAAGAATTTATTATCAATTTTTAAACCTATTAAATTATTTTTGCCTGTGCAACTTATTATTAAAAAATTATTAATCATTTTTATCTTTTATATTTCTTTTGTTTTTAATTCGCACTCATCTGAGTCATTTGTAGATGATTTTGGTATAATTACTATAATGTATCATCGATTTGAAGAAAATAAATACCCCTCAACGAATATTAGAGTTAAAGATTTTAAAGAACACTTGGAAATGATTAAAAAAAGTAAAATTAAATTTATAAATCCTGCAAATTTTGAAGAAGAGCTAAAAAACAACAAGAAAGAAAGAAAAATTTTGATTACAATAGATGACGGTTATCAATCATTCTATGACAATGCTTGGCCAATATTAAAAGAAGCTAAAATTCCTTTTATACTATTTATAAGTACTAGAGAGGTTGGAAAAAAAGGATATATGAGTTGGAAAGATATAAGAGAAATAGAAAAGTTCAAATTTGTTGAAATCGGAAACCATAGTCATACTCATGAGTATCTCATTGATTTTACAGATGAAGAAATAAAAAATGATCTACAAAAATCTATTAGTATTTTTGAGAAACAACTTGGAAAAAATTCTATATTTTTTTCTTATCCGTTTGGGGAGTATAGTACTAATTTAAAAAATATTGTTATTAATCTGGGTTTTAAATATGCTTTTGGACAACATTCCGGAGTAATAGATCACACAAAAAATTATTATGAAATGCCAAGATTTCCTATCAATGAAAAGTATGGCGAAGTAAAAAGATTTAATACAATACTCAAAACATTACCTTTTCCATTCAAATCAATAAAACCGGAAAATAGGTATATAAATGACAATAATAACCCACCCAAAGTCAGTATTGAATTTTACGATAATTTAGAAAATTTGAAAAATATCAATTGTTTCTCGAATGAAGAAGACAAATGGAGAAATTCTCAAATAAGTTTTGATGGTAAATATAAACTTTACATAAACCTGGAAGGAAAATTTATTACTGAAAGAGGAAGAATTAATTGTTCTTTAAGAGAAAGTAATGGCTTTTACAGATGGTTGGGCATTCAGTATGTAGTGAAAGAAAAATAAGTTTAAAGCTGTATATCTTTTTTGACCACTGAATTAGTAAGTTGAACAGTTTCAAAGTCTGACAAATCGTTTTGTTTTATAATTTGCTCGAGAATTTCGGTATACTCTTTTCCAGTTTGAGCATAACGATCTAAAGTGTTTGTGAGTTGCAGACCCTTAATACTCTTATTCCTTTTTCTTAAACTATATCTTTTTTCTCTAAACTCTGAATAACCTTTGTGCGTGTTCAAATTATTTTTATAAGCTTTTACTGAAGCCCTTAGAATTGGAAATCTTAAAATTTTATGACCTTCATGCTTACCCTTGTTCAGGGGCTCTATTCCTTGGCCTGTCCAGGTCCACTGACCAAATATTGCGTTTCCCTCTAAAGCAAATCTTGATGTACCCCAGCCACTCTCCTTAGCAGCTTGAGCTAAAGCAATTGAAACAGGTATAATATCCATTCTTTTGTCTAGTTCTGTAATATCTGAATTTTTAACTTTGTACTCTCTTAGCTTCAGCCTCAACCAGGATTTTTCTTTGTCAGTGGTCATTTTTTTTGATGTAATTCTTTTTAATTTTATTTTGTCATCTAATATTTTATCATTTTCAGCGACAACTAATGGTAAAACTATTTTTATAAATGTTTCTTTTTTAAGTTTTGTGTCTTTGATTTCATCTAAGTCTTTAGGGAACTGAGTAAAATAAATTGGTTTAACTCTTTTTTGATATCTTACTGTTTTCAAGTCGTACTCGACGTCCTCGAATAAGCTTAATACCGTTTCTGTTTTAATATTTAAATTTGGTAGCACCAATTCAGTTACCTGACTAGGAGATTTCTCTTTTTTTGGTTCAGGTTTTTTTACTTGTTTTTGCTCCTCTTTTTTTTGGGGTTTTTTTTCTATTTTCTTCTTTACTTCTTTCTGTTTTTCGATTTTTTTTGGTTTATCTTTTTCAACTTGAATTGATTTGGTTACTTTGTTTCCATCATAATTTTCTTTTATAGAGTAAAAGGTTATGCCAATTGCACAAATAAAAACTACAATTCCAAAACCTTTGACCAACTTATTAGTTTTTGTTTTTTCAACTTCAGAGTTATAAAAACTGCTAAATAAATTTACTAATGCATCTGAAACAAAATTAGAAACTGTGTTAAATACTTTAGGAATTGTATTTAAAATACCAAGACCTAAATTACCAGAATTCTTCCATAAGTTTACAAAGAAATTCCCGACCCCACCAGTGGTATCATCATATAACCCTGTAGCTCCTTTTTTTGTCCTTTTAAAAAATTTTCCTACCCCATCAGTTGTATCATTATAAAGTCCTGAAACACCTTTTCCTGCTTTTGAAATAGGGTTTGAGATACTTTTCTTAAAAAAACTAACGTTAAAATCTTTTGGTATCGGGACATTGTTCTTTTTAAGAATATGTTCAATTTGATGAGTAGTAAGATTTTTTTTTCTTTTTATATAATTTTGTACTTCAGAAATTTTATATATTTGTGCTAATTCTAATAATTTATCTCTATAACTCAAATTTTTTTTCATCTATATCGCCTCAACTGAATTTACTTCTTTGACGTAATGTTTTAATAAATTTTGGACACCTTGCTTCAAAGTCATTATTGAACTTGGGCACCCAGAGCATGCTCCTTGTAATTCAACTTTAACTACTCCATTGTCAAAAGATTTAAATTTAATATCACCTCCATCTTTTGCCACTGCAGGTCTTATTTTAGTATCTAATACATCTTTGATTTTAGAAATAGTTTCATCCTCATCTTTAACTATATCAGATTTGTTATTTGTAAGAATAGGTTCTCTATTTTTTTCAAAATAATCATTTAAATGTGAGATAATCATTGGCTTTAGACTATCCCAAGAGGCTTTTTTTTCTTTTTTGACTGTCAAAAAATTATCTGAGATTAAAATTAATTCAACTCCGGAAAAATTTAATATTTCCTTAACAAATGGAACTTTAATGTTTTTTAAATCTGTTTTTTTAAATTCCTCAGTCCCAACTTTAGATAATATTTTTTGGGATAGAAATTTTAGAGAATCAGGATTTGGTGTTTGTTCTACTTGTATCATAATAGAATATATATATTACACAAATCCTACTATTTCACGTATCTTTTTTAGGTTTTCCTCAGCGATAATATTGGCTTTTTGTTTGCCTTTTTTTAATACATCTTCCAAGTGTTTTTTATCTTTCATTAATTTAGCGATATTTTTCCCGATTGGGCTTATTGTCTCAACTAATTTTTCAGATAGTTTTATTTTAAAAGATGAAAAATCTTTTCCTACAAATTCATTGATAGTAGTTTCGATTTTTTGATCAAATAAATCTGAGTAAATACTTAACAAATTGTATGCCTCAGGTCTATTTTCGTAATCTTGAATATTTTCAGTTATTGGATCCGCATCAGTTTTTGCTTTTTTTATTTTTTTTACGATTTCATCCGAACTATCTTTTAAATTAATTCTAGAATAATCAGACTCCTCAGATTTACTCATTTTTTTTGTTCCATCCCTTAAGCTCATTACACGAGAAATGTTTTTTTGAATTAAGGGTTCTGGTAAAGGAAAAAAATCTTTTTTGTTAAAGTCATTATTGAATTTTTGAGCAATGTCTCTTGATAATTCTAAGTGCTGCTTCTGATCTGCACCGACAGGCACATGAGTAGCTTTATATAATAAAATATCCGCTGCCATTAAATTTGGATAGATGTATAAGCCAACACTTGCTTTTTCTTTATCTTTACCAGCTTTATCTTTAAATTGAGTCATACGACTTAACCAGCCTACTCTACAAACACAATTTAAAATCCAAGCAAGTTCTGCATGGCCGCTTACTGATGACTGATTAAAAATTATACTTTTGTTTGAGTCTAATCCAGA
>CACJUZ010000014.1 GCA_902596745.1 uncultured Pelagibacteraceae bacterium | reverse complement strand
TTTTAGCAAACTTTCTAAAATAATATTTAGAACAACAACACAATTTTTTCTTTTTTTTGATTTTAAGCTATCGCAGTAAAGAACGTCCTTTCTGATATCGAAATAGAAAGAAGAAAGGTCCAAAGCACAAAAATTTAATAGTTCTTTATATAATTTATGAAAATTATAATTTTTTAAATTTTCAGTTACAGAGGTACCTATGGAGTATAATTTGTGTAATATAAATTGCTCAAGCTCATCGAGCTCAGTCAAATTAATTTTTTCAAAATCTTGCTTTTCAAAATTATCTTTCAAATTTCCAAGCATAAAGCGGAAGGTATTTCTAATCTTCCTGTAGGACTCTGCGTGCTGAATTAAAATATTTTTATCTATTCTTAGATCTTCTGAATAGTCAGATGCAGATGCCCATACTCTCAGTATGTCTGCACCATAATTTTTTAGTATGTCCTCTGGAGAAATAACGTTTCCCATAGATTTTGACATTTTCATCCCTTTGCCATCAACAACGAAACCATGGGAAAGGATGCTTTTAAAGGGGGCCTTACCTCTGGTTCCACATGACTCAAGTAAAGATGAGTGAAACCAGCCTCTGTGTTGGTCAGAGCCTTCCAAATACATATCTGCAGGCCATTTTAAGTCTTTTCTTTTTTCTAAAACAAAGCTATGCGTTGAACCGCTATCAAACCAAACTTCAACAATATCATTAAGTTTTTCATAATCATTAGGATTGTATTCGTCACCTAAAAAAACTTTTGGGTCATCTGTAAACCAGCAATCTGATCCTTGTTTTTCATATATTGAAGCTATTCTATCTATTACCTTTTGATCTTTAAGTGGTTCTTTTGTTTTTTTATTTATAAAAATTGGTAAAGGAACTCCCCATACTCTTTGTCTTGAAACACACCAATCTGGCCTCCCTTCTATCATAGATAACAGCCTATCTTTTCCTTTTTTGGGATAAAAGTTTGTTTCGTTAATTGATTTAATAGCTTTTTTTCTTAGATCATTTTTCTGCATTGAGATAAACCACTGAGGTGTAGCTCTATAAATTAATGGTGCTTTAGATCTCCAAGAATGCGGATAGGTATGATTTAACTTGTCATTCTTAAGTAACTTTTTTTGCTCTTTTAATTTTTCTATAACTATAGTGTCTGCCTTGAAAATGTGAGTCTTTTCAAAAAAAGGAATTTCATTAGTATAAAGCCCAGAGTCATCAACAGTGTAAAGAGAGGGAATATCATTTTTTAGGCATAAATTAAAATCATCTGGACCATGGCTTGGTGCACAATGGACTATG
Organism: uncultured Pelagibacteraceae bacterium; assembly: GCA_902596745.1. Lineage (GTDB taxonomy): Bacteria > Pseudomonadota > Alphaproteobacteria > Pelagibacterales > Pelagibacteraceae > Pelagilacustribacter. The sequence continues at coordinate 13,886 of CACJUZ010000014.1, read as the reverse complement.
CCAGTTCCCTGTTCAAGATTGACAAATTGGGCATCCAACATTGGAACGTCATATTCATATTTCATTTTTGAAAAAGGGTGACTACATATTGTATTTTTAAATTCCGAACCACTAAAAGTTTTTAATTCTTTGTAATTTTCAATTTCACATGAATTAATAATTTCTTTTACTAAGTTTTTTGCTACTACAATTTTTTTTTCTTTAAAATTTTCTAGAGTATTTATTTCTAAAATTGAATATTCAATATTACTATTAAAAGCTAAAGCTTTGTTTGCTGGTATAGTCCATGGTGTGGTTGTCCATATAATAATATTCGTATCTTTTAAAAAATCTTTATCAGTTTTTTTAACCTTAAATCCTACATATATAGTGTTAGATGTATGATCCATATACTCTACCTCTGCATCTGCTAAGGCAGTTTTTTCAACTGTCGACCAAAGAACTGGTTTAAAACCTTGATATAAGCTTCCATCTAAAAGAAATTTACCTAATTCACGAACTATTTGGGCTTCTGCTTCATAACTCATTGTAGAATAATAATTATCAAAATCTCCTACTACACCTAATCTCTTAAATTCTTTTACATGAACATCGATCCAGCTTTCGGCAAATTCTCTACATTCTTGTCTAAAATCTTTAATTGGTACTTCATCTTTATTCTTTTTCTTTTTTTTATACTGTTCCTCAATTTTCCACTCAATTGGAAGTCCATGACAATCCCATCCTGGAACATAAATAGAGTCTTTGCCGTTCATTTGGTGAAATCTTGTTATCATATCTTTTAAAATTTTATTTAAAGCAGTTCCCATATGTATGTGGCCATTGGCATAAGGTGGGCCATCGTGAAGAACAAATTTTTCTTTTCCCTTAGATTTTTTTCTCAACTTTTTATATAAATCAATTTTTTCCCAATGTTGAATTATATCTGGCTCTTTTTTGGGTAAATTTGCTTTCATTGAAAAAGCTGTTTTTGGAAGTTGTAAACTTTCTTTAGACATTTATTTTGCTAATTTTATATCTTTTCTAATTTGATTTTTTAATTCTTTTATATTTTTAAACTTTTTTTCAGGCCTTATAAATTTATTAAATATCACATTAATATTTTTATTATATAGGTTTTTTTTAATTCCAAATATATTCACCTCCAATAAAAGTTTTTTTCCATTAAATGTAGGTCTATGGCCTACATTAGCTATACCTTTTTTATAAATACCGTCTATTTTGACATTCACGGCGTATACGCCAAACTTTGGTATTACATAATTTTTTAATAAAATATTGCATGTAGGAAAGCCTATCTTTCGACCTCTTTTTGAGCCTTTGATAACTTTACCGATAATCTCCCATTTTCTATTAAGAAGATAATTGGCTTTTTTTATTTCACCACGTTTTAACAATTTTCTAATTATTGTAGAAGAAATAGTTTTTTTCTTTTTTGTTAAAGGTGATGTAATTATAGTTTTATAAAAATATTTTTTTTCAAATTTTTTTAGTTCGGTAACATTGCCCTCTCTTTTTTTTCCAAATTTAAAATTTCTACTTACAAATAAAAACTTACATTGAATCTTTTTAAACAAAACCTTGTAAATAAAATCTTTGTAAGTTAACTTTGAAAATTTTTTATTGAACTTTTGAATAATAACAAAGTCTAATTTTTCTTTTTTTAAATTTGATATTTTTTGGGACAATAGATCCAATCTATGGTTAGAAATTTTTTTATTAAAAAACATTACTGGAACAGGCTCAAAAGTTAAAAGTCCAAATTTTTTTTTTATTTTTTTTGCTTTTTTAAAAGCTGCATTTAAAACTTTTTTGTGACCAATGTGTATTCCATCAAAATTCCCAATAGCAATTACAGAATTTTTATAATTTTTACTTATAGATATGTTTTTAAATACTTTCATTTTTACCAATTTAATTGATCTTGTATAAAATTTGTTTCGACATTATATTTTTTCAATATGTTATCTAGATTATCCAAATTTCCTATTTCATTTTTATGAATTCCACCAAGTATAAACAATGAGTCTTGTTTAATTAAATTTGCACCTTTTATATCTGTTCTCAAATTATCTCCAATTATTAAAGCTTTATCTTTCCTCTTCAAAATTAAATTATAAATTTCTTTATATGGTTTTCCAAAATAAATTACTTTTCCACCTATTTTTTCAAATAATTTAGCAATTGTTCCAGCGCAATATTCTTGGGTATTTCCATTGTCTACAACTAAATCTGGATTCGTGCAGACCATTATTTTATCTAAACTATTTTCAAGTAATTTTTCGTAAAATCCTAATTCATTCATTTGATCGTCATATAGGCCTGTACATAAAATATAGTCACATTTCTCAAGTTTAGCTTTATAATTTTCTAATCCCCAGTAAATTTTACTATCTCGTTTAGGACCTAGGTGAAAAAAAAATTTACCATGGTCAAAATTCTTAATTGAATTAATTGCTGCCTCACCAGATGTAAATATGTTTTTAAGAAATTTTTCATCAATTTTCATTTTTTCAATTAGAAATTTCCTCACGTCATTTACCGGTCTGGGAGCATTTGATAAGAAATAATAAGCTTTATTATTACTATAAAGTTCTTCAATCGTTTTTATTGCTCCATGATAGGGTTTAATCCCATTATGGACTACGCCCCAAAGATCAATTATGAAATGATCGTAGTTATTAAAAATGTTCTTTAAATGATCTAGTTTTTTCAAATTAAATTTCCTTAAAATACCTTATATAAAGTTAATAAAATATAGCAATATCAAGACTTTTAGCCTATTTGTATATTCTTCTCTTGAAATTTCCACAAAACTTACCATATCAGCTGTTATAAATAGGAGATTAAAATGAAATTTAGACCTTTACATGACCGAGTTTTAATAAAAGTATTAGATAGTGAAGAAAAAACTGCTGGAGGGATAATCATTCCGGATACAGCAAAGGAAAAACCCCAAGAAGGTGAAGTTGTTGCTGTTGGACCTGGAGCAAAAAATGATAACGGAAAGTTAACACCTATGGATGTGAAAGTTGGTGATATTGTTTTATTTGGAAAATGGTCAGGAACAGAAGTAAAAATTGACGGAAAAGAATATAGCATTATGAAAGAGTCAGACATAATGGGAATTTCAAAAGGAAAAAAATAATTTAAATTTAAGGGAGAAAAAAATGGCAAAAATAATCAAATTTGACACCGAAGCAAGATCAAAAATGTTAACTGGAGTTAATACTTTAGCTAACGCAGTTAAAGTAACTTTAGGTCCAAAAGGAAGAAATGTAGTCATGGACAAATCATATGGCGCACCAAGGACAACGAAAGATGGCGTATCTGTTGCAAAGGAAATTGAGCTAGAAGATAAGTTTGAAAACATGGGCGCACAGATGGTTAAGGAAGTTGCAAGCAAAACTAATGATAACGCCGGTGATGGAACTACAACGGCCACTATTCTTACCCAGTCGATTGTAAACGAAGGTTTAAAGTATGTTACTGCAGGAATGAATCCTATGGATATTAAAAGAGGTATAGATAAAGCTGTTGAGCATGTGATCAACAAATTAAAATCTTCATCAAAAAAAGTTAAAGCCAATGAAGAAGTAGCTCAAGTAGGAACTATTTCGGCAAATGGTGAAAAATCGATAGGTGATATGATTTCAAAAGCTATGCAAAAAGTAGGGAATGAGGGTGTTATCACAGTTGAAGAAGCAAAAGGTGTAGAAACTGAACTTGATGTAGTTGAAGGAATGCAATTTGACCGTGGATATTTATCTCCATACTTTGTTACAAATACAGAGAAGATGACAACTGAATTAGAAAATCCTTTGGTTCTTTTGGTGGAGAAGAAATTAACCAATCTTCAACCAATGGTGCCACTTTTAGAGTCCGTTGTTCAAGCTAATAGACCTTTGATGATAATTTCTGAAGATGTAGAGGGCGAAGCTCTTGCAACTTTAGTGGTCAATAAATTAAGAGGTGGATTAAAAGTAGTAGCAGTTAAAGCTCCAGGTTTTGGTGATAGAAGAAAAGCTATGTTAGAAGACATCGCAATTTTAACTGGTGGACAAGTGATATCCGAAGATCTTGGTATTAAGATTGAAAATGTTAAAATCGGAGATCTAGGCTCTTGCAAAAAAGTAAAGATTGATAAAGAGAATAGCACAATTGTTGCAGGAGAAGGAAAAAAATCAGACATCGAAGCTAGATGTAATCAAATTAGATCTGAGATAAATGAAACTACATCTGATTATGATAAAGAAAAATTACAAGAAAGATTAGCTAAACTTGCTGGTGGTGTTGCCGTAATTAAAGTAGGTGGCGCAACTGAAGTTGAAGTTAAAGAGAGAAAAGATAGAGTTGAAGATGCTCTTAATGCAACAAGAGCTGCCGTCGAAGAAGGTGTGGTAATTGGTGGTGGCTGCGCTCTACTTTATGCTGCACAGGATTTAGACAGCCTTAAAGTAAAAGGTGATGATCAAAAAGCAGGTGTAGATATCGTTAAAAAAGCTTTACAAGCTCCAGTAAGACAAATTACTGCTAATGCAGGTGTCGATGGTTCCGTAGTAGTTGGAAAACTTTTAGAGGGTAAAAAATCTTCTCAAGGATTTGATGCCCAAAATGAAGAGTACGTAGATATGTTTGCAAAAGGAATAATTGATCCGACAAAAGTAGTTAGATCTGCTCTTCAAGATGCTGCCTCAATAGCTGGTTTGCTAATTACAACTGAAGCTATGATTGCTGATAAACCCGAAGATAAAGACTCAGCTCCTGCTATGCCTCCAATGGGTGGTGGTATGGGTGGAATGGGTGGTATGGGTGGCATGGGCATGTAACCCTAACCTTTTCAAAAAATTAAAAAAAATTAAAACCCCTTGATTAACTCATCTTGGGGTTTTTTTATTTTGAAATTAGAAAAGATATAATCTGCATTTAAATTATGAATAAACTTAAATTTTTTAAGTCTCAGGTAGTTAAAAACCTTTTTTTTATTTTTTTTATGAATTTCAATTTGAAGGATTATATCGTTTTTTTTTAAAATATTTTTAGCTCCCAATAAAAAATGGTATTCGTGTCTTTCAATATCTACCTTAAGATATAAGACTTTTTTATTCATTTTAATTAAGTTATCTAACTTATCTATTTTAGAAACAGTAAAGTTCTTATGTCTTTTATCGTAAAGACTGTAATTTGGCGTAAATTTTTCAAGACCATAAAATTTTACTTTCCCTTTTTTGCTACCTAAAGCAGTATTAAAAGTTTGAATATTTTTCAAATTATTAATTTTTATCATTTTTTTTAGTCTTGTTATATTGTCAAGAATTGGATCAAAAGAAAAAATTCTAAGTTTTTTAATTCCGCTCAATCTTAATGAATAAATTCCCCAGCATGATCCTATATCTAAAAAAAAATTAACTTTATTTAAGATTATCAACTTGTTTGCTATAGAATATAAGTAATCTTCATAATTTTCTCTTAAATAAAAGTTTCTATCTATTAAATATCTTGTATCTAAAAAATAGGTTATTCCTGAGATATTTTTACTCTTAAAGTAATTTCCAGTGAAAAAAATATATCTTTTAAAAATTGAAGGTATTAATCTTTTAAAAAATGGTAATTTAATCAAATTTTTTATTATCATAAAGTTCTTTTAAAAATTTATCGATTTTGACTAATTTTTTTTTTGCGATAAATAGACATGCAGTCGAGTTTAAAATCTGTCCATCCTTTAACACTCTAAGATTATTATCAAGCAAAGTTTTACCTGTAGATGTAATATCTGTTATAATTTCTGAAGATCCTATAAAAGGATAGGTTTCAGTAGCACCAAGACTAGGTATCAACTTATATTGAGTTACTCCTTTAGAAAGTAAGAAATCGTTAGTTAAGTTGGGATATTTTGTTGCAACTCTTAACCTTGTATTTCTTTTAGATCTTATATCGAAAGATACTTCCTCCAAATCAGCAATTGTTTGGACATCAATCCAATCATCTGGAACTGCAACGACTAAATTGGCTTTTCCGAAATTAAGTTTGTTTTTTATAATAATCTTATCTTGCAAATTTTTTTCAGACTCATTTAAGAGATCTAACCCTGATATTCCAAGATCTAGAGTGCCATCACCCATTCTTTGTATGATCTCTTTGGCATGAAGATAAATTATTTTTAAATTTGGTCGATTTTCAATAGTTGCAAAATAATTTCTCTCTTTATTACTTTGTAATATTTTAAAACCCTTTTCTTCAAAGAAAGATATTGCTTTATCTTTTAATCGACCTTTGCTTGGTAAACCTATGGTAATTACGTTTTTCATATGTTTTTAAGATTAATTGCTGCCCCCACCGCAGGTATATTTTTTTTTGCACCTAAACTTTTTAATAAATCATCATATCGACCACCTCTTGCAATTTCTTTCTGTCCTGCGAAAACTTCAAACACAATACCTGTGTAATACTCTATATCTCTTCCAAAATTTGAGATAAAATTTACGTCCTCTTTAAGTTTTTTTAAGTTTTGAATAGATTTAAATTCATTAAAAATATTTTTTTTAAGATTATTTTTTTTTGTAAAGTCTAAAAGTTTTTTTTCTAATTGAGATAGTTTACAATTTATTTTAAGAAAAGATCTTATAATTTTTACAATCTTTTTTCCTTCATTAAATGATCTTGGATCTTTTATTTTTTTATCAAATCTATTTAATATTTCTAATATCGATCTTCCCGCAATTACTCTGTCTTTATCCATCTTTTTCATTTCATAAAATCGTTTCTTATCTGTATCAAAGGTTTCGGCATCAATATCTGAATTTTTCTCCAATCTTTTTAAAAGATCTTCAAAATATCTTGGTCTCCAGAAGTGTCTTATTAATCTTAATTTCCATCTTTCAGGCATATCGAGTGAATTAATTAAACTTTTAAATAAACTTACATCTCCAACTTTAATTTGGATTTTTTTGCTTTTAATTTTCCTTGCAGAGTTTAAAATTGTTGAGATAACTTTAAAATCATCTTTTATTTGATTTTTGGAACCAAAAATTTCAATTCCTAGCTGGTCATTAACAAAATCAGAATTTTTCTTCTCTGATCTTCTGTAAGCTTGGCCTGAGTAATAAATTTTTGATTTAGTTTTTTTTTGTAAATAGTTTAAAGAAGATGCTACTGTAAGATCTGGTCTTAAACACATAATTTTCCCATCCTCACTCTCAAAAGTGAACATTGAACTTCTAAATTTTTCACCAGATCTTTCAATAATAGATTCTGAGTCTAATAATACCTCTGGCTCAGATAATACAAATCCGTTTTTTTTGAAAGTTTTAATAATTTGTTCAGATAATTTTTTTGATTTCATTGGCTAGCTCTTTAATTGTTATTGATTTTTCATTTCCTGAAACTAGATCTCGTAATGTTGGTTTGCTAGTTTTGATTTCATTTTCGCCATAAAGAATAACGGCTGGTGATTTTATCTTATTTGCATATTCCATCTGTTTTTTTAGTTTTCCCTCTCCAGGATAAATTTCTGTACTTATACCTGCGGATCTTAAAATCATTTGTAAACTAATATATTCTTTCATTAAATTTTTATCTAAAATACAAATAACAATAGGTTTTGTTTGCTTTACTTTTAGCTCTTTTTTTTGCAACAGCGCATAAACTAATCTATCTAATCCTATAGAAATACCTGTAGCAGGAGCATCGTAATTACCAAAATTGCTAACAAGATTATCATATCTACCGCCGCCACCGATTGAACCAAACTGAATAACTTGTCCTTTATTATTTTTAACATCAAATTTTAAGTTCACTTCGAAAATTGGACCTGTGTAATATTCCAATCCCCTTATCACAGACGGATCAACTTCAAAGTTGTTAAAATTGTAGTCACTAAATATTTTCAAGATTTCTTTTAGATCTTCTGTTTCTGGTGATTTATTTTTTAATTCTTTCTCTAAAAAATTTATATTTTTTGAACTTAAATTTGCTCCTTTTGTAAAATCTCCAGATTTATCTTTTCGTCCTTCTCCTAATAATTTTTTGACACTATCCCATCCTAACCTATCAATTTTATCAAGCGCTCTAAGAACTGTCAGTTTTTGCTCAATGTTGTCTATCTTGATTTTTTTGAAAATTTCTTCCGTAATTTTTCTAGAGGATATTTTTATAATATATTCTTCTTTGTTTAGCCCACAATTTTCAAGTATTTCTGAAATCATAACGCATAATTCTGCATCAGCTTGTAAACTTTTAGTTCCAACAAAGTCTGCATCAAATTGTAAAAACTCTCTAAATCTTCCTGGTCCAGGCTTCTCATTTCTCCAAACTGTTCCAAGCTGATATCTTTTAAAAGGTTTTGGAATTTCTAAATAATTTTTTGCAATATATCTAGCTAATGGTGCAGTCAAATCATATCTTAGAGATAGCCATTTTTTTTCATCTTGAAAAGAAAAAACACCCTCATCTGGCCTATCTTTGTCAGGTAAAAATTTTCCAATACTGTCCGTATACTCGAAGCTTGGAGTTTCGAGATATTGAAAACCGTACTTGATCATAATTTTCTTAATATTAGAAATTATAAAATCGCGTACGAGTAATTCTTTCTCTTGTCTATCAACAAACCCTAACGGAAGTTCTTTTGAAGGTTTGTTTTTTTTATCTTTCGTCATTTTTGGTACAGCAGGGTGGATTCGAACCACCGACCCCTAGTTCCACAAACTAGTGCTCTAACCAACTGAGCTACTGCTGCATAACTCCTTTTTATATTAATTATTAATAAATTTGTATTTTAAAATATGTAATGATTTAGCTAAGCAATAGCCTAGCATGCATTCTGTGAGAATGTGAATAAAATTGGAATATATTTTTTCTAAACATTATTGATTATGTAAGAAATAATTGTGTCTTTTTCAAGGATTAATTAACGGGACGCAAGCAAAATAGCTATAGTCCCGCTAATTTATGATTTGGAAAATTTAGAATTAAGATGTTTTCTGCAATTTAACTGCAGCAGGACCTTTTTCCGTGCTCTCCACTTCAAACGTTAATTCATCACCTTCGTTTAAATATTTTAAACCAGCTTCTCTTACAGCTGAAGAGTGAACGAACACGTCTTTTTCTTTGTCTTCTCTTTCAATGAAACCATAACCTTTAGTGCCATTGAACCACTTTACTTTACCTTTTAGTGTACTCATTGTTTTTACTTTTCCTTATTTGTTTAACTAATGTTAGTAAATATACTAACAAAATACCTTAAATAGATTTAATTCAAAATTGTCAAGATTTGATTAGTCATAAATTGTCATTTGTTACAAAAAATTGTAATTTTACAACAAATTTTAGTTAAGAAGAGCAATAATTGAGGCAATAATAGCCAGTCCTATCACAGAAATTATATATTTATTTTCAATTAAAATTCTTTTTAATTTTAAGGAAACCGGTTCTTGATACTCTAATCCAACTTCTCCCTTAACAGATGACTTAGTGAAGCCTCCTCCTCTACCGATTTTAAGAAATTTATTTTTTCTATGGTCAAAAATTTCTTCAGGGCTCATATTTTCAAAAAATTTTAAATTTTGTAATAATGTATTTTTTATATTATGAGCTATTTCATCGTGATTTCTATGCGCTCCACCTAAAGGTTCATGTATTATATCGTCTATAACACCAAGTTTTAGTAAGTCTTGAGCAGAAAGTTTCATTGCTTCTGCAGCCTCTAAAGATTTTCCAGGATCCCTCCATAAAATGGAAGCACATCCCTCTGGAGATATTACGGAGTATATTGAATTTTCTAACATAATAACTTTATTTGACGAAGCTAAAGCAATGGCTCCACCAGATCCACCTTCACCGATTATTATTGAAATATTTGGAACCTTTAGCGACATACAACACTCAATCGAATGAGCAATTGCAGATGCCTGGCCCCGCTGTTCTGCACCTATTCCTGGGTAAGCTCCTGGAGTATCTATAAAACTAATTATAGGAATTTTAAATCTATCCGCTAGCTTCATTAATCTAATACACTTTCTATAACCTTCAGGGCTCATCATGCCAAAATTTTTTTCAATTCTTGTATTTAAATCCTCACCCTTCTCTTGACCAATCACTAAAACGGATTTTTCTTCAATCAAACCGAAACCAGCAGTAACTGATTTATCATCTCCGAAGTATCTGTCACCTGCTAAAGAAGTAAAATCTTTAAATATTTTTTTTATGTAAAAACTAGCTCTAGGTCTATCTTCATGCCTAGCAACTTGAGTTTTCTGCCAACTATTTAAATTTGAATATATATTTTTTAATTTTGAATTAATTTGATCTTGAGTTGACTTTATTTTGCTTGTATCAACTTCTGAAATGCTTTCATTACCGGGGCTTTTAAGAAGCTCCATGTCATCTTCTAAAGTTTTTATTTCTTTCTCGAAATCTAGATAATTTTTCATTTTTAGTTTCTATAATAATTCACCCTTAAATAGAATTAAAATAAGTCAATAAATTGTCAATAAACTGAGATCAATTATCATTTGACTTTAAAGTTTTACTAAGAGAAAATATTAAAAAACACGGGAGAGACTACTTAAGTGTAGCGCCGAAGGAGCAACCACCCCGGAAACTCTCAGGCAAAAGGACCGTAAAAACTTAATTCTGGAAAGAGACATGTTCTCACCGAAGGAGTAAATCTCTCAGGTACCGATACAGATGGGGTAAAATTGGTGCTATATGAAATTTATTAGTAAAAACGAACTAAAAATAAACCAAACTTTATTTAATTTTATAAATGAAGAAGTGTTGCCTGGTACAGACATTAAACAAGATGATTTCTGGAGTAAATTTTCTAAAGTAGTTCACGAAACAGCTCCGATAAATAAAAAACTCATTGAAAAAAGAGAAAAAATTCAAAAACAAATTGATGACTGGCACTTAAATAATTCTAAAGAGAAATTTGATAAAGACAAATACACTGAATTTCTTAAATCAATTTCTTACATAGTAGATGAAGGCGATGATTTCAAAATTACTACTTCAAATATCGATGATGAAATTGCAAAAATTGCAGGTCCACAGTTAGTAGTCCCAGTAGATAATGCTAGATACGCATTGAACGCAGCAAATGCTCGCTGGGGAAGCTTATATGATTCTTTATATGGCACAGACGTAATACCTGGTGAAAAAGGTAAATCATTTAATAAAGAACGTGCAGAAAATGTAATAACGTATGTAAGAAATTTTCTTGATGAAATCTTTCCTTTAAAAAAAGAAAGTTGGAAAAATATAGATAAAATTATAATTGAAAATAAAAAATTAATTTTAAATATTAAAAAAGAAAAAACTAATTTAAAAAATGAAAATCAATTTGTGGGTTTTAATGGCGATAAGTCATCTCCAACTTCTATATTGCTAAAAAACAACAATCTACATTTTGACATTATAATAGATCCCAATAGTCCAATTGGTAAAGGTGATAAAGCAAATATATCTGACTTTATAGTAGAGTCGGCTATATCAACAATTGTAGATAATGAGGACTCAGTTGCAGCTGTTGATGGTGAAGATAAAGTAAGATGCTATAGAAATTGGTTAGGTCTTATGAAAGGAAACCTGACTGCCAACATGGAAAAAAATGGAAAAAAATTCGTAAGAAAACTAAATCCAAATAGAACTTATTTTTCAAAAGAGAGTAAAAAGATATCTTTGCACGGAAGAGCATTGCTACTAAATCGTAACGTTGGACATTTAATGACCAGTCCTGCAATACTTCTGAAAGATGGGTCTGAAATTCCTGAGGGAATTATGGATGCATTTATATCAACAATGTGTGCATTGCATGACTTTAAAAACAAAAATAATTCAAGGACTGGCTCGATCTATATTGTAAAACCAAAAATGCATGGTCCAGAAGAAGTTGCTTTTACAGACAATTTGTTTAGCAAGGTAGAAGAGACCTTGAATTTAAAAAAATATACTATGAAAGTTGGAATAATGGATGAAGAAAGAAGAACTACTGTTAATTTAAAAGAATGTATTAGACAAGTTAAAAACAGGATAGTCTTTATTAATACTGGATTTTTAGACCGTACCGGAGATGAAATGCATACATCATTTGAAGCAGGTCCAATGATTTTTAAAGGTGATATGAAAAAATCTACTTGGTTAAACTCATATGAAAACTGGAATGTGGATATTGGATTAAAATGTGGTTTTTCAGGTAAAGCACAAATTGGAAAAGGTATGTGGGCGATGCCTGATCAAATGGCAAACATGATGGAGCAAAAAATTGTACATCCTAAATCTGGAGCTAATTGTGCATGGGTCCCTTCCCCTACAGCTGCAACTTTGCACTCAATGCATTATCACAAAGTAGATGTATTTAAAGAACAGGATAAAATTAAATCTAGAAATAAAACAAATTTTGAAAACCTCCTTGAAATTCCAAGGGCTGATAGACCTAATTGGGCAATTGAGGATATTAATCGCGAATTAGAAAATAACGCACAAGGGATACTTGGGTATGTTGTTAGATGGATAGACCACGGAGTTGGGTGTTCTAAAGTACCAGATATAAATAATATTGGTTTAATGGAAGATAGAGCTACTTTGAGAATATCCTCTCAACATATAGCTAATTGGTTGCATCATGGAATTTGCTCCAAAGAACAAGTGATGAAGGTGATGAAAAAAATGGCTACGATAGTAGATAATCAAAATGAAAAAGATTCAGCCTACGCTCGAAGTGGAAGATCAAGTTACAAAAAAATGTCCGATGACTTTGACAATTCTATAGCTTTCTCTGCGGCTTGTGATCTTATTTTTAAAGGCAGAATTCAGCCTTCGGGATACACAGAGCCTTTATTACATAAAAAAAGATTAGAAAAAAAAGCTCATAATTAAGTATCGTTTACTGGTATCCTATTTTTAAAAGCAGAAAACAAAGTTCCGTCATCTAATTGTTCAATTTCACCACCTACCGGAAGTCCTTGTGCGAGTTTAGTAATTTTAATTTTATCATTTTTTATCAAATCCTCTATGTAATGAGCAGTTGTTTGCCCTTCTATAGTTGCACTGGTAGCAATAATTACTTCTTTTAAGTTATTTTTTTTTACTCTATTTACTAATGACTTAACTAGATCATTTCTATTGTCTGAATTATCTTGAGAGTTGATAGTTCCCCCAAGGATATGATAATGACCTTTGTAAATATTTGCAGAGTCAATAACCCACATGTCAGCTAAATTTTCAACTATACATATTTTATCGTAGTTATTATCAGTTTCGCATAAACAAGATTTATCGATAATTTTTAAGTTTCCGCAATTTGAACACTTGACCACTTTTTTATAAACGTTTGCCAAAGATTTTGCTAAAGGTTTTATCATATTATCTTTATTGTTAATTAGTTTAAGAATAATTCTTTTTGCTGATTTAGGCCCTAAACCAGGTAATTTAGAAAATTGTTTTATTAACTCTTCTATTTCAATAATATTGTTGTCCATTATGATGGGAATTTTATATCAAAAGGTAAATTGATACCCCCAGTAATTTTTGATATTTCCTCAGAAGATTTTTTTTTTAGATTTTCTTTAGCATTATTATAAGCCGCAATTATTAGATCATTAATAATTTCTTGACTTTCTTTTTTTGCATTGTCACTGATCAAAATAGATTTGAGTTCGTAGTCTCCTGATAAAATTACTTTGACTAAGTTTCCTCCTGAAACTCCTTCAACTTGAATATTTTTAATTTCATCTTGAGCTTCTTTCATTTTTTGTTGCATAAGTTTTGCTTTTTTAAGCATATCATTAAAATCAGTCATTAATCATTTTCCTTTTGCACCTTGATTAAATTCGCATCATCAAAAGTTTCTAATAGTTCTTTAATTTTTTTATTTTTTTTTGCATCGTCAA
>CACJUZ010000013.1 GCA_902596745.1 uncultured Pelagibacteraceae bacterium | reverse complement strand
CAAATTTCTGATTTGTTAGGAACAACTCAAGTGACATCTTCGGATTTCAATACAGTTAAAGCTTTAGCGAATGGTGAAATTACATCGTTCTTAGGTTTTAACTTCATAACTTCAAACAGACTATCAATTGCGTCTAACAAAAGACTATGCTTAGCGTTCGCTATGGATGGAATTAAGTTAGCTCTTGGTCAAGACATTATGACTAGAATTGATGAGAGATCTGACAAAGGTTATGCAACTCAAGTCTATGTGTGTATGACAATGGGAGCTACTAGAATGGAAGAAGAAAAAGTAGTGACTGTTGAAGCACACGAAGCGTAATAGGAGGATATTATTATGGCATCAGTAAAAGGAACTAACTTTACTAATATCACTGCAGATCCTATCGTTAAAATCGATAGTGGCGAGTGGTCAGGTAAAATGAGAGTTCAATACGATACATACGAAGCATCTTCTTTAGCTTCAGGCTCAGACATATCAATTGCTAGATTACCAAAAGGTGCAAAAGTTTATGACATCGTTGTTCACTTTGACGCTTTAGGTGGATCTACAACTATATCAGTTGGTGATAGCGGAGCTGCTGCAAGATACATTGCGGCTACTGCAACATCTTCAGCTGGTCAAATGTCTATGTCTCAAGAAGGTGCGATCGGTGGCGTTGGCTACGAGAACACTGCAGAGACAGATGTATTACTAACAACTGGTGGTGGTTCTATAACTGGAACTATCAAGTGTGTTGTTATGTACGTAGTTGAATAATCATAACTAACTTTAGATTAGGCGGTGAAATATCCGCCTAGTCTCTAACAGAATTTTAAATGAAATATATTTTGGTTTTATATATGTGTTCGATGTTAAGTAATACTTGTCCATCAAGCACTATCGCTGGTTATCAATTCACATCGCATTATGATTGTGTGAATGCTGGTTATGCAGTCGCTCAAAGCACATTTAGAAACCTAGAAGAATTAGAGGAATACTCAAGAGACTACGTTGAGCAAAGTAAAATTGTAGTCAAATTTGAATGTAGAGAAGTAGGAGCAAAAATATAATGGCATCAGTAGTTGACATATGTAATTCAGCATTAAATTTATTAGGAGCATCAACAATCTCAGCACTAACTGAAGATAGTAAAAACGCTCGTTTATGTAATCAAAGATATGAACCTATCAGAGATAGAATGTTTAGATCACACGCTTGGAACTGTTTAACTAAAAGAGTTCAATTAGCAAAAGATAGTGCAGCTCCAGTCGTAGAATATGCAAATCAGTTTACTTTACCAACTGATTGCTTAAGAGTTTTAAAAGTTCATAACGGAACTACAGATAGTATTGCATCATCAATTGATTATGCAGTTGAAGGAAGGAAAATTAAAACAGACGAAGGAACAGTCTTTCTAGTTTATATTGGAAAGATTACTGATCCAAACGAATATGATACTTATTTAGTCGAAGCTCTTGCAGCTGCAATCGCAGCAGATATAGCTTATGCAATTACAAACAATGCTACTCTAGCAAACAATTATCAAAATGTTGCTGATGAAAGATTAAGAGAGGCAAGATTTGTAGATGCTACAGAAAACAGTTTAGGAACTGTAGAGAGCAACGAATTTACAGATGCGAGATTATAATGCCAAGAACAACACTTGCTTTAACAAGTTTTGTTTCAGGTGAACTAGGAGCAAAATTAGACGGTCGAACTGATTTTGCAAAATATTCTACTGGAGCAAAAACTTTAGAAAATTTTTTAGTACATCCTCAAGGATCTGCAGCTAGAAGAGTTGGAACTCAGTTTGTTGCTGAAGTAAAAAATAGTGCAGCTAAAACGAGATTGATACCTTTTGAATTTTCAACAGTACAAACTTACGTTCTTGAATTTGGTAATCAATATATGAGAGTGTATAAAGATAAAGGTCAGGTTCTAAGTGGTGGATCTGCTTTTGAAATATCTACTCCATATTTAACTGCAGAATTGTTTGAGATTAAATTTTCGCAGAGTGCTGATGTTATGTACATCACTCATCCAAATCACGCTGCTAGAAAACTTGCAAGAACTGGTCATACATCTTGGACCTTAACGGAAATAGATTTTACAGATGGACCTTATCTATCTGAGAATACTACATCGACAACTCTTACTCCTTCGGGAACAAGTGGGAGCATAAATATTACTGCATCTGCTAGCACGTTTGCTGCAACAGATGTTGGAAGATTAGTTAGTTTTAATAGTGGACGAGCAAAGATTACTGGGTTCACATCTGCAACCGTTGTTGCTGCTACCACTCAAGTTAATTTTGCTGATACTTCCGCTAAAACAGATTGGAAGTTAGGAGCATTCTCAGGAACAACTGGACATCCATCTTGCGTTTCTTTCTTTGAACAAAGATTAGTTTTTGCTGGTACTATTGCTGAACCTCAAACATTATATTTTTCAAAAGCTGGTGATTATGAAAATATGACCACTGGCACTAACGCAGATGATGCAATGGTTTATACGATTGCTTCGAACCAAGTTAATAGAATTAGATATTTAAAATCAGTAAGAACTTTAATTGTTGGTACTACTGGCGGTGAGTTTACGGTTTCGGCTGACGGGACGGACGCAGCAGTCACTCCAACAAATATTGTAATTAAAAAACAAAGTTCTTATGGAACTGCTAATGTTGATGCTCAACCAGCTGGATCATCAATATTATTTTTACAAAAAGCAAAAAGAAAAATTAGAGAATTAACTTATAACTTTGACGTTGATGGTTATGTGGCAGCTGATTTGACAATCTTAAATGATATTGTCACTAAGTCAGGAATAAACGAAATGGCTTATCAGCAAGAGCCTGATAGTATTTTATGGTGTGTTCGTGAGGATGGTGAGTTTGTTGGTTTAACATATCAAAGATCAGAGAATGTTGTTGCTTGGCATAGACATAAATTAGGTGGTACTTTTGGAACTGGATCAAGTGCAACTGGTTTTGGAGTTGTAGAAAGTGTTGCAAGTATTTCAGGTGAACTTACTGAAGATGAACTTTACGTAATAGTTAAAAGAACAATTAATGGAGCTACTAAAAGATATATAGAAGTTTTTGCTCCTTTTGATTTTGACGAAACATCAAGTACAGATTTTAGATTTTTGGACAGTCACTTAACTTATAGTGGCAGTGCAACCACCACGCTGAGTGGTCTTTCTCATTTAGAAGGACAAGTTGTTTCTATCCTAGCGGATGGTGCAACACACGCTGACAAGACAGTAAGCTCAGGCTCGATAACACTTGATCGATCAGTGACGAGTGCGGTGGTCGGATTAAAGTATGATAGTGTTTTACAAACTATGAGAGTTGAAGGCGGAGCTGCTCAAGGAACGTCTCAAGGTAAAATAAAAAGAATATCTAAAGTAGTATTAAGATTATTTGAAACAGTTGGTGCAAAAGTTGGACCAACATTAACAGATTTAGAAACAGTTCCTTTTAGAACAACATCCTCACCGATGGGACAACCAGTATCAACTTTGATTGCTGGTGATAAACAAGTTGAGTTTAGAGACGATTTTAATTCAGATGGATTTATATTTGTCAAACAAGATCAACCTTTACCTTTAACAGTATTGGCTATCTATCCAACTTTAGTCACGAGTGACGGATAATTTTAAAATAGTTCCTTACGAAACTCAGCACGGTGACGAAATGATTGAGTTTGGTTTGAACGATAAATTGATGGATATAGATGCAAGCTTTAAAGAAAATAGGATTGACTTTGCAATGGCTGGCTTCGCTTTTACTCTACTGGACAATAATGTTCCTATCTGTAGTGGCGGTATTATTCCAACTTGGATGGGAAATGCTCAAGGCTGGGTTATCTGTAGTAAAAGAATATTTAAAAACAAAATCAAAGCAGCAAGATTAATTAAAAAAAGAATGGATCTGCTTTGCGTCAATAACAAAATTTGGCGTTTACAAACTGCAGTCAAAGCTGATTTCAAAATAGGAATTAGATTTGCAGAATTTTTAGAATACAAAAAAGAAGGTCTGATGGTTGGTTATGGACCTGACAAGACTGATTATTATTTAATGGCGAGAATATACAAATGAGTTTTATAGGAAATTTCGCTGCAGCTAGAGCATACAAAGCAACTGCAGCTTACAACAGAGAATTATATATGATGCAGTCTAGGCTTCAAAAAGCCAAAACTGCTCAAAAGAAAGCAATTTACGATAGAGTTGATAGACCTAGATTATTAAAAAAACAAGATAGTGAATACGATTTTTTATTTGTACGTGCATTAAAATCAGGTGCAGAAATTAGAGAAGGCGAAAGCCCATACTTAGCTTTATTAGAAGCTGGAGTAAATCAAGCAACAGATTTAGCAATAGCAGATTTTAATTCAAGACAAGCTTACTTTGATGGAATTAATCAAAGTTTATTAACTGCATTTAAAGGTGAAGGTGAAATGTTTAAAGGCAAAGTTCTTGCTCAATCAGAAATGATTAAAGGTTTTGCTACTGCAGGCGGCAACTACGCATCAACTGGATCACTATTAGGATAAGAAATGGCAGTATTAAAAATTCCACAATCAACATTACAAGCAAACGTAAAACAAGCAACGCCAGTATCGGAAGGTGCTTTACCTTTAACTATAGCCAAAGCTTATGGTCAAGCTATTGGTGAAGTAGGAAAACAAGTTCAGAAAGTTGCAAAGGATCAAAAAGATATTAACGATCAAATAACTCTAAATGAAATGGTTAGAGATGCGGTTGTTAAAATGGAAAAAGTTAGAGCAGAGGTTTCTTTAAATTCTGATCTGATATTTGCAGTAAATGAGTATGATAAGAAAACTACCTTAGATAATTTTACAGATATTTATCAAGATAAAAATAAAAACGTACAAAACTTATTTAGACTTTGGTTAGCAAAACAAAAAAATTCTGACTATGCTCTGGTCACTAAAGCAGTCACTAAGCAGCACGTTGCATCAGTAAAAGCGGATCATAAAAAAAGTTTAAATCAATTTACCATTGATAGCACTGATCCTGAGAAAGCAATTCAAAATGATGCAGCAATAAAAAGTTGGTTTGAAAATCCTAACAATAGAAAATTCTATGGTGATGCAGACTGGCAAGAATTAGAACAAACTTTAAAGAAAGATATTATTGAAGCTAGATTGATGTTTGGTGTTAAGAACCATCCGAGATTTACAATTGCTAATGCTGACAAGATAGAAGAATTAGTTGGAGCTGATAAAGTAAAAGATGTTGTTGCAGATGCAGTTAAAAAAATTGCAAGTGATATTACTTTTAATAGAACAAGAGAAGCAGCTTTAGATAAGTTTGAGGAAGATAACAAGATTGCAACTTTTGCAGAATTAGCTTTAAGAATTAGAAACGATAGAACACCTGAAACTTTGGGTAATATTCCAACTTTAGATTTTCTAAATGATTTATTTCAAGATGATAAAATTAATTCTGCTCAATACGAAGCTTTAATTAGATTTATGTCTAATCCTGAAGATTTAGCTAGTAATGATCAAGTCTTAGAAGAGATTAGAGCGCAGATGTATGCAGCTGAAACTGTTGAAGATATAGATAAACTAGACAGAATTGTAAATTTAAACGCAGAGGTCCTTCAAGGTTTAGGAATAAATGATTACAAAACTATTGGAGCTTTGATTGAAAAAAATAAAGATAGAAAAGGTTTTGAACAATATAAATACTACGGAACTTTAATTGATAAGATATTAGGTAAAGTAGATAATGTTGCTTTGAGAGACGGTACTGACACTGTTAAACAAGAAGCTTTATTTAGATCCGTTGGTGCTAAACTTTATGACGGTTATGTTGCTGAAGGCGATACTCCTCAACAAGCATTTACAAGAATAGTTGATGGTTATTTATCTAATAAAGAAAAACTTCCAACTATCTATGATATTTCAAGAGTTCAATCATTTAATTTAAAAGTTCCAAGTGATGCTGAATATAAAGATAAAGGCGCTCAAGGAATATTTAATGGATGGCGTAATACAGTTTTTGATAAATATAAAAAAGGTGAAATCAACCTAGATACTTTGATGAACGATATAGACAGTCTTTCAGTTATGGAAGAGGTTTATGAGGCACGTAAAATTGTTGAAGATGCTAACGCAAGCAATGGTAAATTTGTTAGTGGTGTTGGTTTTGGTTTCTTTGAAAACAACACAGTATTAGATCCAATAAATCAAAAACCAAAAAATTAATATGTCAGATAAAATTTTAGACTTTGAACAACCTACTGAAGATATAATCGAAAACTACGCAGAGTTTGATTACTTAACTGATTTCTATTTACCTTTTAGAGATCAAGAAGCAAAATATAATTCAGATATATTAAAAGGATTTAGAACTAATAATATTGATCCTGCTGAGTTTCTTGGTGAGAAAAAAGTAAATGGTATTCAACCAATAGAATTACTAAAACCTGAAGAGCAAGAACAAGGTAAGATAGATTATTCAGAGGCTTTCTTAGAATTTTTTAAAGATTTACCTCAATCAGTTGCTTTATCTACTTTAGAAAATATTGCAAATATTTCTAATCTTGGTGTTCAAGCAGTGGGTGTTGCATCTAATCTTGCATTTAAAGATACAAAGCTAGATAAAATATCTGATGTCACAAACTCTGCTGCAAATTTTTATAATAAGAATACTGAGCAGTTTGTAAAAAATATAGAAACATATGCAAAGAACAATGATGTGAACGGTGTTTCTAAATTTATGACTGATATAGGAATAGACACTGGATTATCAGTTCCAATATACAGACAACTTAAAAAAACTGGTGTTCCAACATTTGCCGCAATGCCTTTATCATTTGGATTAGCTTATGGATTTTCAGGTGGTGAAAAAGAAGTGGACGGCAATATGATTATGGATAGCCAAGCTATAAATAGAACTTTTGAATTATTAAATATTTTACCTGATACACCTGAGAGTGAAATTGCTGAAGCAGTTGCAACAAGTTTTGAAGGTACGCTTTGGACTGCAGCTATACCTCAAATAACTAAAGTTTTTAAATTACTTAAAAATAATGTTCCTGCTTATATCAATCAACAAACAGTGACTACTGGAACTGCAACTGCGGTTGCGGCTGGAGCTGCTGATACTGTATCAGATAATATACAAAACAATATTATTTCAAAACAAACAGATAAAGAGTAATAAATAAATATCCTCAGATATTTGTTTTTCAACACATAGGAATTTTCAAGAATGGGCGTAAAGAATATTATTACAAGTCAATATACTAAAGAAGGAGTTAAAAAACTTTTATCAGAGGTTGATGATTTAGTCACAAAAGGAAAGACAAAAGACGATCCTACAAAACTATTAAAGAAAAAAGCTGAACCTGAGGTAAGTGTAGATGGCAAAAAGATCGAAGTTGGCGAAACTAAGATTGGTGTTAAAAACTTTAAAGGAAAAATACCTGAAGCTTCAAAAGAAAGCGTGGAAGAGTTTCTTGCGAGTTTCCAATCTAATAATATTCCCAAGAAAATATTAGCAGATTTTAACATCGACAAAATTTCTAACAATGAAGATATAATCAAAATGATTAATCTCATTGCTAAGACTGCTAAACCAAAAGATATAGTTGCTCAAACTAGAGGTGTTCAGACACAATCAACAACAAAAGCAGTAGGAACTAAGTACGCTAAGAACGATGATTTTATAGTTAATGTTTTAGGAACTAAAGCTGGCACTACTTATAACGCTGGTCAGATTTATGGAATAAGACAATTGCTTGAAGCTGGTATGACTAGACTTGATTACCTTGCTAGAAAAGCAACTGCTGATCTTGCTAATGAAGGTGATATTTTAAGATTTAGACAACACTACGCTTTAATGGCTCAGATCCAAAAAGTGTTATTAGGTGTTAGAACTGAAACTGCTAGAGCATTAAATCAATTTAAAATTCCAACAGATGCTAGTAAAAAAGTTGGTTTTATCGGTGGTAATGTAGATGATCTTAATAGAAAGTCTTTATTAGTTGAACTTGGCGGTGCAGATGAAGTTGTTGGTTTAGCAAAACTTTATCTTAAAGCGCCTAATGATGTTGCTAAAAAATTAAATGCAGTAGAAAAAACTGGATTACAAAAACTATCAGATGCTACATCTGAAATATTTATAAATGTAATTTTATCTAATCCACTAACTCACGTTAGAAACTCTGCAGGAAACTGGATTGCTCAAGCTATTGTTTCTACAGAAAGAAAAATAGCTGCAAACTCTGTTCGAGCTGGTACTGGTGAAGGATTAAATTACATCGCTCCTTACGAAGATATTGCAAAAGTTTGGGGTAAGACAATGGCTGCTAAAGAAATAATGGCTGCTATGTCAAATATTTATAAATTAGGTGGATCTAAAATTGAAACTAAACTTGGTAATGTCACTGCTCAAAACTTTGGTGTTAAAAATAAAACTGGTGGTCAACTAATTGATCTTCTAGGTAAAGGACTGACCTTAAATAATTATCCAACTAAAATGCTAAAAGTTGCTGATGATTATTTTAAAAACAGAGAATTTAGATCCGAAGTTTATGCAATGGCATTTTCTGAAGGTATGGAAATGTTTCAAAAAGGATTATTAAAAAAAGATGATATTGCTAAATACATTGCATCAAGAGTTGCTAATCCTACAAAAGAAATTATAGAAAAAGCTTACAGTGCATCAAAATATACCTCGTTTCAAACTCAGTTAGGTAAGCGTGGTGATTTCTTTGATGTTGGAGCTATTGCACAAAAAGGTAAAAATGTTGTTCAAAACAGATCGCCTTTTTCTTTCTTAACAAATTATTATTTACCGTTTGTTCAAACACCAACAAACATTGCAGGATTTGTTGCTGAAAGAACACCAGTGCTTGCTCAGATACTTACTAACTACAATCAAAAGATTGCTATGGGAGGTAAAGAGGCAGCACTTGCTAAAGCACAATTACAATTAGGAAGTTATGTTTATCTAATTGGTTCTATGCTTGGTTTTTACGGAGTGACAAGAGGATCTGATATTCGATTAGATTTAAACAAACTTCAAGGTGGTGAAAGACTTTTACAGAAAACAACAAAGACTGAACCATTTCAAATAGAAATACCAATTGGTGAAGGTAAATATCAAAAAATAAGTTTTTCATCTTTTGATCCTATATCTCAAATGTTTGCTAACTCAGCTGCAGGCGGTCAGTATATGGCTCTTATTGGTGATAGCTTTTATGAAAATGTTTTCCAACAAGAAAATAAAATAGATGGTTTAGGAACATTTGGGAAAGATTTTTTAATGTTCTCTTTAGGTATGAGTTATGTAATTGGTCAAAATATTTCTAACTCTACAATGTTAGCTGGTGCAGGAAAGTTTGTAGATGATGCAACAAAACTTGGATCAGGTGCAATGACTGGTAATTTAAGCAAAGCTTCTAAAGAAGTTGCTTCAGAATTTGCTACATCATTTATTCCAACAGTAGTTAGACAAGGTGGTAAAGTTTATAATTCTTTACAAGGTGATAATTTTCAAAGAATTACTACAGAGTTTTTAGAATATGCTAAGAAAAACTTAAACGATAATGATTTAGAATTTGATTATGATTTAAGAGGTAGAAAGTACGATAAGTTTATGTACTTCTCTCAGTTTGAAAGAGACGATATAGATGAGGAATTATACAGAGTAAGACCAACAATCTATCCAATTAAAAATAGTTTTAGATATACTTACCAAGGTCTTATTGGTGAAAGCGTCACTGTTAAATTAAATTCAAAAGAGAAAAGATGGTTTAGACAAAACGTAGGTATAGTTTTTGATAGTAAGCTTAAAGAGTTAGTGGAAAGCAGACATTATAAAGATGCTAACTTACGTTGGGTAAAAAAAGGTCTTATAGAGAATGCTTGGGAGGAAAGTAAAGAGCAAGTTGGTGCTTGGTTTAAAGATCCTAATAAAGCTTTCTTTACAGATGATGATGGAGTTCAACAATCTTATATTGGTGAAATTAAAAAAAGAGCAGACGAATTAAAAAATAAAAAAATATTTTCAAAACAAAGTGCAGAGCAAGAAGTTGGAGGATTTTTACCAATCGAAGCGACTACACCAAATTTATTAGAACCATCGGAGTAAATAAATAATGACAATATCAACAACGACAATTAAAAATAGCTATAGTGGAAACGGTTCAACATCCGTTTTTAACTATACATTTAAAATAACAGACGATGATCATATACAAGTTATAATTAGATCAGCTGCAGGAACAGAGACTACAAAAACAAAGACTACTCATTACACTGTTAGCGGAGTAGGAAATTCAGGCGGAGGACAAATCACTTTTACGTCAGGAAATATTCCTGCAAATACTGAAACAATTGTACTTCGTAGATCAACACCTCAAACTCAAGGATTGGACCTTATTGAAAATGATCCAATGCCTGCAGAAAATTTAGAAGATGCTTTTGATAAAGTCACTCTTATTGCTCAAGAATTACAAGAACAACTAGATAGATCATTAAAAGTTTCAAAAACAACATCTATTACTACGCCTGAATTTACGGCTGACGCAGCTGCTAGAGCAAATAAACTTTTAGGATTTTCATCAGACGGACAATCTTTAGAAGCTACTATTGATAGTAATGCAGCGTCTCAAGCGGCTACCTCAGCAACGAATGCTGCCAACTCAGCTACGGCTGCAGCTGGATCTGCAACGGCAGCTGAAAATGCAAAGAATGCAGCTGAAGCAGCTTTAGATACTTTTGATGATGATTTCTTAGGAGCTAAGTCTAGCAATCCTACGGTGGACAATGACGGCAACAGTTTGGCTGACGGATCACTTTTCTTTGACACAACTTTAAACGTGATGAAAGTTTATGATCTTGGTAATACTCAATGGAAACAATTAACACCAACAAGCTCACAACAAACTAACATTGATGCAGCGGTCGCTAATGCTACGAATATAAATAATGTTGCTGGTCAAATTGCTCCAACAAACAATATTCAAACAATAGTCTCAAACATAGGTGATATTCAAACTGTTGCTGGAATTTCAAATATTGGAACACTTGGAACAAACGCAGCTGCAGTTGTTGCTGCTGGAAATAATATTACTGGAATAAATTCTTTTGCAGAAAGATACAGAGTTCAAGCTGGAGTACCTTCATCTTCAAATGATGTTGGCGATTTAGTCTTTGATACCACTGCAGGAAAATTAAAAGTATTTGACGGATCATCTTACGCTCTTGCTGGATCATCTGTAAATGGAACATCACAAAGATTTAGATATGTGGCAACTGCTGGTCAAACAACTTTCAGCGGTAATGATGCTAACGGAAATTCTTTAACTTATGATGTCGCTTCAGGAACTGCATTTGCAGATATTTATTTAAACGGAGTTAAATTAGACACTTCAGATTTTACGGCAACCAGTGGGACATCGATTGTACTCGGATCGGCAGCTCAGCTTAATGACGTTTTGGTGGTGGTGTCCTACGGTACTTTTACCTTAGCAAATTTTTCTGCTGGTAATATTGGATCAGGAACTTTACCAACGGCTAGAGGAGGTACTGGTCTTTCATCTTTAGGAACTGCTGGTCAGGTTATGAAAGTTAATAATGCTGGCAATGCTTTAGAGTTTGGTAATGCAAGCTCAGCTGAAGTGTACGGATTTAATTTATCTTATTCACCTTCAACAGTTTATTACAATGTTGCAGTTCAATCAGTTGGTGGTGCTAACAAATATTTTATAATGGGGGAGCAACAAAAAACTTTAGAATTATTTGAAGGTAATACTTATATCTTCGATCATCCTTCGGCTCATCCATTAAGATTTTCTACAGATAGCGGAAACTCAAGTGCTTATACAACTGGAGTGACTGTCGTATCTTCAACTAGAGTTCAAATTGTTGTAGCAAGCGGAGCGCCAACTTTATATTACTACTGCAGCTCACACGCAGGAATGGGAGGACAAGCTAATACTACAGTTCCATTTGACAACAATTTACAAATTACAACCACCAATCAAGGTGCGGACAACATCACTAATAATCAATACGCTGCGTTTGATGATGTCTTATTTAGTGCAAGCGGATTTACGTTTTCACTTTCAAACGGCAGCTTAATCGCAACCATATAAGGAGGAAAATAATATGGCTACAATCGACATCGGCAAATTGACCTTTACACATAAAGGCGATTATGCTGGAGGAACTGCGTATGTTGCTAATGATGTTGTTTATTACAACGGATCGGCTTACATCGCTAAAACATCAACTACTGGTAATCTTCCAACGAGTACGGCTCACTGGAATAATTTCGCAGCTGGTTCAGGCGGAATATGGAGCAGTGGTTTATCAATCGGAACTGCTGGACAAGTAGTAAAAGTTAATTCAGGTGCAACGGCTCTTGAATTTGGCGATGCTGGAGGTGGTTTAGATAGCTTACACGTTGTTAATACTGCTTCAGCAAATGTGACTGCAAACACACATACCAAATTTACATCTTGGGAAACACCTTTGAAAAATGATTTTGGTAACGCTTGGAATAGTACCAATGGCGAATTTACAATACCAACTACAGGAAGTTATTTTCTTAATTTTTGGGCAGGCAGCGGTCATCACGGCAACCACTCAAGATATAGAGAGAGTGAAGTTTATGTAGATGGATCTGAGCCTTCAGAAACTGCAAATGGTTATTTGTCATCACAAACAAGAATAACTGCAAACAGTACGCAAGATAAAGGTTGGCAACAATCAACTGGTATTGTCACTCTTAATGCAAATCAAGTTCTTTCATTTTACATTTGGATGAATGATGAAGGCGCTAGTAATGATAACCATTTAAGAGGCGCAAGACTATCAATAATGAAATTATTTTAAGGAGGATTAAAAATGGCTGAATTAAATTCAAAAATAAAATTTTACCTAGAAGATAAAGGTAAAGTTTTTGAAGATGAAGAGTTAAATTATCGTTTATTAAATAATAGCGATGGTGCTGGAACTTTTATTCATAAGTGGATGGTTGAAGGAGTGGATAAACCTACTGACGAGCAACTTGCTGCATTTGAAAGTCAAGCTGATGATTGGGAAGCTAACTCACCGTCCTCAGCAGATTTAAAAGCAAGTGCTAAAGCTAAGCTTATGGCTGGTGAAGCATTAACTGCTGAAGAAGCAGATACAATTATTCTTTAAAAATTAAGAGGTAAAAGATATGTCAAGAGCAAGAGATCTTGCTGACTTGATAGGTGGCGGCTTTACTGAAGCTGATATACCTAACTTGTCTGCAAGCAAAATAACATCAGGAACTTTCGCTGACGCTAGGATAGCTGCGTCTAATGTTTCGCAACACGCAACATCTTTCGATGATAATAAAATCGTCAATGATATTTCTACGTTAGGTTTGAGAGTTCACACTCAAGAAAATCTTGTTGGATCAAATACCAACTCAGCAAGTTTTGATATATTTCAAGATGCAAGTAAAATTCAAAATTTAACTAATACCTTTAGAAATAATCAAGAGTTTGTTTCATCAATTTCTTTTTCTGAAGCATACGAAACAGGCGATAGAACAAGCTCATACACACTTAGTTTTAGTGGTATTGGAAATGGTGATTTGCAAACTAATGGTCAAGCTGGCGTATCGAATTGGTTAGATGGTAATAAAGCAACAGGCGGGAGTAATGGTTGGTATTGGGCTGCTGCTGGTTCTAATATGGATGGAGGTTCTATTACGTTTGATTTAGGTTCAGGAAATTCTAAAATTTATACAGGTGCAAAACTTTATCAAAATAATAGCACTCTTGATGATAGCGGTTCAGTGCCTTCAAGCGGTAATTGGAAATGGCGAGGTTCAAATAATCAGTCTAGTTGGACAGATTTAAGTTCAAACTTTGTATGGGATGGGGGTACTGCTATGATTACTTATGATACTCTTTATTACCGAGAAGTGACTTGGTCAAATGATACTGCTTATAGGTATATTCAATTATTAGGAGTATCAGGAGCATCAACAACAAGTAATCCTTGGCAAACAGAATTAGAATTTAAGGTAAAAACAGGAACAGCAAACGCAAGTGGTTCTTTTGAAGGAACTGATATAACTGCACCTTCAACTATTTCAAAAATGGGAGCAGTCATAACTTACGAAGAAGTGGGAACTAACACTTTAAACACCGACATAATTTTAGATTTAAGTAGCGATAGTGGATCTAACTTTACTAGAGCAACTTTAACTGCTCTTCCTGATTTTGCTACTGGTATCAAAATGGCAAAGGTTAATGATCTTACTTTAACTGGCGGAACTGGAACTGCTCTTACTTATAAAATTTCTTTTGCTAATCAAGCATCAGGATCTAAGGAGGCGAGAATAAGAGGTGTCTCGCTACAATATTAATTATGATTGAAACTGAAGATACAATTAGAAAACTAGACAAGGATGTTGCTCTAATAAAACAAAAATTAGACATCTTAGAAAACAATCATCTAGCGCATATTAAGAAAGATGTAGATAGAATTTTATATATCTTAGGTGCAGTTGGTATTGTTGTTTTAGGTGAACTCTTTGTCTTGTTAAATGCAGTTTTATAATAGAGGTGTCAAAGCTCATCTATTAGCAGCTCAACATCTTATAGATGATGATCACTTTGTCTTTACTAATTTTTGTGGAGTAGGACCAATTGATCTTGTCAGATTAAATATTCATTCAGGAACAACTGAACTCTTTGATGTGAAAACAGATAATGATCGTGCGCATCGTAAAAGAGAACACACGGAACTACAAAGAAAATTAGGAGTTAAATTTATTTATGTCAACTTACATAAGCGAACAATCAGAGTGGAAGGAAGAGTGGAAGAACTTCGAACTTGATGAGTTCAAATGCAAATGCGGATGCGAACAAGTAAAAATAAATTCAGATATGTTAGATCTAATCCAAGAGGCTCGGAATGAACTCGGACCTTTATCGATTAATAGCGGATTTAGATGTTCAACGCACAATGCTTCGGTATCATCAACTGGTCCTAATGGACCTCACACTACTGGCAATTCTGTAGATATTGGAGTTAAAAATTCTCAACATAGAAAACAATTAATAGATTGGTTTGCAACTAAAGTGACTGGTCTAGGTATAGCAAAATCATTCATCCATATTGATAACCTAACTGCTGAAGATGGTTTCGATATGCGACCTAACGCTTGGAAATATTAAAATGTGGTTAAGTGCAATCAAGCTAGCAGTAAATGCTGGTTCTCATATTTATAAAAAGAAACAAGAAACTAAAATGCGTATGGCTGATGCTCAAGCAGCTCACGCAGAAAAGATGGCTAAAGGTGAACTTGAATACTCAGGCAAACTTTTAGAAGCAAGACAATCAGATTGGAAAGATGAGTTTGTTTTAATTGTTTTAACTTTACCAATTCTTGTAATTGCTTATGGAGTTTTCTCTGATGATCCAACTGCATCTGCAAAGATAAAAGAATTTTTTGAACAATTCCAACAGTTGCCGTCTTGGTTCACTAATTTGTGGATCTTAGTTGTTGCATCTATTTATGGAATAAAAGGTACTCAGATATTCAAAGGTAAAAAGTAATGGCTAGAATAAAGTTCAAAGACTTTGTTCCAAGACCTAAACCAAAGAAGCGTCCAAGAAGGCACGCTAAATCTGTTTCAAAAAGAATACCAAATAAAAAAAAGTATAGAGGTCAAGGTCGATGAAGATCAACGAAAATACAAATATTGGATTACCACTTAGAAACCTAATCGGTTTGATAGGTGCAATAGTTATTGGAGCTTGGTTTGCTTTTGGTGTTATTGAAAGACTTAACAAATTAGAAACTGCAGATATTTTATTTAAAGAAGATCTTCTTAAACGTGCTGAACAAGAGCCAAAAAATTTAGAAATTTTTATGTTGCTGGAAGAACTTTTCAAACAGACTGATAAGCAACAAGAAAGTATAGATCAGAATATTCATACACAAATTAAATTAGATCATCTTGAAGAGCAGCTATCGAAAGCTCTTAAAGATATAGAACTACTTAAAGATAAGGTAAGAGAAAATGGAAATAGTCATAGCGTTAATAATGTATCTCGGTAATCCACCTGAGCTTAAGGAGCATCTATTAATGCCTGATTATAAAACCTGCTTACAGAAAAAAAGACATTCAATTAGAAACTCAAATGCTGAGTATAGATGTATGAAAGTAAATGCCGTTGTTAAAGATGGTAAAATAATAAGCATATCAAATTTAGACTAATGGCAAAATATAGAGGCAAATCCGTTAAATTAAATAAAGTACAAAGAGGCGGATCTAAAAAATTCTTTGTATATGTGAAAGCAGGAAGCAAAGTCAAAAAAGTTTCTTTCGGATCGAAAACAATGAAAATCCGTAAGAACAACAAAGCAGCTAGGAAGAGTTTCTTAGCTCGTCATAGATGCAGCAACGCTGGTCCTAAAACAAAAGCTAGGTACTGGAGCTGCAAGATGTGGCGTTAATTTAACAATCAACCAATCCTTTATATGAGACGTAAAAGGCATACGCCTATATTCGTGCGTAAGTGTGATCATTGCGGAACTGAGCTTCAAACAAATGAGCCTAACTCCGACAGTTATGTAATCACTGCAGCACATCAAATATTTTGCAAGATACATTATGTAGGTGAACCGCCAATTAAAGATTGTTTAGAGGATTATATTAGGAGTAAAAAAAATGTACGGAATGAAAAAGTATTCGAAAAAGAAAAAGAGCAAAGGTGGCTACAAAGTGAGCGCAAAAAGCAACCTGAAGAAATCAAAAAAGAAAAAGAGATAAGACTTAAGAATTTAAAAAAACTTGAGGATTATCAAAAGGAACTAAAATTAAAGCAATGGCAAAAAAGAAGAGAAAATCATCTGTAAATAAATCAGGTAATTATACTAAGCCTGCTTTAAGGAAGCGTATATTTAATCGTATTCTTGCAGCCAATATTCAAGGAACGGCTGCAGGAAAATGGTCAGCACGTAAAGCTCAACTGCTTGCTAAAAGATATAAGAAGGCAGGCGGAGGCTATAAGTAATGGCTATTTCAAAAAGACAAAGATCTTTAAAACAATGGGGGAAACAAAAATGGCGAACAAAATCAGGAAAAAAATCCAGTATTACTGGGGAAAGATACTTGCCTTCTGCTGCCATCCGTTCGTTGACTGCTGCGGAGTATGCGGCAACGACAAGAGCAAAGAGAAAAGATAAGAAAAAAGGTAAGCAGCATTCTAAGCAGCCAAAGGCTATAGCTAAGAAAGTCAGGCGTTTTAGGTTTGTTTAACTGGTACGTAAAAAGTATTTTGTTTTTATATAAAATATTATATTGTCTTAGTAATTCTATTCGTAAAAGAATTAGAATTGCTTACGTTGGATTTGGATTACGTACCATACACGTACCGAACACGCTTGGCGGGGTAGCTCAGTTGGTTAGAGCGCAGGACTCATAAGCCTGGGGTCGGCGGTTCGACTCCGCCCCTCGCTACCACCAGAATTATGAAAATATCAGTTGTAATAATATCTTTTAAAAGCGATCATTTATTAAAAAAATTATTAGTTAATTTTCCTAAAAAGTATCAAATCATTATCGTTGAAAATTCTATGTTAAAGTCTACAAAAAATTTAAAAAAAAAATTTAAACATATAGACGTAGT
>CACJUZ010000012.1 GCA_902596745.1 uncultured Pelagibacteraceae bacterium | reverse complement strand
TTCTTTAAATACCAAGCCAGTCAAAATTAATGTTGTAATTACTTCAATTTTTTTTTGATGATCTATTTCAAATTTTAAATTTTTTTTTAAATGATTAGTTTGAATAATAATAGACTCAATAAAATTTCTTCTAAAGTCAAAATTAGAATTTTTAAGAATTAAATCAGCATTTAGTATCCAGCTCATTACCCGTTTGCTAATAACACTAGTCTCCCAAATTAAAGATCTGTATTTAAGATTATTTATATTCCATAAAGTTATGATTTTTCTTAAAGTAGAAGAATTATCTTTTCGATCAATTGAACTTAACCATAAAAAATTGTGTAACTCCCTCTTTTCCTTTGAGGAACAATTTTGGTCCCAAAAATTAATTGGATCTAAACTATTTATCTTAAATGCAAACTTCTTATAATTAGAAATTGATGACAATAAGAATGGATTTGGAAAAAAAAAGAACTGACTTGGAACTTTGGTAATTAAACTTTTTTTATAAAAACTTGTTTTGAAGTAAATCTTTTTTATTATTTTCGTTAAATTAATTTTAACTGCAAGAATATAATAATAAGCAGTTTTCAAGCCCATCTCTTAAATCGATCTTAACAAGCTAATGTTTTTTTTCAAGTCCCCGTTATTTTGATTAAAAATAGTTGAACCTGAAACCAAAACATTTGCACCAGCATTTATTGCAGCTCTACAATTTTCAAAATTTATACCACCGTCAATTTCAAGATCTATTTTTAAATTTTTTTTTGAAATTATTTCCTTAAGCCTTTTTAATTTTGGTAAAACGTCTGGCATAAATTTTTGCCCAGCAAATCCTGGCTCTACGCTCATTATTAAAATCAAGTCTACTTTTTCTAAATATTTCTCAACTAGATTAACATCAGATTTTGGTTTTAAAGAAATACCAACTTTTTTATTAAATTTTTTTATTAATTTTATTGTTTCTTCCGTGCTAGGAGTTGCTTCTGGATGAAATGTAATAATATCTGCTCCAGCGTTAGCAAAATCTTTTACATACTTATCTACCTGTTCTATCATAAGATGAACATCAAAAGTTTTTTTAGTAACAGGTCTTAATTTCTTTATAATCTCAGGTCCGATAGTAATATTTGGAACAAAGTGTCCATCCATAACATCCACATGAATATAATCAGCCCCAGCTTTGTCTAATGAAATTATTTCTTCACCTAGTTTACTAAAATCAGCTGACAAAATTGACGGTGAAATCTTTATATTAGATGACATATATTTTATTTATATTTTATATAATAATCTTGTCAAAAAAATTATCTATCTGGGCTAAATAATCTGTATAGTTCTCTAGAGAATTCATGATCTATTGGAAAAGACAACATACCCATTGATCCATACCCTAACAACCATGGCATTAAGTAAAATCTTATCAAATAGAAATAAAATGCAACATATAATGGAACAATAGGCCTTGCTAAAAACTCAGGAGTTATTTTGTCGAAAACTTTAAGAACCGGATTAGTAAACTTTACAAAAATTCTCATAAAGAAAAAATTAGAGTCTTCTTTTTGGAAGATGTTCATCGCCGCTCTTCCAATTAAAGTGTACATTACTATTCCTAAAATATAATCTAATACGTAAACCCAAATTGGCATTACTTACATTATCATTATTGAGACAAAAAAAAAGGGGCGAATAAATCGCCCCTTTAAATGATTTAATTTTAATCCTTAGTGCGCTCTACCAAGAATAGATTTTCCGCTAGGAACTCTAACTTCATCAACCATTCTTTGTGTTGCAGCATCAGGAGCTTTGGTCATTAAACTTACAACAACCATAACTACTAAACATACTGGAGCACCAATTAGACCAAATCTTAAGTGGTCAATACCTA
Organism: uncultured Pelagibacteraceae bacterium; assembly: GCA_902596745.1. Taxonomy (GTDB): domain Bacteria; phylum Pseudomonadota; class Alphaproteobacteria; order Pelagibacterales; family Pelagibacteraceae; genus Pelagilacustribacter. The sequence goes on along the minus strand of CACJUZ010000012.1, from coordinate 23,307 downwards.
ACCATGCAGGGTTACCCATAAACTTAGGATATACCCAAATTAGATACATAGTTCCAGCTGCAAGTCCAGATAGCATTCCTGCTATTGCACCTTCTCTAGTAGCTCTCTTCCACCATACTCCAAGTACAAGTGGGAAGAATAAGCCTGACATCGCAAAGTCAAACGCCCATGCAACTGCTCCAAGGATACTAGTGATACGCATTGATGCAATGTAGGCACCAGCGGCACCAATTACGAGTAAGAGTACCCGTGCAACAATTAATCTTTTTCTAACATCCGCTTTTGGATCGATCATGTTGTAGTAAACGTCATGTGATAATGCGTTTGCTATTGCAAGAATTAATCCATCTGCAGTTGACATCGCAGCGGCCATACCACCGGCAGCTACAAGTCCAGAGATTACGTATGGTAATCCAGCAACTTCAGGAGTTGCAAGAACTACTACACCTGTTCTCATGAACCACTCGTTTAACTGTAGTATGCCGTCACCGTTAAAGTCAGCAATAAATACTTGCTTCTGAGAAGACCATTGTTTGACCCACTCTATACTTTGTACATCAGCAATAGATTTTCCAATTATACCTGTCGATAAATTTGGATCCATTAATGAAATTTTAGACAAAGTTGCAAGCATCGGAGCTGAAGAGTAAAGCAAGAAAATAAAGAATAGCGACCAAGCTACAGATTTTCTCGCTGATTTAACAGAAGGAGTTGTGAAGTATCTCATTAAGATATGAGGTAACGACGCAGTTCCTACCATCATACAGATAGCTAGCGATATGTATTTCCATACTGCCATTCCACCTGCTCCCACTCCAGCATGTGCTACCGCGATAGATTTTAATCCACCTGGAACACCAGCTGATTTCATGTCAGCGGCACTGTTTTTTACTAATCCGAATTGACTTTCAAGTTCAGTTATTCTTGCTACCTCATCACCTAACATTAAGTGTGGGAATACACCTGCACCGATTTTGTTACTAATCCAGAATACTGGAATTAAGTAAGCAATAATCAATACGATATATTGTGCAACCTGTGTCCATGTTACGGCTCTCATTCCACCTAACATTGAACAAAGTAAGATACTAACTAAACCTACCCATACACCTGCTTCAAACGGAATACCTAATGCTCTAGCAGCAATAGTTCCTGTAGCATTGATCTGAGCTGTCACGTAAGTGAAAGAAGCTAATACAAGAACTAACACTGCACAGAAACGTACACCGTTTCCACCGTATCTTGTTCCTATAAAATCTGGCACTGTGTAACATCCAAATTTTCTTAAGTATGGTGCTAATAAAGTTGATACAAGCACATAACCACCTGTCCAACCAACTAAGAAGGCCATATAACTATAACCACCAAAGTAAACACCACCTGCTAATGCTACGAACGAAGCACCTGACATCCAGTCAGCTGCTGTCGCCATTCCATTAAACACTGTTGGGACTTGTCTTCCTGCAAGATAGTATGCGTCTACCTGTACCGTTCTAGATAAATAACCAATTAAGGCATATATCGCCACGGTAAATGCAACAAACAAAATACCAATTGTTTTTGCTGTTACACCAGCTTGCTCAGCGATCGCCATCATAATGATGAATACTAAGAAGCCTCCAGTATACAAACCATAAATCTTAGGAAGGTTTTGTATAAATCCACCTTTAAACATTAATCCTCCTTCTCTCCGAAACCGAATTCTTCATCAATCTTTTCTTGTTTGTTTGCAAACCAGAAAATGATGATAACGAACGCAAGAAGTGATCCTTGTGCTGTCATGTAATAAGCTAACGGATATCCTAGAAAGCTCATTGAATTGATTTCATATCCAAAAAGGAAAATTACCATTGAGAAGAAAGCCCAAAGAGCTAATGTCATGAACATATGCCCTCTAGTTTTCTGCCAATGTTTTTCTTTATTTGACATATTTCCCCCTATATTTACGTTAACGTAACTTATTGAAGAGGATCTTACCCATCTAGAGAGTAATTAAAAGTTAAAAAACCTATTTTGAAATGCTATAAATCCCGTAAAATAAGGAAAAAAATAGGGACAAAAAGGCATACAACTTGAAATTGAATCTAAAAGCAATATCTGAGGTCATATCAGCGGTAAAAGATTATTTGTTTCCATATGAGAAAATCAGCAAAAACTTTTTAAAGATTAATAGTGAAAATGATTTAAGAATTTTTATAAAAGAAAAATCTGCTTTTGTAACACAATCCACACTTTACGGTTATTTAAAAACCAGAATGGGGTTAAAACAATATATGATGTTCACAGACGACGTGTTTGTGGAGTCAGTAAACAAAGCGAAATGGAATATTTTTTCTGAAGCAGTTGCAGATTTAACTTTTTATTCAATATCTTTTATAAATAAAAAATATAACATTGATAGTCTGGATCCAAATAAAATTTATACAACTATTCTAGACAATGAAATTACAAACGGACTTACAAATGAAATTTGTGAAAAATATAAATTGAAATTTAAAGAAAAATTTAATACTTTTAATATAAAAGAATACTCTGATAAAAACCCTTTCACTAACAGTTGCAACGCTTTATTTCATTGGGCACCTATAGCTAATGAATTAAAAGAATTAGACAAAGAAATTGTGATTAACTCTATTAAAAATAAATGGATGTTAGTAGTTGCAGATTTAGAAAAAATTCCAGTAAATTTAAATAATTAATCTTTGTTTTGCCTGTTTTCTACTAAAGATTCTACAACGGAAGGATCTGCAAGAGTAGTCGTATCACCTAATTCGTTATACTCATTAGCGGCAATCTTCCTTAAAATTCTTCTCATTATTTTACCTGATCTTGTTTTTGGCAAGCCAGGAGCAAACTGAATTAAATCTGGAGTGGCTATAGGTCCAATCTGTTTTCTTACCCAAAGTTTTAGCTCTCTTTCTAAATCACCGTTTGGTTGCTCGCCTGCGTTTAAAGTCACATAACAGTATAATCCATTACCTTTTATATCATGAGGGTATCCCACAACAGCTGCTTCGGCTACCTTTGAATGAGCTACAAATGCACTTTCAATTTCAGCTGTTCCTAAGTTATGTCCTGAAACAATAATAACATCATCAACTCTTCCAGTTATCCAATAATAACCGTCCTTATCTCTTCTACAACCATCCCCGGTAAAATATTTTCCATCAAATTGGGAAAAATAGGTGTCAATGAATCTTTTATGATCTCCGTATACCGTCCGCATTTGGCCTGGCCATGAAGCAGACATACATAATCTTCCTTTGCATGCTCCTTTTAGAACTTTACCAGCCTCATCTACTATTACAGGTTTAATTCCATAAAATGGTTTTGTCGCTGACCCTGGTTTAAGGTCAATTGCACCGGGCTGTGGGGCAATCAAAATTCCTCCTGTTTCGGTTTGCCACCAAGTGTCAACGATTGGACAACGTCCATCACCTACTGTTTTGTAGTACCACATCCAAGCCTCTGGATTGATAGGTTCTCCAACTGTACCAAGTAATTTTAATGATTTTCTGCTAGTCTTTTTTACTGGCTGATCACCCTCTCTCATTAGAGCTCTAATAGCTGTAGGAGCAGTGTAAAAAATATTTACTTTGTATTTATCAACGATCTGCCACCATCTTGAGCTGTCAGGATAATTTGGAACACCCTCAAACATAATAGTCGTAGCTCCATTAGATAATGGTCCATAAATTATATAGCTATGACCAGTTACCCAACCTATGTCAGCCGTGCACCAATAAATATCTTTAGGTTTATAATCAAAAATATATTGATGGGTCATTGATGCATAAACTAAATAACCACCTGAAGTATGAAGTACGCCTTTAGGTTTTCCTGTAGAACCTGAAGTATATAATATAAATAATGGATCTTCAGCGCTCATTTCTTCCGGATCACATTTAGCTGATGCTTTTTTTATTAGCTCTTCATAGGAAACATCTCGGTCATTGTCCCAACTTACTTGATTTCCAGTTCTTTTCACTACTACACATTTTTTTACGTTAGGACATTGAGATAAAGCTTCATCAGCTATTTTTTTTAGAGGTATTATTTTTCCTCCTCTTACACCCTCATCTGCAGTTATTAAGTAGTCAGACTCACAATCATTAATTCTTGTTGCTATTGAGTCTGGTGAGAATCCGCCAAAAATTATGGAATGGACTGCTCCTATTCTTGCGCAAGCAAGCATTGTATATGCAAGCTCAGGTATCATGGTTAAATAAATAGTTACTCTGTCACCTTTTTGTATTCCTATACTTTTTAAAGCATTAGCAGCCTTGCTTACATTTTTATGTAATTCTTTATAAGTTATTTTTTTGGTATCTGCAGGATCATCTCCTACCCAAATTATTGCAGTTTTTTTACTGTTTTTTTTTAAATGCCTATCAATACAATTTGCTGAAACATTTAAAGTACCATCGTAAAACCATTTAATTTTCACTTCATCTTTACTATATTTTACATCCTTAATTTTTGTGTATGGCTTAATCCATGTAATTCTTTTTCCCTCTTTTTTCCAAAATTTATCATTTTCTTTTACCGATAAATTATATTTCTTTTTATATTTAGGACTATTTATTAAAGCTTGATTAGACCAAGCTTCAGAAACTTTTATAACTGAATTTCCCTCTTCATCTTTTACAATAATACTTTTTTTTGATCTCCCACCTTTAGACTTTGAGGACTTTATTCTTCTTACTTTTTTACTAGATCTTTTTATTTTTCTAGATCTCTTTTTAAATCTAGTTTTTTTCCGTTTATTCTTTTTTTTTGATCTTCTAGCCACGATAAACCTTTTTTATTTTTTTCCTAGATTTTACCCATCTTACAAATTATTTTCCAGCTTTTAAAATCAATGGGCATTACTGATAATCTGCTCTGTTTTATTAAAGGTAAATGGGAAATTTGCTTTGTTTTTTTTATATTTTCTAGTGTTACTGGCGTTTTCAACTTTTTTTTAAACCTAACCTGAACAGCAACAAATCTTTTTTTTCTATCAGTTTTATCAATAAAAGCGTTCTTAATAACTGACACTATCCCTACGATTTCCTTACCTTCATTTGAATGATAGAAAAAACATTCATCTCCAATTTTCATTTTTCTCAAATTATTCGCAGCTTGATAATTTCTTACACCATCCCAAGCAGCGCCTTTAGGACCGGCTTTTTTTTGTTGATCAATAGACCAAACATACGGTTCGGATTTTATTAACCAGTAATTTTTCAAAGTTTTAGCCCAGGACCTTTCATATAAGGAGCAGATTTATCAAGTGGCCATCTTGATTTTGGTTCTTCATTTAAATTATTAATTAATTTTTTTTTATATCTTTGTATACCTGTCCAAGCAATCATTGCAGCATTGTCTCCACAAAACTTCAGGTGAGTAAAAATTGGTTTAAAATTATTTTTTTTTGATAATTGCTCCAAACTTTTTCGTATGCTTTGGTTAGCAGCAACACCTCCAGCAATAACAAATAAATTTTTCTCTTTTTTAGAAAATATTTTAAATTCATTAAACGCAACCTCGGTTTTTTTATTTAAAATCTTAATTATAGTTTCTTGAAATGATGCTGCTAAATTAAATTTAAGTTTTTCATCATTATTAATTTTCTTTGACTGAATTAAAACTGCTGTTTTTAGTCCTGCAAAAGATAAATTACACCCCGCTTTATTTATTATAGGCTTTGGTAATTTATAATAATTTTTATCTCCTTGTTTTGCAAATTTTTCAACAGCCGGACCTCCTGGATATCCTAGATTTAACATCTTTGCTGTTTTATCAAAAGCTTCACCCAAAGCATCATCTATTGTAGTACCTATTTGTTTATAATCATTTACATTTTTAACAATTAAGTATTGAGAATGACCTCCAGAAATTAACAGTAGTAAGTAAGGAAATTTAATTTTATTACTTAATGCTGGACTAAGAGCATGTCCCTCAAGATGATTGACGGCGATAAATGGCTTTCCACTAAATCCTGCTATAGCCTTGCCAACATTTAACCCAACCGTTAAACAAACAATTAGACCTGGTCCAGCTGTAGCAGCAACACCGTCAATAAGTTCGATATTTATTTTAGCATCTTTAAGAGCTTTTGAAATTACAAAGTCTATATTTTCAACATGGGACCTAGCTGCTAACTCTGGCACAACGCCTCCAAATTTTTCATGCTTCTTTATTTGGCTCGATACAATAGAAGATAAAACTTTTGCACTACCATCTAAATTTTCTTGAACTATCGAGGCCGCTGTTTCGTCACAGCTAGTTTCAATGCCTAAAAAAATTAGTTTTTTTCCCATAAGATTAGATATTATAAAATAAACTTTAAAATACTTAAATGAATAAAAAAATTATAATTGGTGCTCGAGGTAGTAAACTTTCTCTTTCTTACGCCGAAAGAGTAAAAAAGTTATTTTTTTCGGCATCAAATCAAAAAATGGAAATTGATATTCAAACTATTAAAACCTCTGGAGATGTATTTCATGATAAAAAGATTTCTGATATCGGAGGCAAAAATATCTTTTGTAAAGAAATTGAAAGACAATTATCTGAAAAAAAAATTGATATTGCAGTACATTCATTAAAAGATATGGACTCATTTGAGGATAGTGATTTAATTATAGGCGCTTATTTAAAAAGAAACGATCCAAGAGAAGTTATAGTTTTCAAAAAAGATAGATCACTTGATAGCGACAATCTCATAATTGGTTCAAGTTCAAAAAGAAGAGAACTTCAATTCAAATTGTTTTTCAAAAATATAACATGCAAACATATTAGAGGAAATATCGATAGCAGAATCTCCAAAGTAAAAAAAGGGGAGTATGATGGTGTAATTCTAGCTTTAGCAGGTATTCAAACATTAAATCTTGAAGGAGAAATAAAAGAAATATTTTCAGAGAAAAAAATTATACCCTCAGCTGGTCAAGGAGTAATAGCTGTTCAATGTAGAAAAGACGACTTAGAAAATCTAAAAATTTTGGAAAAAATTAATGATGAAAATACAAAAATTTGTGCGCTAACTGAAAGAAGTTTATTAAAGACTATCGGAGGTGATTGCCACACAGCAGTGGGTGCTTATGCAAAAATAGATAAAGATAATATTACTATAATATCACAATTATTTTCAGATGATGGTCTTAAATCATTTTCAATACAAAAAACTGGAGATAAAAAACTTCCAGAACAACTTGGAATTTCTGCTGGTAAAGATTTATTGAAACAATCTGAAGGTAAGTATAAAAAAAAAAGATGAATATAATTTTAACAAGACCATTGAATGATACTGAAAATTTGATGCAAGAACTTTTTAGTTTAGGGCACAAAATTATGCATATACCGACTTTAAAAATTAAAAATGCAAATTTAGAAAAAATCAATATAGACGATTATAATGCATTAGTTTTTACAAGCTCAAATGCTGTGAGAAATTTAAATGTTGATGGAGAAAAAAAAAATATTAAATGTTTTTGTGTGGGTTCAGTTACCGAAAAAGTTGCGAGACTAAGTGGATTTACAAAAACAATATCAGCAAGTGGAAATGTTAATGCATTAAAAAATTTAATTATTAATTCTAAAGAGCTTAAGAAGAATGACAAGCTGGCCTATATTTGCGGGGATCAGATAACTTTAGAACTTGATAAAGAACTTGGAAGAGAAGGGTTTAAAATAAAAAAAATCGTAAATTATTTTTCAGAGAAAATAACCTCTTTAAACGAAGCTAATATTGATTTAATCAAAAAATATCCACCAAACGTGATATTTGTTTATTCCTTAAGAAGTGCAGAGAGTTTTAATACTATAGTCGCTAATTATTCTTTAGCTCCAATGATGACACAATCAGTTGTTATGTGTATAAGTAAAAAAATTGTAGACTTTTTCTATAAAGCTGGGTGGAAAAATAATAAAACTTTTAATCCTGGAAATGAAATTATAGAACTTGAAAAAATAAAATGAATGTACTGGAAAATTTTAAAAACTTATTTATTGAGATTTGGCAGCTAGGAATAGCTGGAATTAATTTCACGCAGATAGGTGTTGGTATAGTAATTTTTTTATTGTTCCTATTATTGAGAGGTTTAATTTCAAATTTCATTTTAAAAAGATTACAAAATTATGTTGCCAAAACATCAAACAAGTTTGATGATGCTTTAGTTAAAGCTTCTACTGGGCCAATTAAATTTCTTCCTATTGTTCTTGGAATTTTTGTTGCAAGTTCTTATATGGAATTTGATGGAAAAATGTTAGTTTTTGTAGACAACATTAACCGCTCTTTAATAACAATTCTAATATTTTGGCTTATTCACCAAATTGTTGAACCACTCACTTATCTTATAAGAAGAGTAGAGGAATTATTATCTAAAGATTTGTTAAATTGGGTTGTAAAGGCAAATAAAATTTTAATTATTTTTTTTGGTTTTGCAGCTACATTAGATATTTGGGGTATAAAAATTGCACCCATAATTGCTGGATTAGGTTTATTTGGTGTTGCAGTTGCTTTAGGCGCTCAAGATTTATTTAAAAATTTGATTTCAGGAGTTTTAGTTTTAGTAGAAAAAAGATTTAAAATTGGTGATTGGATTTATGTTGAAGGAATTACAGAAGGCATTGTAGAGAGAATTGGTTTTAGATCCACAGTAATTAGAAAATTTGATAAATCAATTGCAACAATTCCCAATTCTTCTTTTGCTGAAAACGCAGTAGTAAATATTAGTGAGACTACTAATTGGAGGATAAGTTGGATAATTACACTTCAGTACAACTCTACAATAGATCAATTAAAAAATATAAGAGATCAAATTGAGAAATATATTGAGAACAATAAAGATTTTAAGATTGGAGATGACACTGAGCACGCAGTAAGAATTGATAAATTCTCTGATAGTTCGATTGATCTCTATGTTAGATGTTTTACTAAAACCAATGAATGGGGTGAGTGGCTTAAAGTAAAAGAAAGATTAGCTGTGGAAGTTAAAAAAATTGTTGAGAGCAATGGCGCATCATTTGCGTTTCCAAGCACATCAATTTATGTGGAGAAAAACTGATGAAGTCTGCACTAATTTTATTTGATAATATTGTTACGCTTTATATTTGGATTTTAATTATCAATGCTGTTTTAAGTTGGCTGGTTGCTTTTAATATACTTAACACAGGAAATAGATTCGTTTATGCAATTCTTGATGTATCATATAGACTCACTGCTCCCCCTTTAAATTTTATTAGAAAATATATGCCAAACTTAGGATCGATAGATATTTCACCCGTAATATTAATATTAGCATTGATGTTCTTTAGAAACTTAGTTTTTGAATATTTAGCTCCAAGTTTATTTTAAATATGATTATAGATGGAAAATTACAGTCTGAAAAATTAAGAAAACAAATCAAAGAGGAATTAACTAAAATATGCCAGAACACGAAAGATGTACCCAAGTTAAGCGTAATATTAATAGGTGATTATTTACCAAGTCAGATATACGTAAAAAATAAACAAAAGAAAGCTAAAGAAGTGGGTATAAAATCTGAGGTTATAAAATATCCCGAAACAGTCTCAGAAAAAGAAGTATTAGAAAAAATAAAATCTCTTAATAACGATAAAGAGGTATCTGGTATATTGGTTCAGTTACCGTTACCAAAACAAATTAGTCAGAAAAAAATAATAAATTCAATTGATCCAAAAAAAGATGTTGATGGTTTTAACCCCTTAAATGTTGGAAACTTAGCTTCAGGCTACGATGCCATTGTGCCATGCACACCATTAGGATGTATAAAACTTATAAAATCTGTTCAAAAAAATCTAAAAGGTTTGCACGCCGCGATAATTGGTAGATCTAATCTAAATGGAAAACCGATGGCTCAACTTTTATTAAGAGAAAATTGCACAGTAACTATACTTCATTCTAAGTCTAGAGATATTAAGGAAGAATGTAAAAGAGCTGATATATTAGTTGCTGCTGTAGGAATGGCAAATTTAGTTGAGTCTGATTGGGTGAAAAAAGATTGCATTGTAATAGATGTTGGGATTAACAAAATAGATAGTCAAATAGTTGGTGATGTGAAGTTTGACGAAGTAAAAAGTAAGGTAAAAGCAATCACACCAGTTCCTGGTGGAGTAGGACCTATGACGATAGCGTGTTTACTTAGCAATACTTTAGAATGTTTTAAAGCTCGTTAGATCTTGAAGAATCTAGCTTTAATATCTTACTATTTCTAAATCTTATAATGACAGTTGCTGCTGCCACAATTAATATTGCAAGAGATATATAAATTAAGTTTGTTGGATCTTGGTCTTTGTCTTGAAGAATTATAAATCGAGCCAAAGCAGTTATAGCAATGATCATAGGATAAGTTATTCTTACTGATCTTGTTTCCCAATAAGATCTTACTAGTCCAATTACCTCTATATAGATAAACATAAGAAGCAGATCTGCTAAACTTATGTTTCTGTTCTGATACATTTCATGAATTTCAAGAAAGAAAGCAATAACTGTTGCTGCTAGAACAATTAATACAGCTACTAACTGAATATTCCGAATCGTTGCATTCATACTTACTTCTTTTAACAAATTTTTATTGTTTATGTAATTGTTTTGAATGAAATTTTATGAATTTTTCAATTTTAGATTTTTTGAATGTTTTGTTTTCTTCAAAAGAAACTTTTCTTAATGAATAAGCATTATTTTTCGATCTTCTTGATACAATGGTAATATTGCCCTTGTAAATTTTAAGGATTACCTCACCATTTACCTGATTTCTTCTTTTATCAATTATTTTTTGCAGATTTTGTCTTTTTTTTGAAAACCAATAGCCATTATAAACCAATTCAGCATACAAAGGCATTATCCTCTCTTTAGCATGCATTGTAGCTTTATCTAAAGTAACTGATTCAATCGCTCTATGTGCAAAGTATAATATCGTTCCACCTGGCGTTTCATAAACTCCTCTGGATTTTATGCCGATAAATCTATTTTCCACAAGATCCACTCTACCAACGCCATTTGCCCCACCAATTTTATTTAATTTCTCTAATAAAAATTCGGGGCTATATTTTTTTCCATTAATTGAAACAGGATCGCTATTTTTAAAACCTATTTTTACTTTAACCGCTTTATTTTTTGCTTTTTCTGGTGAAATAGTTTTTTGAAAAATAAATTCTGGAGGTGCGTTCCTTGGATTTTCTAGCACTTTACCTTCAGTCGAAACATGAAATAAATTATCATCTACAGAAAACGGAGGAGCACCTTTTTTGTCTTTCGGAATTGGAATTTTATATTTTTTTGCATATTTAATTAAATCTGATCTAGATTGTAACTTCCACTCTCTCCAAGGGGCTATTACTTTGATTCTTTTACCAAAAAAAGAGTACCCAAGCTCAAATCTGACTTGATCGTTTCCTTTTCCAGTAGCACCGTGTGAAACGGCAAAAGCTTTAAATTTTTTCGCAATTTCAATTTGTCTTTTTGCTATTAAAGGTCTTGCTATTGAGGTTCCAAGTAAATAAATGCCCTCATAAACAGCATGAGCTCTTATCATCGGAAAAACATAGTCTTTAACAAAAATATTTTTTAAATCCTCAATTATAATTTTTTTTACACCCAGTCTTTTTGCATTTTGAATTATTTTCTCCTTATTTAAATCTTGGCCTATATTGGAAGTATAAGCGATGACTTCAGCTTTATAATTTATTTGTAACCATTTAAGAATTATTGAGGTATCTAAACCCCCAGAGTAAGCTAAAACAATTTTTTTCATTAGCTACAAACTTTTTTGGCTGTATTATAGGCCTTGGTAAATCCCATCATAGAATAATGGTCTGTTGTTTCAGCACCATCTTTTGTTTTACCCTTAATCATCAAATCTGTTGCTCTTTTCATTAACTTTATAAATTTTTTTTCCTCATTTTCATCAAGTAACCATGCAAAGTCTCCTTGTGAAAAAAAAGAAAAGTTACTTTTCCCTGATTTTGCAGAAACAGTTGAGTTTTTATAGGTATGACCACTTGTAATACTTATTTCGTCTTTAATATTTTCGTTCGGTCTGAATGTTACAAATATTCTAGAGTCTTTCCTTTTAATCGCTGCAGGAGCTCTTTTAACTGGCTTTGTTTGTGCAAAACAAACCTTTCCTTTATCAGTCATCATCGTAAAACTTTCCCAGTTTTTGTACTTACCAGAGGATTTAGGCGTGTTAGCAAAAGTAACGGAAGCTATAAAATAAAATATTATAAAATATACTAGAGTTTTTATTCTCATAAGTACTTTTTTATACTAAAAAAAATCTATTTCAATGGTTTGTATTATGGTGCTGGATTTGGATTATTATTGTGAATTAAATTGATTTTATCAAGCGTATCCTGATTAAGTTCAATATCAATACTTCCAATATTTTCTTTTAATTGGTCCATAGACGTTGCACCGATTATGTTACTAGTTACAAAAGGCCTTGAATTTACAAAAGCCTGTGCAAGTTGGACCATAGTAATGTTGGTTTCTTTTGCTAATTTAGAATACTCTTCATATGCCTTCATAGCTAAAGGATTAATCATTCTTTCCCATCCTTTAAATAAACTCATTCTTGCATTTTTAGGCATTTGGCCATTCATGTATTTTCCGGAAAGAGCTCCTGCAGCCAAAGGATAATAAACTAGCAAACCACATTTTTCTCTAATCGATATTTCTGACATACCAACTTCATAAGTTCTATTTACCAGACTATAAGGATTTTGAACCGACATCATTCTTGGGAGATTTTTATTCTTAGATAATTCTAAATATTTTGATAGACCGTAAGGAGTTTCATTTGACATTCCAACATATCTAATTTTTCCATTTTTAATAAACTTATCTAACGCTTTTAAAACAGACTCAAAATCGTTCCAGTCCCTCTCATTTTCATTTATAGAAAATTCTCTCCTACCAAAACAGTTTGTAGATCTCTCTGGCCAATGTAACTGATAAAGATCAATATAATCTGTTTTTAACCTTTTTAAACTTTCGTCTATAGCTAAGCCTATTTTTTTTTCGGAAAAGTTGTTTCCACCTCCTCTTATCCAGTCACAACCAGGTCCAGCGACTTTTGAAGCTAAAATTATTTTATCCCTATTCTTTCTTTTCTCAAACCAGTTTCCAATCATTATTTCAGTTTTTCCGTATGAATCAGGTGTAGGTGGCACTGAATAAAGTTCAGCTGTGTCAAAAAAATTTACACCTTTATCAAGTGCGTAATCCATTTGCTCAAAAGCTTCTTTCTCAGTGTTTTGGGTACCCCAGGTCATTGTCCCAAGACAAATAAGGCTCACTTTTAAATCAGTATTGCCTAATTTTTTAAATTTCATACAATTAAGATGTTTTTTTTAAAGGAAAATTTGCCTATTGAAAAGTCAATAAAATTTCTTATATTAATTGTATGGTTTTAAACAAACAAAGTTCAGCAACAAGATCTTCGGCATCTGAAGCAATAATTGATCAGGGCTTAAGATCTTATATGCTTAAAGTTTACAACTATATGGCATCTGGTGTTGCGCTTACAGGTTTTATAGCTCTGCTTTTATTTAAGATGGCAGTCGTAAGCGGCCCCAACGGAGAAATTTTAGGACTTACCCAATTAGGTAACACTTTATATAATTCAGGTTTTGCTTGGGTAGTAATGTTAGCGCCGCTTGGCGTAGTTTTTTATATGAGTTTCGGTATTGCAAAAATGAGCGCGTCCAAAGCCCAAACAGTATTTTGGATATTTGCAGCCTTAATGGGAGCTTCACTATCTTCTATTTTTCTAGCTTATACAGGAACTAGTATTACTAGAGTCTTTTTTATTACAGCAGGTACTTTTGGAGCAATGAGCATTTACGGTTACACAACCAAAAGAGATTTAACAAAATTAGGTTCATTTTTGATGATGGGCTTAATAGGAATCATAATTGCATCTTTAGTAAATATATTTTTAAAATCTTCAATGATGTATTTTGTAATTTCTATAATTGGTGTTTTAGTATTTGTTGGTCTGACTGCTTACGATACTCAAAAGATTAAAAATATGTATTTAGCAAGTGACAGCGGAGAACTAATTGGCAAAAAAGCTGTAATGGGCGCTCTTACTCTTTATCTTGATTTTATAAATCTTTTTATAATGCTTTTAAGACTTTTCGGCCAAAGAAGATAGTCTACTTGATTAACTCAATTTTTCCTAAACTAGTTCTATCAATAAGTAATTTTAAATTTTCTGATTTTTGAATAACTTTACCATTCTTATCTTTAATTAAATACTTCTCATTTCTGTAGCTAGGTTTTAAATTTTTCAGAATTCTTAAGATTGGTTTTTCAGAGGCTCTTTTATAAATATTAAATGATATTTCTTTATTTCCTGTATAAAGGCTATAATCTTTCCAAGTTCCATTTGAAACCATTTTTGCATATAAATTTAAAATAGTTTGAAGTTCTTTTTTGATAAAATATGGTTGTTTTGACTTACGATCATTATCTACAATTAATCTAATATTCTTCATTTTTCTTATATTTATTAATTAATGGCAATTGTAACGCCGTAAATATAAAAGTTAAAGGTAAAATTCCCCAAACTTTAAAATTTACCCAAATATACTCTTTTTCAGGAGCGAAAGATCTCCAAACAATTTCATTTAAAATCGCTAAAAAAATAAAAAAGTAAGCCCATCGTCTGTTAAGCAATGTCCAACCAAAATCATTTAATTTAAAAGCATTGTTGAGAAATAATTTTAAAAGATTTTTTTTGAGAAGAGAATCACTTATTAATAAAGCTGTCGCGAATATCAAATTAATAATCGTTGGCTTCAAGTATATAAAAATTGGATTATCAAAATATAGTGTCAATCCACCAAACAGTGATATAAGCGCTGCGCCAATAAGAGGAACATAAGGAACCTTTCGTTCAACCGCATAAACTATAATTACTGCTAATACTGTTGAAATTATGAGCGGTGGTATGGCAATACTTAAATTATTACCGCTTGTCTTATAAAAGTAAAAGAATATTAATAAAGGCCCAAAGTCTGTGACAAATTTCAATAAGGACTTATTCACATTAAAACTCTAACATAAATTTTTTTAATATTAAATTTATATATTGATTTTAGTTAAAAAATTATTAAGTTTGAATTATGTCTACTAATACAGCAAAGTTTTCAATAGGAGAAGTGGTAAAGCACCGTCATTTTGATTTTAGAGGTGTAATCTATGACGTTGATTTTGAATTTAACAATTCTGAAGAGTGGTATCAGTCCATTCCTAAAAATGTAAGACCAAGAAAGAATCAGCCCTTTTATCATCTTCTCGCTGAAAGCAATGAGGTAACCTACGAAGCTTACGTTTCAGAGCAAAATCTTTTAATAGATAATTCCAACAAGCCGGTAAAGCATCCGTTAATAGAGGAAATTTTTGTAGGAAAAAAAGGGACTAGCTATCTCAAACCCTCTAATTAAACACAACCGCCATAAATAAAACATTTTTGGTTCAAAACTCGGCCAAAAAATTTATATAATTTTTCACTGTTCAAGCCTAATTGGGGATTACTCATACTTCTTACTCCCTCTCAATTCTCAATTAGGCAAAAATGCATCTTCCCTTAAAAAAAATACTGTAGTAATTAACTTAAGATGGATTTTTTTTCTTTTGGAAACATAATTGTATATATAGATAAATTTATAAAATTTATAAATTCAATCTTTTTCTTAGTTTTGATAATAGGACTCTCCTTCGCCTTAATCATCTCACCAATAGATTATTTACAAGGTGATGCTGTAAGAATTATGTATGTGCATGTACCTTCGGCTTGGATAGGACTCTCAATTTTTTCAATAATTGCGATTGGAACTTTATTTAATTTCGTTTTTAAAATTAAAAATTTATATTTGTTTGTAAAAAGTTTAGCTCCAATAGGTTTACTTTTTACATGCCTAGCAATAGTAACAGGTTCTCTCTGGGGTAAGCCGACTTGGGGAACATGGTGGGCATGGGATGCGAGACTAACTTCGATGTTAATCTTAATGTTGTTTTATGTTTTTTTTATTATAACCTTTAAAATATTTAAAGATAGCGAGAAACTACCCCAAATATTATCAGCAATATCTATTTTGGGTGCTATAAATATTCCAATAATAAAATACTCAGTGGAATGGTGGTCAACATTACATCAACCAGCTAGTATAAAAATTATAGGTACATCAAGCATACATTCTAGCATGTTAGTTCCTTTATTCTTGATGTTATTGGTTTTATTGTTGTATTGTGCGTTAATTTTTCTAATGAAATACAAAACAGAAATCATTAAAATAAAGAAAAAGAATATTAAAAGATTATGATTATTGAATTTATAAATATGGGCGGGTACGGTTTTTATATTTGGACTTCTTTCCTTATAGTTACAGTTTTTTGTTATTTTCTTTATTACAAAACAAAAAAAACACTCAAAAAATATGAACTCGAATTAGCTACAGAATTAGAAAAGCTACCTGTAGAACAAAGAAATAGAATAGCAAGATCATCTAAAGTTATAAGCAATATTTTGGCATCGCAAAATAAATTAAGTTAAAGCATTTTAAATGCTTACAAAAAAAATTAAAACAAGACTGTTTTTTCTATCGTCGGTAATTTTTATTACACTCCTTTTTTTAGCCTTCATTTACTTTAGTTTGAAAGAAAATATTTTATATTTTAAAACTCCATCGGAGATTTCTATAGTAGATGAAATTCAGAACAATTCAAAGATCAGGGTGGGAGGTATGGTAAAAAAAGATTCAATTCAACAAAATAATAAAGAAATCAAATTTATTTTAACTGATTATAAAAAAGAATTAATAGTTGTTTATAATGGAGCGGTTCCAAACTTATTTTCAGAGGAACGTGGAGCTGTTGTTGAAGGAAAACTTAACGATAAAAGCTATCTAATAGCAGATAGAATTCTAGCAAAACATGATGAAAACTACATGCCCCCAGAAATGAAAAAAATATTTGAAAATGCTAAGTAATACTGGAAACATTTTGTTAATTGGAAGTATTGTTTCTACTTTTTTAATAGTTTACCTAGCTTACCAAAGTATAAAAGAAAGAAGTTTCCAAATAAAAAAAAATATAATTTATTGTTCTTTTTTTCAAATAACTTTTGTAATTTCTTCGTTCTTATTACTTATATTTGCTTTTATTTTTTCAGATTTTTCTTTATTAGCTGTTTATCAAAATTCTCACACTGCTAAACCCCTTTTCTATAAGATATCAGGAGTATGGGGAAATCACGAAGGAAGTATGCTTTTATGGATAAATATCATGGTACTTTTTTCCTATTTATTTTTTGTTTTTAACAACAAAATTAATACTGTTTTTAGCTTGTATACTTTGGTGGTACAAAATATTTTGATTTTAGGATTTTTAATATTTTTAATATCTGACTCGAATCCCTTCTTCAAAATTTTACCTACACCAATTGAAGGCTTAGGATTAAATCCTATTTTACAAGATCCTGCATTGGCAATACATCCTCCATTATTATATTTAGGATTTGTTGGCTCATCTATTTATTTCTCTGCTGCAGTGGCAGCTATACTTTCCAACAGTAATGGTAAAAATTTTGCATTATCGATAAAAAAATGGGTATTAATTTCTTGGTCTTTTCAATCACTTGGCATCATTGTTGGATCCATATGGGCTTATTATGAATTAGGATGGGGTGGATTTTGGTTTTGGGATCCGGTTGAAAATGCTTCATTAATACCTTGGTTTTGTATGACAGCATTAGCTCACTCTGTTTTAGTATTAGAAAAAAGAAACTATCTTTACAATTGGGTTCTTATTTTATCTTTAATCACATTTATTTCCAGCGTTACTGGAACTTTTCTAGTAAGATCCGGAATTTTAAATTCGGTTCATACTTTTGCCAATGATCCTTCAAGAGGACTCTACATTCTGATTTTTTTATCTTTAATGATACTTTTTTCATTTATAATTTTTTTCAAAAGAAGAATTAACGACCAGTTTAATCTTAATCCGATTAGTAAAGAAACTTTTATTTTAAGTAACAACTGGTTCATGATGTTTTATTTAGCCACTGTTTTTGTCGGCACAATTTATCCAATATTTACTCAAGTCCTCTACAATACAAATATTTCAGTGGGACCACCTTTTTACAATCAAGTAATCGCTCCAATTTTAATTCCTTTTTTAATATTTATGGCGGTAGGTCCAAAAATTGGATGGATGAAAAGCAATTTCATTGCGTTCAAACCTTTTTTTATAATAATAGTTTTGTCTCTTTTAATTAACTTCTTTATTTCTTATTTTTTGAAAAGCTACAATCTTATTTCGAATTTAATTGTTGTTTCCTCGCTATTTCTAATTTTACATTCTCTTAAAGATTTTATTTCTAATTTTAAGTCAAATTCTTATATAAACTTAGCAAGCTTTTTCTCTCATTTAGGATTTGGATTTTTGATTTTTTTTATAATTTTAAATCACAATTTTAGTGAAGAATTTGACCTTAATATAAAAGTTGGTGAAACAAAAAAAATAGGAAATATGGAAATCAAATTTAATAACTTAAAAATTGAAAATAGAAAAAACTATAATGCTGTAATAGGAGATTTTAATATTCAAGATTTTCAAAGAAATTATTTAAAAAATTTAAATCCTGAAATAAGAGTTTACGAAAATCCACAAACACTCACTTTTGAGTCTGCAATTAATACAAACTTGAAACAGGATATTTATCTAACTATGAGTAATATCGATGGGTCAGATTTTTATAATATTAAATTTCAAGTTAAACCATTCATGCTGTGGATTTGGTTCGCTGCATTCCTTACAGCTAGCGGAGGGTTGATTAGAGTCTTTTTAAAAAAATGAAAGTAAGTTTATTAAAAATAATTTCTTTTTGTTTGGTTATCTTTACCATCGTAGTTTTTTTTATCGCTTTAAATATTGATAATAGATATAGCACGGAAAATATAGTAGGAAAAAAAATTGACAACTTCAAAATTAAATTTCTTTCACACGACCAAACTTTTGAGAATAAGGATTTATCAAACGACAAGTATAATTTAATTAATGTATGGGCCTCGTGGTGTTTACCATGCAAAAAAGAGCATCCAATTTTAATGGAATTAAGCAAAGAAAAAAATATAAATTTAATTGGTATAAATTTCAAAGACAAAAAAAATAATGCAAATAAATTTTTGAAAGATTTAGGAAATCCATATAATATTATTTTAAGTGATAAAGATGGGATAAGCTCCATTTCTTTTGGTGTTTTTGGAGTACCAGAGACAATTTTAGTTAATACAAAACAAATTATAATTAAAAAGTTTATTGGACCACTAGATACAAATGATTATAAAAATATATTAAGCATCATTCATGAAAAATAAATTTTTAATTATTATTTTACTAATATTTAACATTAAACTTAACGCTAATGAGAATACTGGGGTAGATACCAAAATTTTTAAAAATCTTCGGTGTTTAGTTTGCCAAGGACAAACTATCGCAGAGTCCAATTCTGATTTTGCACAAACAATTAAAATAGTGGTAAGAGACAAAATTAGTCAGGGGAGCAATGAAAAAGAAATCTATGAATTTTTATCAGAAAAATATGGAGAATGGATTGTTTATAAACCTAAATTTAATTACCTAAATTCATTTTTATGGATTTCACCTTATATTGTTTTAATTCTTGGCGGATATTTGATTTTCAAATATTTTAGGAAGAGAAGACAGTAATTTAGTCTAACTGACTATACATTTTTGATTTAACGTAGTAACTTATTCTTATGAAAATAAAAATTTTTGCATATATTTTTTTACTACTTGTTTTTAAGCAATCAATTGCTTTAAGCGAAAACTTAGATATTTCAGTTTACACAGGTACATTTGACGTGATCGACAAAGAGGGAGATGACCAAACTTCAATGATAGGTGTCGAACATAGAAATACAGATTTATTTAGAAATACTTTTTTAGGTAAGCTCGCTCCTGTCACTGGCGCATTTGTTACTGGCAAAGACTCGCTATATTTTTACACTGGTGTAGAAGGGCAGTATAGTGTTGGTCCAATGAATATTTCTCCTAGCTTCACACCTGGCTATTATGAAAAAGGTAGTGGAAAAGATCTTGGAAGTGCTTTGGAGTTCAAAAGTGAAATTAAAGTTGGCTTTGATATTTTAAAAGATTCAAAACTAGGTTACAGTTATAGTCACATATCAAATAATGATTGGGGAAGCAAAAATCCTGGAACAGACAATCAACAAATAATATTTTCATCGAAATTTTAAATGTCTTTAAAAAATTGCCATAATTTTAGTGACTTTCGTAAATTAGCTAAAAGAAAATTGCCTAGTCCTATATTTCATTACATAGACGGTGCAGCAGACGATGAAGTTACCTATGCCCGAAATACTAGTGCTTTTGACGATGTAGATTTAGTACCAAATGTTTTGAGAGGTGTGGAAAATGTTGATCTATCAACTACAATCTTTGGAAAAAAACTAGACTTACCATTTTATCTTGCACCAACTGCATTACAAAGACTTTTCCATTATGATGGTGAAAGAGCTGTAGGAAAAGCAGCACAAAAATTTAATACTATGTTTGGTGTTTCAGCATTAGCAACAGTTAGCGTAGAAGAAATTTCTTCTATGATTGACACCCCAAAGATGTTTCAGTTTTACTTTCATAAAGATAGAGGTTTAAATACTTCTTGCCTAGAAAGAGCTAAAGCTGCAAAATTTGATGTGATGGCTTTAACTGTAGATACAATAACAGGAGGAAATAGAGAAAGAGATTTAAGGACTGGCTTTACATCTCCTCCAAAATTAACTCTTGCAAGCTTATTTAGTTTCGCAACAAAACCAATGTGGGGAATAAATTATCTCACCAAAGGTAAATTTGAATTACCACATATACAAGATCACCTTGAAGCTGGAACTAGCACTAATACTTCAATAGGAAACTATTTTTCTACAATGTTAGACCAATCTATGAATTGGAAAGATGCTGAAAAACTTTGTGCCCAGTGGGGAGGGCATTTTGCATTAAAAGGAGTTATGAGTGTTGAAGACGCTAAAAGAGCTGTAGACATTGGATGTACTGGAATTATGGTTTCAAATCACGGAGGAAGACAACTCGATGGATCAAGATCTCCTTTTGACCAATTAGCTGAAATAGTTGATGCCGTAGGAGATAAACTTGATGTTATTTGCGAAGGTGGAATTCATAGAGGAACACACATGCTCAAAGCTTTATCATTAGGTGCTAAAGCATGTTCAGGAGGAAGACTTTATCTTTATGCTTTAGCTGCAGCTGGTCAAGCTGGTGTAGAAAGAGCTCTAGGTCAGTACAAAGCTGAGTTAGAGAGAGATATGAAACTAATGGGTTGTACAAAGATAAGCGAACTAAGTAGAAAAAATTTGAGATTCAGAAGGTAATGAGTCTTAAAAATTGTTACAATTTTGAAGATTTTAGAAAACTAGCGAAAAAAAATTTACCTGCTCCGATATTTCATTACATAGATGGCGGTTCTGATGACGAAGTTACATTGAAAAGAAATACTGAGTCATTCTCAAAATACGACTTAGTTCCAAACATTTTAGCAAGCGTTGGTGAGCCTGATTTATCTACAACAGTATTAGGCACAAAAATAGATATGCCTCTTTTTTTATCTCCAACGGCGATGCAACGACTTTATCATCATGATGGTGACAAGGCATCAGCGAGAGCAGCCGAAAAATACGGTACTTTCTATAGCATGTCCACAATGGCCACTTCGTCCATAGAACAAATTGCAAATGTTTCAGGCGGACCAAAGATGTTTCAATTATATATTCATAAAGATCAAGCCTTAACGGACAATTTAATTGATAGATGTAAAAGCTCAGGTTTTAAATCCTTGTGTTTGACTGTAGACACTGTTGTTGCAGGTAATAGGGAAAGAGACCATCGATGGGGATTTACTACTCCACCCAAACTTACCTTAAAAAGCCTAATGAGTTTTATTACACATCCTAAATGGACATTTAATTATTTAACTCATGAAAAATTCGAGTTAGCAAATGTGTCTCATTTTACAAAAAAAGGTTCTTCAATTGCTAAAGGTGTTATGGAGTATATAAACGAACAATATGATCCAGCTATGAGCTGGAAAGATGCGGAATATTGTGTAAAAAGATGGAAGGGTCCTTTCGCTCTAAAAGGGGTAATGTCAGTTGAGGATGCTAAAAGGGCAATTGATATTGGTGCAAGTGCAATTATGCTATCAAATCATGGAGGCAGGCAACTGGATGGATCAAGATCACCATTTGATCAATTAAAAACTATAGTTGATGCAGTGGGAGGGAAGATAGAAATTATTGTCGATGGAGGGATACGAAGAGGAACACATGTTTTAAAAGCCCTATCATTAGGAGCGACAGCCTGCAGTTTTGGCAAAGGTTTTCTTTTCGCATTAAGCGCAGGGGGACAAAAAGGGGTAGAAATGATACTTCAAAGAATGAAAGAAGAATTAAGAAGGGACATGATACTTCTGGGTAAAAAAAACATAGGAGATTTGTCCAAAGAGAATCTTGCATTTAGAGAATAAGGATTCTAATATTAGTTATGAAATTAGCAAAAAGTTTAGATAGATTAGGGACTGAAACTGCTTTTAGCGTGCTTGCTGAAGCAAAGAAATTAGAAGCAACAGGAAAGCCGATGATACATCTTGGTTTAGGTCAGCCAGATTTTAAAACTCCACAACACATTGTTGATGCAGCGAAGAAAGCTTTGGATGACGGTCATCATGGTTATGTTTTATCAAATGGAATTCTTGAATGCAGACAGGCAGTTACTAGAAAGATTAAAAAATTATACAATCAGGATATTGATCCAGAAAGAATTATAATAATGCCAGGTGGAAAGCCAACGATGAGTTATGCAATTCAATGTTTTGGTGAACCAGGTGTAGAAATAATTCATCCGACACCAGCATTTCCAATCTATGAGTCTATGATCAACTTTACAGGAGCAAAACCTGTTCCTTACGATTTAACTGAGGATAAAGATTTGAAATTTAATCCAGAAAAAATTTTATCATTAATAACTGATAAAACTAGACTATTAGTTTTAATCAATCCAAATAATCCTACAGGAAGCTTTGTTGATAAATCTGATATCGATGTTTTGGCAGAAGGACTCAAAAAACATCCTCATGTTACTATTTTAAGTGATGAGATTTATAGTAGACAAATATTTGACGGAAAAGAGATGCCAACATTTTTTAATTACCCTGAACTTAGAGAGAGGTTAATTGTTCTTGA
>CACJUZ010000011.1 GCA_902596745.1 uncultured Pelagibacteraceae bacterium | reverse complement strand
GAGCTCCATAAATTGTGTCATAACCCAATGTCCAAAATATGGCCGCCAAATAAATGATAAATATATCAACGTTTAAGAAACCAGTTATTGAAGTCCATGCCATTATAATTCCCCAGTTAAAGGTCAAACCTAAAAAAAGCTGAGGCCAATAAGTAATTCTTTTCATAAAAGGATAAGAAAAAGCTAAAGTCATCGATGCCATACCAAGCGCAATTGTTAAAAAATTAAACTGTATTAAAATTAAAAACGCTAAACCACAAAGCCCAAAAACATATAATAAAGCTCCTTTAACAGAAATTAATTTTGCAGCTAAAGGCCTATTTTTTGTTCGTTTAACTTTTTTATCTAATTTTCTATCTACAATGTCATTTACGATACAACCAGCACTTCTCATTAAAACAGAGCCTAAAAAGAATAATAAAATATGATATAAAAAAACTTTTATATCTAGATCAAAGGAATAAGCATATGCCAACCCCCAACTGCAAGGCCAAAACAATAGTAAATAACCAATCGGCCTATCTAACCGAGTTAGATTAATAAATATTTTTATATCTTTCATTTAAATATGACTTGTAAATATCAAACGTAATATACATAATCAATTTGATTCGTATGGATATAGATTACACAGTTGCAGCCCTTATGTTTCCAGCTATACCTCTAATGATGACGATGTACAGTAATCGTTTTCATACTCTAAGTGCGCTTATTAGGAAAATACATGATCAATATACATTTGAAAAAAAAGTTCCTCCGGAATGGGAAAATCAACTTCACGTGCTAAACAAAAGAACAAACTATTTGAAATATGTTATGGGCTTCGCGTCTTTTGGTTTTCTTTTTAACATGCTAACAGTTTTATTGCTGTATCTAGATCTTGTTTTTCAAGCTAGATTAAGCTTTGCTTTTTGTTGTCTTTGTATGATTTTTTCAATATTTATATTTCTACAAGAAGTAAGACTATCGAATGAAGCACTTAAGTACCATTTAAGTGATATGGCCTCAATGAAAAAAGATTTATAATTTTTTATTTAATAAGTTCTTTTTAAATAAAGAAATGCCATTTTTAATTTTATAGTTGTAAGACTCCCTGAAGGTATTTAGTTGCCAACCTTTCATTCTAGAAATAACTTCTTCTAAGTTTTTTGATTTCCATTCATTGGTTGTTTTCTCATCTTTCCACAAAATTTTTTCTTCATTGGATCTTGCGCAACCATAACAGTATCCTGTTATTGGATCAGTTTTACAAATACTAATACATGGAGAAATTATTTTTTCATTCATTAAGGAATTAAAATTGCTGGACCTAATAATTTTCGAGCTTCCAAGTCAGCATGTGCTTGTTTAGCTTCTGCTAACTTATATTTTTTTGATATTCTAATTTTTATTTTCCCAAATTTTATTTTTTCAAATATTGTGTCTGCACCAGCCTGAAGTTCTTTTCTATTAGTAAAATATTGTGCAATTGAAGGCCTTGTCAAATATAAACCTTTTGGCTGAATATCTTTTGGCACATTTACAGGATCTAACGGACCAGAAGCATTACCGAAACTTATCATCATACCCCTGGTTTTAAGACAGTTTAAAGATCCATAAAAAGTTTTTTTACCCACACCATCGAATACCGCAGGTACACCCTCGTTATTTGTAATTTTTAAAACTTCTTTTGCAAAATCAACTTTGGTGTAATTTATAACATGTGAATAACCATTTTCTTCAGCAACTTTTATCTTATCATCTGATCCTACTGTTCCAATTACTTTCGCCCCAATGCTATTGGCCCACTGAGCAAAGATTTGGCCTACACCACCTGCTGCTGCATGAAATAAAACTAATTCACCAGCTTTCAATTGATAAGTTTTTGTTAACAAGTAGTTCGTTGTTAAACCTTTTGTGATTAAAGTGGCGGCAATTTCGTGAGAAATACCATCTGGAACTTTTATTGCAATTTTTGAAGGAATTATTCTTTTTTGAGCGTAGGCCCCAAGCGGAATAGAAGCATATGCAATGTTATCCCCTTTATTAAATTCAGTTACATTACTTCCAACTTCATCTACTTTTCCTGCAGCTTCTAAACCAATACCACTTGGTAGTTTTACAGGATACAAACCCGATCTATGATAAGTATCAATGTAATTTAAGCCGATAGCATGATTAGTCACTTTAATTTCATCTGGGCCAGGAGCACTCACATTTACATCTTGTAGCTCTAAGACTTCAGGGCCGCCATTCTTTGTAATAATTATTGATTTAGGCATGTGAAGAGGAACGTACTTGAACTTTTAATATTTAGCAAATGTTCCGTTATTATAATCTTGAATAGCTTGAAGTATCTCTGCTTTTGTGTTCATTACAAATGGACCACCCCTTGCAATAGGCTCTCCAATAGGCTTACCTGCTATAAATAAAAACTCTGTGTTTTTTTCTGCTTTAACTTTAAGTTCACTACCCCGTTCTAATAAAATTAAATTTGAGTCACCGGCCTTTTCGTGACTCTTTTTTCCAATTTTTAAATTTCCTTTGAGAATATAAATAAAAGAATTATGACCAGATGGAACCTCACATTTAAATTCTTTTCCCTCTTTCAATATTACATGAAAATAAATTGGCTCTACATTATGGTTTTTTTCCGGCCCCTCTACATTTGCATATTTTCCTGCTATTACTTTTATAGTTTTTTCATTATCTGAGTGAATACCAAGCTCTTTACTTTTAATAAAAATGTATTCTGGCTTATTTTTTTTCAGTTTAGCCGGCATGTTTATCCAAAGTTGAAAACCTAATAATTTTCCTCCAGACATTGCTGGCATCTCTGAATGAATAATTCCTCTTCCAGTCTTCATCCATTGAACATCTCCCGGAGCCATTATTCCTTTTGCGCCAGTACTATCTTGATGTTCAAATTCACCGTTTAACATATAAGTAACTGTTTCAATTCCTCTATGAGGGTGAGGAGGGAATCCTGCAATATAATCATCTTTATTTTCGGAACCAAACTCATCGAGCATTAAAAACGGATCAATATAATCTGCTTCTGGTGTTCCAATGCTTCTTTTTAACTTTACCCCAGCACCATCTGAAGCATTAATAGCTTTGATAATTTTTTTTATTTCAATTTGTGACATGGGTAAAATATATCTTAAGTTTAAACGATATCAAGTAGCTGCGTTAAGTTGCCAATCTCATTTTTTGGGTGATAATCAAGGTTATCGAAATGGGATTTATTTCTGTTTACCCAAACCGAGTTATATCCGTAGTTACCACCACCTGACACATCCCAGGTATTAGCACTTAAAAAAACTATTTCTTCAGGTTTTATTTTATATTTTTTTATTGGAAGATCATAAACTTTAGAGTCAGGTTTATAAATTTTTACTTGTTCTATAGAAAAAAGGTCATCAAATAAATTATCTAAATTATTTTCTTTTACAAGCTCTTCGAGAAGTTCTGGTGTTCCATTCGAAAGAATTGCCAATTTAAATTTCTTTTCTTTCAAATTTGTTAAAACTTTTTTTACTTCTGGATATGGAGATAAAATCTTGTAAAGATTTAACAATTCTTTTTTCAAACTATTGTCAATATTAAAAACTTTCATTGACTTATCTAAACTATCTTCAGTTACTTGCCAGAAATCTTTATGTTTTTTCATTAAACTTCTTAGCCAAGTATATTCAAGTTGAGTAGTCCTCCAAAAATTTGCAAAACTTTCCCATTTGTTTCCTATTTTACTTTTGCATTTTTCTGCTGCTGAGTTGACGTCGAAAAGAGTCCCGTATGCATCAAATACAATGGCTTTCGGTTTCATAGATTATTTTAAGTTGTGCGACCCATCACACAAAGGTTGATCCTTAGTTTGTTTACAAGTACAGAAAAAAACTTTTTTAGATTGCTCAGCCTTAAAAACAAAAGGTGAAAATTCTGTTCCTTTATGAGATCCATCGCAAAAAGGCTGCTTTAAACTTTTTCCACATGTGCACCAGAAGTATGATTTTCCCTCTACCACATCAACTCCTATTGGATTGTCTCCTGCCCTTAATGCTTTGGTCATAAAGTTTATTCTTTAATTAATTCATATTTGTTTTTAGTATATAAATTAATAATGAATATTAGATTATATCATCCTAATAGTATAGTTGAAAACTCCACTAATTTATTATCAAAAGAGCACACCCACTATGTCGTAAATGTTATGAGATTAAAGCGAGGATCTATTATAAATTTTTTTAATAATGAAGGTGAATGGGAAAGTGAAATAGTTTTTTTAGAAAAAGAAAGAGTAGAAGTAAAATTTTTGAAAAAAGTAAAAGAATCTCAAAAAAAAAATAAAATTGAACTCGCTATTTGTTTAGTAAAAAAAAATCCTATGGAAATAGTTTTACAAAAAGCAACAGAACTTGGTGTCAGTAAAATTATTCCAATAATTTCAGAAAGAACTGAAGTAAAAGAATTAAATTATGATAGAGCAAAAAAAATTGTTATTGAGGCCACAGAACAATCTAATCAAATGTTTCCACCTGAAATTTTAAAAGTGGTTAAATTAAAAGATTTTTTAAAAGATTTAGATCAAACAACTAAACTTTTATTCGGTGATGTTAATTCAAAAGATAATTTGAGTATTGAAAAATTTAAAAATTCAAAATCTTTAACTATTTTAATTGGTCCAGAAGGAGATTTTTCTCCATCAGAAAGAGAGTTTATTTTATCATTTTCTCAAGTTGTACCATTTACAATATCAAAAAATATACTGAGATCAGATACCGCTGTTATAAGCGCTATTTCTCTAGTTAATTTTATCAATAACTTACCTTAATTGTCGCATTTATTGAATTTGTTAAAGTATTAAAAAGTTGTATAAAAAATAAAATGCATAAACTTATACTTATAATAACTTTAATAGTTTACCCGATTAATCTTTTTGCTGAACAACCAAAAGATTGGCAGCTTGGATTTCAAAAAGCTGCATCAGGTCATATGGAAGATTTAGTTTGGTTCCATGATTATATGTTGTTACCAATAATTACTGCAATAACAGTTTTCGTTTTATTTTTAGTTATTTACGCTTGCATTAGATATAGAGCAGCTAGAAATCCTGTTGCATCTCAAACTAGTCATAATACTTTTATTGAAATAATTTGGACATTAGTTCCTTGTTTAATTTTAATTGTAATGGCAGTGCCATCATTTAAAATTTTATATGAGCAAGATGAAATTCCTCCTGCAGATGTAACAATTAAAGCTGTAGGGTATCAATGGTATTGGGGGTATGAATATCCTGATGAAAATATAGTTTTTGATTCTTACATGATTGAAGATCAAGATTTAGAACCTGGTCAGCCAAGATTATTGACAGTGGACAACGAAATAGTTGTTCCAGTAAACAAAGTTGTAAAAGTTTTAATTACCGCTAATGATGTGCTCCACGCCTGGGCGTTACCATCTTTCGGTGTGAAAAGAGATGCTGTGCCAGGAAGAATAAATGAAACTTGGTTTAAAGCAGATAGAACTGGTACTTTTTACGGCCAATGTTCAGAATTATGTGGAATTAAACACGCTTTCATGCCAATTACTGTTAATGTGGTTTCACAAGAGGAATATGATAAATGGTTAGAAGAAGCTAAACAAAAATTTGCAAAAGAAGAAATTTATTCAAATAAAAAAGTAGTTAAAAGAATTTTAGAGGGAGAAATTAAATAATGTCATCTATTACTGCAGACTCACACAGTCATACACCAACGGGTTGGAAAAGATGGGCGTATTCAACTAACCACAAAGACATTGGTACGATGTATTTAATTTTTGCTATCATAGCAGGATTAATTGGTTCTGCTTTTTCAGTTTTGATGAGAATGGAGCTAATGTATCCAGGAGATGGTATACTAGGAGGAAATCACCATTTATATAATGTTTTAGTTACAGGACACGGACTAATCATGATTTTTTTCATGGTCATGCCCGCAATGATAGGTGGATTTGGAAATTGGTTCGTCCCTATTATGATTGGTGCACCAGATATGGCATTTCCGCGAATGAATAATATTTCATTTTGGTTATTGCCAGTGTCTTTAATATTATTACTCGCATCTATTTTTGTTGATGGTCCTCCAGGTCAAACTGGAGTAGGAGGTGGTTGGACTATTTATCCTCCGTTATCTTCTAAGACAGGTCAACCTGGTCCAGCAATGGATTTAGCAATATTGAGTTTGCACATAGCAGGGGCATCCTCAATTTTAGGAGCAATTAACTTTATAACTACAATTTTAAATATGAGAACTCCTGGAATGACACTACATAAAATGCCGTTGTTTGCCTGGTCAATTTTGGTTACAGCATTTCTTCTTCTTTTATCACTTCCTGTTTTAGCAGGTGCTATTACTATGCTATTGACTGATAGAAACTTTGGAACAGCATTTTTTGAAGCACAAACAGGAGGAGACCCGGTTTTATTTCAACACTTATTCTGGTTTTTTGGACATCCGGAAGTATACATATTGATCTTACCTGGTTTTGGGATGATAAGTCATATTGTTTCAACATTTTCAAAGAAACCAGTTTTTGGATATTTAGGCATGGCCTATGCAATGGTTGCAATTGGAGTTGTCGGATTCGTAGTTTGGGCACACCACATGTATACTGTGGGATTAGATACTGATACAAAAGCATATTTCTTAGCTGCAACTATGATAATAGCCGTGCCAACAGGAATAAAAGTATTTTCCTGGGTAGCTACAATGTGGGGTGGTTCTATAAGTTTTAAAACACCAATGCTTTGGGCAATAGGATTTATAGTTTTATTTACTTTAGGAGGTGTTACTGGAGTAGTTTTAGCTAATGCTGGAGTTGATACTGCTCTTCACGATACATATTATGTAGTTGCTCACTTTCATTACGTACTGTCGTTAGGCGCGGTTTTTGCAATATTTGCGGGATTTTATTATTGGTTTAGTAAAATGTCAGGATATGAATATTCTGAATTCTTAGGCAAGCTTCATTTCTGGCTAACTTTTATTGGTGTAAATTTAATATTTTTTCCACAACATTTTCTAGGACTAGCTGGTATGCCAAGGAGATATGCGGACTATCCTGATGCTTTTGCAGGTTGGAACTATGTATCTTCAATTGGCTCATATATATCTTTAATTGGAGTTGGAGTTTTTCTATTAAACTTACTTTACTCATTCATTAAAAAAAGGGCTGCAGCTCAAAATCCTTGGGGAGAGGGTGCTACAACTTTAGAGTGGACAGTAGCCTCGCCACCCCCTTTCCATACTTTTGAGGAACTACCGAAGGTAAAATAAATTGATACAGGCAAGCATAAGAGCAAAAAACACCAGGCATTCTAGCTTTTACATTGACTCATTTTTTAATTTAATGAAACCTAGAGTGATGTCTTTAGTTTTATTTACCTGCATGGTCGGACTGATAATAGCCCCAAACAATGTTAGTTATTTAAATTCTGTTTTATCTTTAATAGCTGTTGCACTTGGCGCTGGTGCAGCGGGTACATTAAATATGTGGTACGAGTCTGATTTAGATGCTTTAATGACAAGAACATGTTTGAGACCTATACCAACAGGCCAGGTAACAAAAAACCAAGCATTATTTTTTGGTATTTTGCTTTCAATAGGATCAATCTCTCTACTATATTTTTCATCTAATTTAATGTCTGCAGCATTATTATTATTTACTATATGTTTTTACTTTTTTATTTACACAGTTTGGTTAAAAAGAAGGACACCTCAGAACATTGTTATAGGTGGTGCAGCTGGCGCTCTTCCCCCAGTAATAGGATGGACTATCGCAACTGGTTCATTATCTATAGAACCTTTAATTCTTTTTTTAATTATCTTTTTATGGACTCCATCTCATTTTTGGGCATTAAGCATCTATAAGTCTAATGATTATAAAAAAGCAAAGATTCCAATGCTTCCCATAATTTACGGTATTAATAAAACAAAAAAGAATATATTTATTTACTCCCTGTTAATGTTGCCTATTATATCAGTTCCGTATTTTATTAACTTTCTTTCTGAAATATATTTCTACCCTGCTTTAGCACTAACTATTTATTATATCTATTTGTGTAGAATCCTTCTAAAAGTTAAAAGAAGTAAAGATACAAATACTTTAGCTAAAAAAATATTTTTATACTCTATTTTCTACCTATTTATAATTTTTTTATTAATTTTATCAGATCATTTTTTTACGAGGCTTTATGGATAAAAAAAAGAAAAATATTATTACAGCTCTAGTGTTAGTAGCATTTATGTTACTTTTATTTTTACTAACTTTCTATAACATTGGAATTTATAATAGAGAGATTTAAATGACCAGAAAAACTCTTACACCGATAATACTTGCAGGCGTATTTTTTTTGATGTTAGGTTTATCTTTTGCTGCAGTGCCTCTTTATGATTTGTTTTGTAGAGTAACCGGATTTGGAGGTACAACACAAAATGCTGAAAATAAAGAAATTCCTAAGATAGTTATTAATCAAGATTACAAAATTCGTTTTGATACAAATTCAAATGGAGCCCTAGATTGGAAATTTTACCCTGAGAAAAATACTATAAGTTTAAAACCAGGGGAGGTACATACCGTAAAATTTTTTGTAGAAAATGAGTCTAATCAACCAACTTCTGGGTCAGCTACTTTTAATGTTTCCCCGTCACCTTTTGGAATATATCTAAATAAAATTGGCTGTTTTTGTTTTGAAAAACAAACCCTTGATCCAGGACAAAAAAGGAATTTCGTATTAACATTTTTCTTGGATCCAAAAGTGGTTGATGATAATAAGACAAATAATATTTCTGATGTAACATTGTCATTCACTTTTTTTTCATCAGAGTATTATAAAAAGGATAGTGCCTAAATGTCATCAGGAGAAAAAAAGCATGATTACCATTTAGTTGACCCTAGTCCTTGGCCAATATTCACTTCATTTGCATGCTTGGTTTTAGCTGTAGGAGCTGTTTATTATTTTCACACCAAAGCTTTGTGGTTATTATTAATTGGTACAGCATTATTAATATACGGATCTTTCATGTGGTTCAGAGATGTTGTTGATGAAGCAGAAAAACAAGGACACCACACTATGGTAGTTCAAATAACTCATAGATACGGCATGACACTTTTTATTGCTTCAGAGGTTATGTTTTTTGTAGCTTGGTTCTGGGCATTCTTTAATGCAAGCTTATTTCCAACAGAAGCAATCGGAAAAATATGGCCTCCAGCAGATATTAAAACTTTTGATCCATGGGATATACCACTGATAAATACATTAATTTTATTACTGTCTGGGACTACAGTAACTTGGGCACACCATGCTATGATTGAAAATGACAGAAAATCTTTAATAAATGGTTTAATCGCAACAGTTTTTTTAGGTTTTGTTTTTTCTTGTTTCCAAGCATATGAATATCATCATGCAACATTCACGATAGATGGAAATATTTATGGGTCAACTTTTTATATGGCTACAGGTTTTCATGGTTTTCACGTTATCATAGGAACAATTTTTTTGGCGGTATGCCTTTATAGATCGATGAAAGGACATTTTAAACCTGACCATCACTTTGGATTTGAGGCAGCAGCTTGGTACTGGCACTTTGTAGACGTGGTTTGGTTATTCCTTTTTGCTGCTATTTATATTTGGGGAAGTTAAAAGTACTTGAGAAAGATATCTTTTAGTATATTTGTTTTTTTTTCCATAATACTTTTTTGTTCGCTTGGTACTTGGCAAGTTTACAGATTACAATGGAAGCTAGAACTTATAAGTGAGATTAACAATGGTCTTAATTCTGACCCTGTATTTTACTCAAATACTAATGTAATTAATTATCAAAAAGTAAAATTTGATGGCATTTTTGACTTTGAAAAACAAATATATTTATACAGCTTAGATAGTAAAGGAACTCCTGGGTTCGATATAGTTACTCCAATTAAAATGAATTCTAATGAAATTCTTTTAGTTAATAGAGGTTGGATAAGAAAAGATCTGAAAAGCAATAAAAGTATTAACAATATTAAATCAAAATCTTTCGAGGGTATTATAAAAAAAATAACTAAACCAAACCCATTTAAACCTGAAAACGACATTAAAAACAATATATGGTACTCTTTAAAACTAGAAGATCTTGAAAGTTTTACAGGATACAAATTAAATAATTTTGTTTTATTTTTACAAAATAGTCAAAATAATTTAGTTAAAAACAAAATAGTCAGCCCTGATTTGCCTAATAATCACCTCAAATATGCGATAACTTGGTATTCAGTTGCACTTTCAATATTATTATATTTTTTATATTTTAGAAAAAGACAATGAATTACATAAGTACAAGAAATAAATCTTTAAATTTTGACTTTAGTAGCATTTTTTTAAGAGGGCTAGCCCCTGATGGAGGTCTATTTTTACCTAATGAAATAAAAAAATTCAATGAAAAAGAATTAAAAGAATTGAGCAAACTTAACTATATAGATCTAGGTGTTGAAATTATATCTGAGTTTTGTATTCCAGTTTTAAATAAGAGCAAAATTAAATTAATTCTTGATAAGGCTTACTCAAATTTCGATACAAAAAATATTGTTGAAATAAAAAAGATAGACAATATTAATTTACTCGAACTTTATCATGGTCCAACTTTGGCATTTAAGGATATTGCTATGCAGGTGATCGGATTAATGTATGAAGCTTTGAATTTAAATAATAATAAAATAAATATAATTGTTGCAACATCAGGCGATACTGGTTCTGCAGCAATAGCTGCTTTAAAAGAAAAAAAAAATATCAACCTTTTTGTTTTGCACCCTCATAAAAAAATTTCTAGCATTCAACGAAAAATAATGACGACATGTAACTCAAACAATATTTATAACATAGCTGTTAAAGGAAATTTTGATGACTGCCAAAAACACGTTAAACAAATGTTCAGTGATGAAAAATTTAGAAATAAAATAAATATGTCTGGTGTAAATTCAATCAATTGGGCGAGAATTATTTGTCAGATTGTTTATTATTTTTATGCATATTTTAAAATGTCTTCTAAAGTAAATTTTTCAGTACCAACTGGAAATTTTGGAGATGTATACGCAGGTTATATTGCAAAAAAAATGGGATTGCCCATAGACAAGTTAATAGTTGCAACAAATGAAAATGATATATTGTGTAGAGTAATAAACTCTGGAGAATATAAACCATCTGAAGTAAAACCATCTCTGTCTCCAAGTATGGATATTCAAGTAGCGAGCAATTTTGAAAGGTTGTTATTCGATGTATTGAACAGCGATGATCAAAAAGTATCAAAATCAATGAAAGATTTAAACGAAAACGGTTTTTTTAAATTAGAAAAGGATGAATTAAAAAAGATTAGAGACAATTTTTCCGCCGAAAAAATAAATGATGCAGATACATTAAGAATTATAAAAGATTTTTTTGTAAATTATGGGTTTATATTAGATCCACATACTGCAACTGCTGTGGGCGCCTCATATAAAGTAAAAAATAATTCAAAAACCGTTGTGTTAGGCACTGCACATCCTTACAAATTTGTAGAAACAATTAAATTAGCAATTGGAAAAAATGTTGATCCACCTAAACAATTCTCTGATTTATCAAAAAAAATTGAAAAATTTGAAATAATTGATAACAAACTAGATGATATAAAAAAATATATTATTGATAAGATTAAATGAAAATTAAAGCTGGAGATAAATTACCTAGTTCAGAATTGTTTTATATTGATCAAAACAATGATGTAAAAAAGGTAGATATTTTAGATTTATGTAAAAACGAAAAAACTATAATTTTAGGTATGCCAGGTGCGTTTACAAAAACATGTTCAGTACTACATTTGCCAAGTTTTATAAAAAATTACAATCTAACTTTAAAAAAAGGAATAACAAAAATTATTTGTATAGCAGTAAATGATCCACATGTTATGAAAGCTTGGGGTGAAGATCACAATGTAGGAACAAAAATTTTTATGGCAGGCGATCCCTACTTAAAATTTACAAAGTCTATAGGTGCTGAAGTTGACAAATCTGCTAAGGGATTAGGTATGAGATCAAATCGCTTTACAATGCTTATAGAAAACCAGGTTTTAAAAAAAGTAGAGGAAGAAAAAGAGACAGCTAATTGTGAATTATCTGGAGCAGAGAGTTTTTTAAAGTCTATTTAGTTTTTGAAACAGCTAACTCGTCTACCAAGTTATTTAGTTTATTTCCAGCGTGAGCTTTAACCCACTTCCAATTTACATTGTGTTTTTGACAGTGACTATCTAATTTAACCCAAAGATCTTTATTTTTAACTGGTTTTTTATTTGAACTTTTCCAATTATTTAATTTCCACTTTTTTATCCATTCAGTTATTCCGTCTTTTACGTATCTCGAATCAGTATAAATTGTAATTTCCGACTTAACTTTAATTTTTTTTAAGGCCATTATAGGAGCTATTAATTCCATTCTATTGTTTGTGGTTTTATTTTCACTGCCAGAAATACTTGATTGATTTTTCCCGTCTAAAATAATTGCGGCCCAACCTCCTTTTCCAGGATTTCCTGAACAAGCCCCATCAGTATAAATTTTTAACTTCATTAAAAAAAATAATCCTCAAAATTTTTTGAATTTTTATGAAATTCCAATCTCTTTAAATACTCAATCGGGTCTTTAATTTTAACTATAGCTCCTTCAACTGTATTAAGAGCATCAAATACTCTAGTAAGCAAAAACCTCAAAGCAGCCCCTTGGGAAAGCACTTTAATTTTGTTTTTCTCTTCTTCATTAAGTTTTCTTACTGAAGCGTACCCATCAATGAAATTTTTTGCTTTTGTGACATTAAAACTCAAGTTATCTTTTAATCCATCAAAACAAAGCGCATTAAAACAGATAGCTATTTCAAAAGCAAAAAAATCTTCACAAGAAAAATAAAAATCAATTATCCCACTAAATTTGTTGTGTAGAAAAAAAATGTTATCATGAAATAAATCTGCATGAATGATTCCACGAGGCAAATCATTTGGCCAATTTTTTTCAACATCTTTAAGATTTTCTTCTATTAATTTTGGAAGATCTTTATGAATTTTTGAGCACTTGTCTTTAACAGAGTCAAATAAATTTCTCCATGATTTTACAGAAAGATCGTTCTCACGTTTAAATTTAAAATCTTTAGTAATTCTGTGCATTTTTGCAACTTCAATTCCGATAGATTTACAGTTTGAAGGAGATAAGTTTTTTTTTGCTTTACCCTCAAGAAAAGAAACTATCATTAATTTTTTGCCCTCAAAATCTGTAATCGTTTTATTTTGTTTATTTATTATTGGGGCAGGGCACTTAAAATTAGATTTGTTTAATGATGACATGAGATCAGAAAAAAATGGCAGATCTTCAGATTTTACCCTTTTTTCATAAATTGTAAGAATAAACTTTTTCTTCTCAACCGATAAAAAATAATTTGTATTTTCTATTCCTTCTTCAATACCTTTAAATTGGTCTAGTTTACCCAAATCATAGTGAGATAAAATTTTCTCTATTTTATCATGATTAAATTTTGTATAGACAGCCATTAGTTAAGTTCTTTTGGTAGTTTAAAAATTACTTTTTCCTCAGCCACCACAACTTCTTTAATAGATACCTTCCTCTCTTTTTTTATATTTTCAAGTAATGTTTGTACCAATTTTTCAGGTGCAGAGGCTCCTGAAGATATCCCTATAGTATTAGAATTATCTATTTCTTCGAATGGGATTTCTTTTTCTGAATGCATCAACTGTGAATTTTTACATCCTGCCTTTTTGGCAACTTCTACTAATCTTACTGAATTAGATGAATTGCGACTTCCTACGACAAAAAACATATCACATTTTGAAGCTATTTTTTTTACTGCTGCTTGTCTATTGGTTGTTGCATAACAAATATCTTCTTTTATAGGACCTTTGATGTTTGGAAATTTATTTTTAAGATAATTAATTATTTCAGCTGTATCATCTACTGAAAGTGTAGTCTGAGTTATATAGGCTAAAGGTTTTTTAAAATCATAAATTTCAAGTGCTTCAGCATCTTTTTTTGTTTCAATTAATTTTATAGATCCCTCTGGTAATTGACCCATTGTACCTATAACTTCAGGATGATTTTTGTGTCCAATAAGTAAAATTTCAAAGCCCTTTTTGTACAATTGTTCCGATTCTCTATGGACTTTAGATACTAAAGGGCAAGTGGCGTCTACAAAGGATAAATTTTTTAATTTTGCCTCTTGCGGCACAGACTTAGGGACGCCATGAGCAGAAAAAATTACTGGTCTTTTTTCATCTTCTATATCGGATAATTCGTCAACAAAAATTGCCCCCTTTTTTTTAAGTTCTTCAACAACTTGTTTATTATGAACTATTTCGTGTCTTACATATACTGGAGAACCGAACTTGTTAATTGATTTTTCAACAATGTCTATTGCCCTCTTTACTCCAGCACAGAATCCTCTTGGTGATGCTAAATAAATTTTAAGTTCTTTTTTCATTTTTTTCTAAAAGATATTCTAACAATATATGCGGAAAAGTAAGCGACGCCAAACCAATAAAAATCACCTTATAAATAGCCTCATCAAGCTTATAAAAACTATTTAAAAAAAAAATAGCAAGTAAAAACATAACTCCAGTTACTACAGTTAAAGGGATAGCTTTTTTTATAAACTTTTTAAACCCTTGTTTGAGAGAATTATCCAGTTCAAATATAAGAGAAATTGAATGTCTTATTGAGTGGAGAAAACAAAAATAAAGAGTAAAAGCTAAAATAGGTGATAAAAAAATATTTAATATAATTAAAGAGAGGAAGTCTACGATCATAATACTTTTTAGGTCTACATTTTCTTTTTTAGAGATATAAAAAGAGGATAAAAAACTTAGACACAACATAACAATTAAAAATTCATCACTAAAAAATTGCGTTTCAAAAAAATTGAAATTAAGAACTCTAAATATTTCATTTGTTTCATCCCTCTTTAATAACAATGGAGCTATAATTACCGCTGAACCTTTTAAGAAGAATAAAAACTCAGATATGAAAAACTTTCTTCTAAAAGAAAATACAGTGTCCTCTTTTCCAAAGTGATAGGCTGCAACAACTAAAAATAATAATAAAACTGTATTTGGGAAAATTAACCAGAATATTATTATTAATAATGAAATAAATACATAGGCAAGATAGAATAGAGATATGTTTTTATATCCAAATAATTTTAAAAGCCTCGTTCCTTTGATATTAT
The DNA here is from genome assembly GCA_902596745.1 of uncultured Pelagibacteraceae bacterium. GTDB lineage: Bacteria > Pseudomonadota > Alphaproteobacteria > Pelagibacterales > Pelagibacteraceae > Pelagilacustribacter. Next base: position 13,856 of record CACJUZ010000011.1, on the reverse strand, counting down.
CCAACGCTCCATGAGAAATTCCTAGAATTAATATCAAAAATAAGCAAAATATTATTGGTTCAAAATTCAACATAAGATAAAGCGGGCTTATCAAAATACAAAAATTAAAAAATATAATTGAGTGTTTAAAGTTTATTTTTTCCATTAATTAAATAATGCCTTAAAAAAAATTAATTTTGGCATTTTGCTTATAATACTTATATCCTCAATAAAATTACTTTTATTTGACAAAAATTTTATAATAGTACCTGAGGAGGCCTTAAACATATTAAAAAATATATTAGGCATCTTTTCAGGATGTTTTTGTAAAACTCTAAGAAACACTTTATCTAAAAATTGATATTTTTTTCCAAGGTTAAATGTTTTAACTTTGTCAATTTTTTTAATGTTATTTACAATATACTTACTATGTTCTTGTATGTTTAAAAATGTATAACCTGTGCTTAACCGTGTCATACCTCCAGCTGATCCAATATTAATTATTTTGTTATCATTTCTTAATGAAGGGTAAAAAAGTGGAATGGCACCTTTTTCAGTAAAATTTATTTTATAGTTTTTTATACCTAGATTATTTTTAATGTAATTTTCTAACTGAAAGTCATAATCCATAAGACTCTGATCTTTCAAATCTGATAACCAAGTTGTTTCAATTAAAGCTTTATTTTTACTAAATGGCAATGTGTAGAAAAAATGTACATCATTTCTTTGATCACAATTAAAATCCATCAAATTTATTATGTCCTCATCAAAAGTTCTATTTGGTGTTTCTATTTCAATACCTTGAAAGTGTTGCCATAAATCAGATTTATCAAGTTTTTTTTGAAAAACACTATTAAAAATTAATGAATTTTCTGAATTTATTTCGTTAAGATTTTTATAAAAACTGACATTGGAATTTGCAGAAAGCTTTGAACTTATTTTTTTATAAAATTTACCACTATCAATACTTTGATAAGGGAATTTTTTACTTGTCAATTCATGAGAACTTTCTGAAGTATTAATTGTAAAATTATTCCAACTTTTTATTACACAATCATCAAAGTTATGATCAAAGACCTTCCAGAAGGACCATGTTTTATCTCTTCTATACTCTTTACGATTTTCAATAATTGCAAGGGTTTTGTCTTTAAGCCTATCATTAATTTCTAATTCGTAAGCCAAAGACAACCCAGCACATCCTCCACCAATTATTACGTAGTCAAAATCTTTCATTTAAATTTATTTCCTTTTCCAAAATAGTATGATTTTCATGATTTTCATAACTTAATTCTTTTACAAATAATAATCTGATAAAGTCAAAAAAAGACAAAAAAGTCTGAATTATCTTTTCAAAAACTGGCACATATATTTTTCCCGCATTATTATAATTTTCTATATTTTTTTGTTTAAGGATATAATCTCCAATTTTTCTGTATACGCGTCTAGCTACAATTACTGAAAATCTTGATTTTAGCGGAATACTACTTATTGAATAAAAGGATTTATCATAAAATATTTGAGACTCACTAATTATTTCTTTTATTGAAAAAAAATCATGTTTAACATATTGCCTATTTCGTGCTTTGTCTTCACAAACATCACGAGCGATATTAGTAAGCTGCATTGCAATTCCAAGATCAATGGCACCTTTTAGAGCTTCTCTATTATTTACTTTTAAAATTTTTGACATCATCAAACCAACTGTTCCAGCAACCCTATAAGAATATATAATCAATTCTTTTTTTGAATTAATTTTAACTTTTTCTTTTAGATCTGTTTGAACTCCATCAAATAAGTCCATCACTATCAGTTTAGATATTCTCCCCATATCTATTATCGACCACATTTCTTTAATTATAGTGTTATCATTAGCTTTATTGACAAAATCTTTTTTAAATTTTAAAAAATTTTCTTTTTTAATTTCCAGTTTTACATTGTCATCAACTATATCATCTAAAGTTCTACAAAAATTGTATAGAGAAGAACATTTATTAAATACTGGTTTAGATAAAAAAAAACTTGCCCAGTAAAAAGATTTTGCGTGTTTTTTTATTAAATTATTCATCAAAATAGTCTATCTAACACTTTAGCAGACGAGAGGACCCCCGGCATTCCTGCTCCTGGATGTGTTCCAGCCCCCACAAAGTATAAGTTATCAAAAACTTCTGATTGATTGTGAAATCTAAAATAAGCTGATTGGGAAAATTTTGGTTGTATCGAAAATCCTGATCCATGTAAGGTCGCTAAGTCTTTTTCAAAGTAATCAGGTGTTAAATAAAAATCACTTACAACATTTTTTTTTATTCCAGGTAGCACAGACTTATCCATTTTATCTAAAATTAGATTTTTAAATTTTTCACCTTCCTGAGCCCAATTTATATTGGATAAATTATTTGGAACAGGAACCAAAACGTAAAATGCATCTTGATTTTTTGGCGACATATTTGAATCTGTAGCGGAGGGTCTGTGTAAATAATAACTAATATCTTCAGACAGAACTTTTTTCTCAAAGATTTTATCTAAATGTTTTTCATAAGATTTGCCAAAGTATATAGTATGATGAGCTACATTATTGTATTGTTTTTTAGAGCCAAAATAATAAACAAATAATCCCATTGAATAATCCATTCTTTTTATTTTTTGTTTAAACAAAAAATTATAATTGCTTTTTGATTTAATTAAATTTTGGTAAACATTTGGAGGATCAGAATTGCAAATAATATAATTACAATTAATAACTTTAGAATTATTTAACTTTACACCTTGAACTTTACTTTTGCTTGAAATTATTTCGGTAACTTCAGCACCCTTAATAATTTCTATATTTTCCTCTTTCATTAATCTTTCTAGAGCTAAAACTATATTACCTGTACCACCCATTGAGTAATGAATACCCCACTTTTTTTCTAAAAATAAAATCAAAGTATAAATTGAGGTTGTTGTAAAAGGGTTTCCGCCCACTAAAAGAGGATGCATGCTGAATACTCTTCTTAATTTCTCATTTGAAATATAATTTGAAACTAATTGATAAACAGATTTATAGCTTTTTAAACCTAATAATGATGGAATTTGTTTAAGCATGAAAGTTATATTATTAAATGGTTTATCCGATAGTTCAGTAAAACCTTTGTTAAAAATTTTTTCAGTAAAATTAACTAAATTATTGTATCCCTCAAAATCTCTATCTGAAAACTTTTTTACCTCTTTTTCCATCGACTTTTCATTACCAGAGTAATCAAAAGTTTGTCCATCACTGAATACAAAACGGTACCACAGATCTAATGGCACTATTTTAACATAGTCAGTAATTTTTTTATTAAATAGAGAAAATAATTCTTCGAAAAGGTAAGGAGCTGTAATTACTGTTGGACCACCATCATAAATGAAATCTCCTTTTTTAAATACTCTTGCTCTACCACCTAAATCCGGATGTTTTTCTACCAAAGTAATATCATAACCTTTTGCTTTTAGTCTAAGAGATGCAGCTAAACCACCAAAGCCGGAGCCTATAACTATAATTTTTTTTGCCATTTTATTTTATTTGGCTTATTTTAACTGGATTTCTTTTGAAGTGCTAACTTTGTTTGTTCTATACTTTGGTTATATATCTTATCTAATTTACTTTTATCTAGAGAATTAAGCATTAGTTTCTCAATACTCTCAAAAGCTATGTTAATTGAGGCGTTTTTTACATCTTTTATGGCCTGATTTTTTAATTGTTTAATTTTTTCTTCTGTATTTTTTTTTCTCATTTCCATTTGTTTATGAAAAATTTCATTAGTTTTAATGATATTTTTTTCAGCAGTTTCATTAGCCTCACTTATCATTTTTTTAATTTCAGACTTTGAGCCAGCAATTTTCTTATCGTATTCAGCCAATTTATTTTTAGCTTCTTCTTTAAGTTTTTCTGACTCATCTATTTGACTTTTTATTTTAGAGATATTTTCATCTAACAAATTTTTAACTTTTAAGGGTATTTTAAAATATACTAACAGAATAACAAAAATCAAAAATGAAATCGCTACCCAAAATGTTGCATCTATTATCATAAGTATTTACTCATTTTATTTTTAGAGATTTCATTCACGGATGCCTTTATGCTACTATTATTTAACTTTTCTCCAGTCAAATTTTCAATTATTTTTTCAGAGATTTCTTCTGCCAAAATTTTTACTGACTCTGAAGAATTTTTTTTAAGATTAGCAATTTCATTTTCAGCTTTTTTAATTTCCTTTTCTAATTCTTTTTCAAACCCTTCTTTTTTTTGAGAAATACTTTTATCTAATTGTTTTTTTGACTCAGTTATAATTTTAATTACTTCTTTTTTAGCTTTTGAAATTTCATTTTCATAATCTAAATTTTTCTTATCTGCAAGTTCTGAAAATTCTTTTGCCTTATCTAAATTTTCCTTAATTTTTTTCTCTCTATCATCTAAGTTATCTTTTATCTTGGGAATAAAAAACTTTGATATTGAGAGATAAAGTATTACAAAAATTAAAATTAACCAAAATGATTGAGATAACCAGTATTTTGAGTCCAGCTGAGGCATACCAGCCTCAGCTGCAAACAAAATTGTTTCAAACCAAAAAATTAAAATAACTAAAGGAACTTTTAGCTTCATACTTATCTCTAAAATGCAAACAAGATAATAAGTGCAACTACAAGTCCAAATAAACCTGTCGCTTCAGCTAAAGCGAAACCTAATAGTAAATTAGGGAACTGCTTTTGTGCTGCAGACGGATTTCTCATAGCCCCTGATAAGTAGTTACCGAAAATAATTCCGATACCAACCCCAGCTCCTGCTAATGCGATTGCAGCCAATCCTGCTCCAATCATTTTTGCTGCTTCTAACTCCATTTTTCCTCCTTTTTTTTAATGGTGAAGATTTAGTGCATCATTTAAATAGATGCAGGTTAAAATTGCAAAAACATATGCTTGTAAAAAAGCTACTAATATTTCCAAACCTGTTAATGCGACTGAGAAACTAAGTGGTAACCATCCACCTAATAAACCTAAACTTATAACAAAACTACCAAAAACTTTTAACATAGTGTGGCCTGCCATCATATTGGCAAATAATCGTACAGAAAGACTGACTGGCCTACTCAAATAAGAAATAATCTCTATTATTGTAATTAAAGGCAAAAGTACAACTGGAACACCTTTTGGTACAAATATTGATAAATATTTAAAACCATGTTTTACAAATCCTATAATTGTAACTGCAGCAAATATAAATAATGCCATGATTAGTGTAACGATTATATGGCTTGTTACTGTAAAAGAATAAGGCAACATTCCTATCATATTACAAAGCAATATAAACATGAACAATGTAAATATAAATGGGAAATAAGGTTTTGCTTTTGACCCAGCAGTATCACTTATCATTTTTGCGATAAAATTATAAAAAATCTCAGAAATTAACTGTAATCTACTTGGAATTATGCTTTTTTGTTTTGAACTAAAGTATAAAAATAAACAAATTGTGAAAGCACTAATTAACATAAACAAACTTGCATTTGTAAATGATAAATCAATGTTCCCAAATTTAATTTCAGGCCCTATTCTGTAGACCTTAAATTGACTCATCGGATTGGCCGCCATACTTATAAACTCCTTACTGGTTTTTTTTTTGCATGTTATTTGCTACTCTAATAACATTTAGTGTTCCAGCAACTACACCTATAAAAAAGAATGTAATTATAAACCAAGGTTTAGTACCAAACCAATTATCTAAAATAAACCCAATAATTGTCCCAACAACTACAGCCGCAACCAATTCTGTCCCTAATCTAAAGGCAGAACCCATTAAAAGCCCTCTATTATTGCTTTCATTAGAATCTTTTTTAAGAATTTCCTCTTTTGCAATCTTAAGGCGAGTTTTAAAATCTTTGTTATCCATTTTTAAGCTACCAATTCTTCAGCTTTCTGTAAATCAACCGCAACTAATTGACTAACACCTTTTTCAGGCATGGTAATACCATATAATCGGTGCATTCTAGACATTGTTAAAGCATGGTGAGTAATTATTATAAATCTAGTTTTAGTGATACCCGTTAGTTCATCTAACAAAGAACAAAACCTTGTAACGTTGGCGTCGTCTAAGGGTGCATCAACTTCGTCCAAAACACAAATAGGTGAAGGATTAACTAAAAATACTGCAAAAATTAATGATAATGCTGTTAGTGCCTGCTCACCTCCAGATAATAATGTAATTGATTGTAATCTCTTTCCTGGCGGAGAAACAAACATTTCTAATCCAGCTTCTAGCGGATCGTCAGAGTCGACTAATTCTAATTTGGCGCTGCCACCACTAAAAAGCTTAGTATAAACTTCATTAAATTTTCTATTAACTTTATCAAATGCCTCCAATAGTCTTTCTCTTCCTTTTTGGTTAAGTTCTTCAATACTCGATTTAAGTTTTACAATTGCTGAGTAAAGATCAGCTCTATCGTCCTCCATTTTTTTGATTTCATCTTCAAATCTTTTTGTTTCTATGTCAGCTCTAAGATTTACAGTACCCATTGATTCTCTTTCCTTTTTAATTTTTTCTACTTTTATTATTTGATCATCTATTGACGGTAATTCTTCAGTGTTTAATTCAGACAAGGATAAAAGTTTATTTTCATCAGTTATATTTAATTCTGCGTTTATAGAAAAAAATAAGTCTTTTTTTCTTGTTGCAATACCTTCTAATGTAGCCTCATTCCTAGCTTTATTTTCTCTTAGTGTAGCTAGTTTTTCTTGAACCTCTTTAATATTATTATTTATTTTGTTAAATCTTTCTTCAGCAAAATTTAGTTCTTCAGTTAACTCCTCACTTCTTTTTTTGGTATTCTCTAAATTTTGTATGTTTTGACCTTTAGTTGTAGCAATTATTTCTGGATTCTTTTGATTTTCTTTCATTTCAATATTAATTTTCTTTTTTCTTTCCTGTAAATTATTTATCATTTTCTCAGAGTTCACTTTAAGACTTTTCCAATTTTCTAATTCAATATCAATATTTTTAATTCTTTCTTTTCTTTTTATTGAGTCACTTCTTACTGTTTCGTTTATACTAAAATTTTTTGCATAATTCTCGTGAGCTATAGTTATTTTATCAATTAAACTTTTTAAATTATTAAAAATATCTTTTGATATTTTTCTTTCTCTATCGATAAGTTTACTAATTTCAAAAATTAAATCGTTAAGTTCTTTTTTTAATTCCTCCAAATTTCTTTTGGATAACTCCAAATTTTCATTAATTTCTACTTCTGAATCACCAAAAGATTTTTCTGTTTTTAACAGCTCCTCTTTCTCCTCTAAAATTCTCTTCTCATTCAAAGACGCGTCTAATGAGATACTTTTTTCTCTTTCTAAGTCGGACTCAATAGTTGTTAGTGAATTTTCGAGTTTCGTAGATAGTTTTTTTATTCTTTTTTCCTCTTCCTCTAAATTGGTCATGTCTAAATTTATTTTCTGAAGCTTTGCCAAACTTTCTAATTTTCTATCTCTGAGAGGTGCCAGTTTAGCATTTTCTTCATTTAATAATTCTGTGTTGTGGTTTAAGTCTATTTTAATTGCACTAATTTCATCGTCCTGCTCACTTACATTTTCTAGGATTTCCTTTTTATTTTTCTCAATCTCTATCAGCTTCAGAAAGTATAACCCTGCTTCAACTTTTCTAATTTCTTTTGAAATTTCTTTATATTTTGTTGCTTCCTCAGCTTGTTTTTTTAAATTATCAAGTTGTTTTTGTTGTTGTTTTTTTAATTCATCGGCTCTCTTAAGATTATTCTCTGCCGCATTTAATCTTGTTTCAGCCTCGTGTCTTCTTGCATGTATACCCGCAATTCCTGCTGCCTCCTCTAAAATTGTTCTTCTTTCTACTGGTTTTGAAGTTACAAGTTGACCAATCTTCCCTTGACTTATTAATGAAGGAGAGTGAGCGCCAGTCGATAAATCAGCGAAAAAAGTTTGTGCATCTCTAGCTCTCACCTCTTTTTCGTTTAAATAATATTTTGATCCTTTATTTCTCTCAATTTTTCTCGTTACCAAAATTTCATCTAATTTATGATATTGCTCTGGTCCATCTTTATCTTTGTTGTCTATAAGCAAAGAAACTTCGGATAAATTTTTTTCTGGCCTATTTGATGTTCCTGAAAATATAACATCCTCCATTCCAGATCCTCTCATGCTCTTAGCAGACGTTTCTCCCATACACCACCTTAAGGACTCAACAATATTTGATTTACCACAACCGTTCGGACCTACAATTCCAGTTAGACCATCTTCAATGTAAAAAGTTGTTTTATCGAAAAACGATTTAAAGCCAGTAAGCTCAAGTTTTTTAAACTTCATATTATTATAATAATTTATCTATCTGCTTTTTAAAAGATTTGAATTCGTGCTTATCCTCATATTTTTTCTCATTAATATAGATAGTAGGTGTAGATGTTATATTAAATTTCTTTTGAGCATCGATTCTTTCTTTTAAAATTGCTTCCTGCGAACTCTCGTCTTCTAAACATTTTTTCAACTTATTTTGTTGAATTTGAGAATCGACTCCAATTTTTATTAAAGTTTCGTTTATTTTATTAATGTCCGAACCTACCGCCCATTTTTTTTGTTTATCGTATATTTTATGTAAAAGTTTGAATTTTGCCTCAGGACTTGATGCGCATCTAACAATTTTCTCAGCATTTAAAGCTGCGAGATCTAAAGGGAATGCGTGATGTTCAAATTTTACTTTATTTTTATTAATGTATTCCTCTTTTAAATTTTTGAAGATATTTTGATGAAAAGATGCACAGTGAGGACAAGTTAATGATGAGAAAACTTTTACTGTAACTTTTGCATTTATATTTCCAATTTTTAGAGTTTCACTGGATAAACTAGTTGTTCCAAAAAATTGGATTAATGTGAAAACAACAATTAAAATATATTTAATTTTTGTAATTGAATGCATTTATAAGATTTTCAAGTTTGCTTTTTAAATTTTTATTATTAATTTTTTTTAGATCCTTTTCAAATTTTTTTTTGTTTTTTTTTAATAACTTTGTTTTTTTTTAAATTAACATAATTTGTGTTCATTATTTTAATTTGAATATTCCTAACAAAAGTATAACCAAAATATGTATTTATTTTATCTATAATATTTTTTTTACTATATTCTACGTCAATCTCTTTACCATGAACAACATTAAGTATTAAGGTTATTTCCTTCAAATTTCCTTGCGTTCTTAAATTAAACGGATAACAGCAATCCGCAATTTCTTTGCCAACAATTTTGGTCCAATTATCAACAAGAGAAGATAAATTAAATCCATTTTTTTTTAAAAATTTTTTAATCTGTTGGGGTAAAGTGTTAGATAAAGGTCTAAGACCTTGAATGAAATTTTTAGTTAAACTATTATTATTTTTTTTATGCATATAAATTTTAACTTAACAAAAAAAATTTTAGCTTGGTATGATAATAACAAGCGCACGTTACCTTGGCGTGTTGGTAAAAACTCACCTAATTTGCTTTATTATAGAGTATTAAGTGAATTTATGTTGCAACAAACACAAGTTAAAACGGTTATCCCATATTTTGAAAAATTTACAAAAAAATTTTGTACTATCGATTCATTATCTAAAGCAAGCGAGAACAAAATTCTTAAATTGTGGGAGGGTCTAGGATATTATAGAAGAGCTAGAAATCTTTTAACTACATCAAAAATTATAGTTAAAAAATATAATTCTAAACTTCCAAGAGAAATAGATGAAATTAAAACTTTACCAGGTATAGGCGATTATACTTCAAATGTTTTAGCTGCTTTAATTTACAACACACCAACGTTAGCATTAGATGGGAATGTGAAAAGAGTCATTTCTAGAATATTAAACAAAGAAGTTAATAAAATAGATTTTAAACAATTTAAAAATGTAAATAGGAAAAATTTATTTAACACCAACAGAAATTCAGATTTCGTAGAAGCGATGATGGAATTTGGTGCTTTAGTTTGTAATGCAAAATTTCCTAAATGCGAGATATGTCCTATCCGAAAGAAATGTAAATTTTATAACTCTAAGAAAAAAATTAAACAAATAAAAAAAGAAATTATAAATAAAAATTTAAATATTTTTTGTTATTTAACAAAAAAAGGCGAAATAGCTTTAACAAAAAAAAATACTTTAGGTTTTTTAAAAAAATTTAATTTACCAAAAATAGAAACTATAAAAAGTAACACAAATTTTAAAAACTGGAAATTATTAACGAAGTATAAAAATTCTATTTCAAATAAAAAACTAAATATTAATTTGTATTATAAGTTCTCAAAAAATATACCAAATAATTATTCTTGGTATTCTATAAAAAATAATAATGAATTTATCCCTTCGTTCACAAAAAAAATATTTAAACAGGTATCAGTTTTATTTTTATGAAAAAAAAAATTGCAATTATTGGATCTGGAATTGCTGGTTTAACCTTAGCAAATTTTTTATTTAAAGATAAAAATTATGAGTTCATGGTTTATGAAAAAAATGAAAGTCTGCCTCTTGATGAGGGTTATGGTATACAACTTTCTATCAATAGTATTAGAATTTTAAATAAAATAAATTTTAGTAAAATTAAAAGTGAGAACCTGTATCATCCAAAGGCTATCGATTTTTATGATATTCAAAATAAAAAAATATGCGATTTAGATTTAACTCAATTTAATGGAAACAAACACGAATATACTACTTTGCAAAGATCCACATTAATCGAATTTTTAAAAGACGATATTTATACTCAACATCTTAGGTTTGGAAAAAAAATTAAAGAAGTTTCTGAATTAAAGGGTAAAGTTCTCATCAAATTTGATGATAATACAAATGATCTGGTGGACTATGTTATCGGCGCAGATGGAATTTTTTCAAATACTCGGACATTTTTCGAAAAGAAAACAAATAAACCAGTATTCAAAAATGCTTTAGCAATTAGGACAATTCTAAACTCAAAGTCCGGATTAGACATTGATCAATCTAAAATTAGCTTAATGATGGGAAAAAATTGTCATTTAGTTATTTACCCAATTAATAAAAAAAAAGAACTTAATTTTGTTTGTATATTGAGGCATAAGAAAACAGTTCCTGATAATATTAAAACTTTGCTTGAAAAAGTTGTGATACAAAATCCTAATTTAGAGAAAGTCTTTGAAGAAAATTTAAAATCTTGGCCATTATTCGCAACTTCTAAAATGCTTCCCTCATCTAATAGTAAAGTTTTCTACATCGGTGATGCATTCAATGGTTTTTTACCAACATTAGCTCAAGGCGCAGGGCAATCAATAGAGAGTGCTTATGAATTATTTAAATTAATTAAAGATGAAAGAGGGAATATACAAAATATTTATTTTCAAGAAAGGTCAAAGAGAGCAAAAATAGTAAGAAGAAGATCAAACTTTAATTTTTTTACGTTTCATTTATCAAGCAAATTCATGCAAATTATTAGAAACTTTTTTATGAAATTTTTATTAAAAAGAAAGAGTTTTGTTAATTCTTATTTAGGTACAGTTTATAAAAACTAATTTTATTTTTGTGTAATAAACTTTTGTCTCAGATTATCAATTAAAACAGTTGAACCATTTAAATTATAATGCCAAAAAGTCCAGCCATTACAACTTTCCGCACCCATTATTTTAGCAGCAACTTTATGAATTGAACCTTCGGACTTTTTATATTTTATGCTTCCATCTGCCATTATTTTTGCGTTAATTTTTTTCTTAGCATCAAATAGAGACGTTCCAGGCTTTAACATACCTAATTCTACAAGTGAGCCAAAAGGTACTCTAGGCTTAGATTTATTATTTTCAATTGTATCAAGATAACTATCATTTATAACTTGTGTTTTTTTAATCCTGTCACCAGCAGCTTTAAAATATTTTTTTTCTTTTTCTATTCCGTAATAATTTCTTCCTAATTTTTTTGCAACGACAGCTGTTGTACCTGTGCCTAAAAAGGGATCAAATATAAAATCACCTTTATTTGTTGTAGCTAGTATAATTCTATGAAGCAACGACTCTGGCTTTTGAGTAGAATGAACTTTTTTTCCATTCTTCTTTAATCTTTCTTTTCCATTACAAATCGGAAAAGTCCAATCAGACCTCATTTGCAAATCATCGTTTAAGCATTTAAGCGATTGGTAATTAAACGTATATTTTGAGTTTTTATATTTTGATGCCCAAATAAGAGTTTCATGCGCGTTGGTAAATCTAGTACCTCTAAAATTGGGCATTGGATTGTTTTTTCTCCAAATCACATCATTAAGGAGCCAATAATTTAAATTTTGCAAGTGGTAACCTAAACGAAAAATATTATGATAAGAACCTATAACCCAAATACTTCCGTTATCTTTTAAAATTCTTTTGCATTCAGAAAGCCAAGCTTTACAGAAATCATCATAATGTTTAAAGCTATTAAATTGATCCCATTTATCGTTTACTCCATTTACTATACTTGCATCTGGACGAGTTAACTTTTCTCCTATTTGCATGTTGTAGGGAGGGTCAGCAAACACCAAATCAAAAGTTTCCGCAGGAATTTTTTTTAATTCTTTTAAACAATCACCGTTAACAATTTTATTAAAAAACTTTGACATTTAAAGATTCAACCTTAAATTGAATCCTAGGTCAATTATTTTTACGTGAAAAAAAAGGTTTATAGGTGCTCTAGAATTATTTTAACAACATCTTGTGTATGGGTTTAAAATTTTTTCTATGCATTGTTGTTAAACCATACTTTTTTAATCCTAATATATGCTGTTTGGTTCCGTAACCAAAGTTTTTATTCCAAGAATAGTTTTTATACTTTTTTGACATTTTAATCATTATTTTATCTCTATAAACTTTCGCTAATATAGATGCTGCACTGATACATTTAATTTTTTCATCTCCTTTTACTACAGTTTTACATTTATCAAAAACTTGGGGAGCAAATATACCATCTACGAGTATCAAATCTGGTTTTCTAGATAAACTCAAAATAGCTCTTTTCATCGATAATAGCGAAGCTTGTAAAATATTAAATTTTTCAATTTCTTTGACAGAAGCCACACCAATTGAAAAGAAAGAGTTTTTTTTTATATTTTTAGACACTTCTATTCTTTGCTCAAAAGTAAGTTTTTTTGAGTCTTTTAAGTTTTTAATTTGAACTCCTTTTTTTAAAATTACTGCGGCAGAAACAACTGGACCTGCTAGACATCCTCTTCCAACTTCATCTACTCCAGCGATAATTTTAAACTTTTTTAAATTTTTCAAAATTTTTTTAATTTTTCTCTTATCATTTTTAAGTCTATCCAAGAGAACTTTTTCTGGTCAGGTTGTCTTAAAAGATAAGCAGGGTGAAAAGACACTATGGAGTGGATTTTTAAACTATTAATTGAAATTTCGTGCCATTTTCCTCTTGTTTTTGAAATTACATCTGTACTACCTAGGACAGCATTCATTGCAGTGCTTCCTAAAAGTAAAACAATTTTAGGTTTTACAATTTCAATATGCCTCTTAAGATATGGAAGATATCTATCTATCTCTGTATCCGTAGGCTTTCTATTTTCAGGAGGTCTATAATTAACAACATTTGTAATGTATACCTTTTCTCTGTTAAGGTTTATTGCATTAAGCATTTTATCTAAAAGTTGTCCCGCTCTACCAACAAATGGAAAACCCTCTTTATCTTCATTAGCTCCAGGTCCTTCTCCAATTATCATGACTTTTGAATTAGGATTACCATCAGAAAATACAAGTTTTGAAGCATTGTCTTTTAATTTACAATTTCGTATTTCACTAATTTTTTCCCTTAACTTTTGTAAATGACGCGATTTTTCATTTTGAAAATTTTTTTGTTGCAAGTTGTACCTATTTATTGAGTTA
>CACJUZ010000010.1 GCA_902596745.1 uncultured Pelagibacteraceae bacterium | reverse complement strand
TTTTATTTTTAATTAATAATCTTTTAAATATAGATTTATTAATGCTAATACCGGGACTTACTATTATGAAATCTACAATATTTAAGTTTTTTTTAAATTTTTTTTTAAGCTTTAAATTATACTTATTAAGATAATCATCCCAGGTAAATATTTTATAGGCTTCATTTTTTTTTAAAAAATTTACTGTTGACTTTCCAGTTAATCCTAAACCATATACGGCAAATTTTTTATCCTTAAAATTAAATGATTCACGCATTATCTTAATTTGAGTGTGGCTAATCCTATTAAAGCTAATATAATGGCGATGATCCAAAATCTAATTACAATTGTTGACTCTGCCCATCCTTTTTTTTCAAAGTGATGGTGTATTGGCGCCATCATAAAAACTCTTTTACCAGTTAATTTAAAAGAAATTACTTGTATAATTACTGAGACAGTTTCTAGAACAAAAAGTCCGCCAATGATAGCAAGTACAATTTCATGTTTTACAATTATTGCTACAGCTGCTAAAGAACCTCCAAGAGATAAAGAGCCCGTATCTCCCATAAATATTTTTGCTGGTGGAGCGTTATACCAAAGAAAGCCTAAACAAGATCCTACTATAGCGCCACAAAAAATCGCAGTTTCACCAACATCTGGAATATATTGTATCTGTAAATATTCTGAAAATATTATATTTCCAACAACATAACTAATAAATGTAAAAGATAAAGCTACTAACATAATCGGTACTGTTGCTAATCCATCTAGTCCGTCGGTTAAATTTACCGCATTAGATGAACCAATTATAACGAAAAGACCGAATGGTATAAAAAATATTCCTAAATCAAGTATAAAATTTTTAAAAAATGGAAAGTAAAGATTATTAAGATACTTATGATCCGAAAAATTAACAATGATTAATAAAGTAACTAGACCAATTAAAAATTGACCAAAAAATTTTAATTTTGAATTTAATCCAATCGAATTTCTATATTTTATCTTAAGTAAATCATCGATAAAACCTAAGGTTCCTAAACTGATTGAGATTAATATTAACGACCAAATATATATGTTTTCAAGATCTGCCCATAAAAGAGTGCTAGTCAACATTCCAATTATTATTATAATCCCACCCATCGTAGGGGTGCCGGATTTTTTTACTATATGATCAATAGGGCCATCTTGTCTTATAGGGCCAGTTATATCCATTTTTGAAAAAATTTTAATTAAGGGACCGCCAATTAAAAAAACAATTATCAATGAGGTCATCAAAGATAAACCGGTTCTAAATGTAAGATACTTAAATACATTTAAAAATGAATAATGTTCGACAAGTGAGGTTAAATATTCAAAAAGCATTAATTCTACCTTTGGTTAAATTCTTTGAAATTTTGTTTAATCCAGTTGCATTAGAGCCTTTAATCATTAAATAATCATTATTTTGTAAAATTGGAAGTAATATTTCTTTAAAATCAGATTTATCCTGTAAAACATTACCGCGCTTACTTTTATTTACATTTTTATATGTATCCATTATATGCTCGCCGTGGATAAATAATTTTTTTATTTTAGAGTTATTTATAATTGGTGACAATTTTTTGTGTAAAAAACTAGATTTTTTTCCTAGTTCTAACATATCTCCAAGCAAAATGTATTTATGATTATTATTTCTTAATTTTGATAAATTTAATATAGATTGTTTCATTGATAGAGGGTTTGCATTGTAACTTTCATCTATAAGGTTAAAATTTAAATTTTTATATTTTATTTTATACATCTTCCCTCTTCCGTCTAAAACTTTAATATTTTGAATTTTATTTTTAATCTTATTTATTTCTAGATTTAAAATCTTTAAAGTTGCAACTGCAAAAGCAATATTTTTAACTAATTGCTCTTTAGTTTTAATTTTGTATTCTTCACCAAAAGACCTAATTGTTACTAATTTAAATTTAAGAAAACTTCTTACCTTAACTATTTTTATATCTGACTTGTTACTATAACCTACGGAAATAACTCTTATTTTTCTTTTTTGTGCTTTAGATTTAAAATAATTAAAAAATTTATTATCCCTGTCAATTATAAGACTACCTCTATTTGAAATATTATTAATAATTTCTCCTTTTGCTTTAGCAATGTGACTTAGATTTTTAAAATTTTCAATATGGGCTTCAGCTATGTTAGTAATTATTGCTATATCAGGTTTAACAATTTTTGAAAGTATGTCGATTTCTCCCTTTTTGCTCATTCCTATCTCAAAGACACCATATTTATGCACGTTTTCAAGATTGCACAAACTTAGAGGAACTCCGAATGAATTGTTGAATGAATTTGGCGAAAAATAAGTCTCACCAAAATTTTTTAAAAGGTTTCCAATCAATTCTTTAACTGTTGTTTTCCCTGAACTACCAGTCACAGCAATTATTTTTCCATTTGTATAATTTCTTTTCAATGTAGCTAATTTTTTGAGAAATTTATAAGTGTGTAATACTTTAATAAACTTATTTTTTGGAATTTTGCTAGATTTACAAGATATAACACAGTTACTTGCACCTTTTGATATTGCTTCTTTAAGATGATCGTGACCATCATTATTTTTGCCTTTTATAGCAACAAATAAATTTCCTTTTCTGATTGACTTTGAATTTATTGAAACACCTATAAATTTTTTGTTCAGTTTTTTTCCAATTATTTTGTTAATTAAAAAAACATTTTTTTCAACACAAATTTGTTTTTTTGATTTTTTTTTCTTAAATTTTAATTTATTTATAATTTTAAAATCTGAAATTTTAATTTTTTTATTTTTATAATGCTGAAATTCCTCGTGACCTTTTCCTGCAACTAATACTATTTCATTATTAGATTGATTTATAGCTTTATGTATTGCGATAGTTCTATTGCCTATATCTGTAACTTTTTCTTTTTTTATATTTTTTATAATTTCTTTTCTTATTTGTTTCGGATTTTCATTTCTTGGGTTATCATCTGTCACATATATTTTATCACATAAATTATTAACAATTTTACCAATTTGACTCCTTTTTTTTTTATCTCTCTCGCCACCGCAACCAAAAACAATTGTTACATTTTTTTTAAAATGATTTTTTAAAGAAATTATTGCATTTTTAATTGCATCAGGTGTATGAGCAAAATCTACAAATACTTTAGTTTGATTTGGGAATTCTTTTACTAATTCTAGTCTACCTTTTACTGGCTCTATTTTACTAATACACTTTGATATTTTCTTTTTATTTAAACCAATTATCTCACATGCTTTTATAGCCATCATTAAATTTTTTTTTTGAAAATTTCCTATGAGTTTAAAATTAGTAAGGTCATATTTTATATTTGAATAGTTAATAAATATAATTCTTAATTTCTTTTTTTTAGCAATATTTTTTATTATATTATATTCCGGGATATTTTTATCTGTGACCACGTAGTTTTTTTTCTTTAAAATTTTTTTAAAAAGAATTAATTTTGCATTTAAATATTTTTTCATCGATTTGTGATAATCTAGATGATCTTGACTTAAATTTGTAAAAATACCTATTTTGATATTAATTCCATTAATTCTTCCTTGGCTTAACCCATGACTTGAAGCTTCCAATATAACATTATCAATTTTTTTTTTTTTTAAATTTTCCAGTTCTTGATGCATGCTAATAGTGTCTGGACTAGTAAGGTCAATTTTTTTCGTTTTTTTTGTTTTAATTCCTAGGGTTCCTATTGTTGCTGAAGAAATATTGTTGTGAGACAAAATTTGATGAAAAAAATCTGCTACAGAGCTTTTTCCGTTAGTACCAGTAACAGCTATAATATTTTTTGGTTTATTGACATAAAATTTAGAACAAACTTTACCAAGAATATCTCTGACATTTTTTACTTTTATAACTTTAGGATTGCCCCTAAGTTCTTTTGAAGATATTGCAGCGCAGGCCCCTCTTTTCAAAGCTTGCTGTATAAAATTTTCACCATTATTTTTATAACCTTGTAAAGCAAAAAATAAGAAGCCTTTTTTAATTTTTCTTGTGTCAGAAGACAGCCCTTTAACTTTTATATTTGAAAGAATTTTTGGACAATTTTTAATTAGTTTTTTTAACAACATGACGATTTAGAATTTCTTTATGATTTATGGCTAAAATAGGTCCAATTCTTTCTATAATTTTGCCAGAAGTATAAACAGCATTCCAACCTGCTTCGTTTCTGGTTCCTTTAATTTTTAAGCCTCTATAATCATAGATAAGATTTTTTGCAATTTGAGGATCATCCAGCATTACTAATAGGGTGTATTTTTTATTTAAAACTTCAAAAAATGATATGAAGGTATTTATATTTTTATCCTTATCATCGTAATATTGCGATGTACCAGTTTTGCCTGATACATTATATCCGTAAATATCTGCTAAACTTGCGGTGCCTTTCTCATCAGTAACGACTTTTCTCAAAATATCTTTTATTTTTTTGCTAGTTTCTTCTGAAATTATTCTTTTAAAAACTAATTTCTCGTTTTTGTTTTTTTTAAGGGTCGGGGATATGAGTCTACCTCCATTAATCAAGCTCGAATAAGCTGTCGCGGCCTGTAGGGGTGTTGTTGTAATACCGTGACCGAATGAAATAGTCTCAAGTTTGCATTTATTCCAATTAAAAGGGATTGGATTTCCTATCTCATTTAATTCGAAATCAGGACTATTTAATAAATTTAATTCCTTTAAGAAATTTTTAAATTTTTCCTCACCTATTTTTTTAGCTATTTTTATAGTTCCAATATTAGAAGATTGAACAAGAATTTCCTCAACTGTCATAGTTTCCGGAAATTTTTTGACATCCGAAATGTTATGAACTGAGCACTTAATATTTTTCTTTATATTTTTAATTTCGGTATCAGACTCAACTATTTCTTCCTCTAAAGCTAAAGCTACCGTAAATGTTTTGAAAATTGAACCTAATTCAAAAACACCTTTGGTAATTTTATTCATTAACGCTTCGTCATTTATATCTATTCTTTTATTTAAATTAAAATCAGGGAGCGAAACTAAAGATAAAACCTCACCATTATTAGAGTCCATCAATAAAGATGCTGCGCCATCAGCTTCAAATATTTTTAATGCCTTTTCGAGTTCATTTTTAACTAGATATTGAATATTAGTATCTAATGAGAGTATTAATGGTTTATTAAAATTTTTTTGATCCCTAAGATAATTATCATAATAATTTTCAACTCCAGATATCCCATAATTATCATAATCAGTTTGACCGATGATATGGCTATAAAGATTTGAGTGAGGATATACCCTAGTTTGGAAAGGTTCAAATATTAATCCCTTTTCTCCTAATTTCCATAATTTTTCTTTTTCCGAGTCTGTTAATCTTTTTTTCAAATAAAAATATTTTTTTTGATTTAAATTTTTTAAGAATATTTCACTATTTATCTCTGGAAAAATTATTTTAATTTTTACTAAAAATTTTTTTTTATCTTTTATTAAACTTGGTTTGATTGCAGCGTGGTAAGCAGTAATGTTTCTGGATAGTAAAACACCGTTTCTATCTAAAATATCGTTCCTTATATTATTAAAATTATACTTATAACTTGTAATTTCATTATAATTAGAGTTCTGAAAAGAAATAAATATTATTTTAAGTGAAAAAATAAAAATTAGAGAAAAAAAAGAAAAGAAAAGTAAATATATTCTATCTTCATTTGCTGTAAAATTTTTTTGTTTTTTATATTTATGATTGGTTGTTAAATAGTCCTCGAAAAAGAAACTTTGTTGCTTAGAATTTATGTTTTTAATTTTTTTTTTTTTCATTAATTATTTTGTGAAAGTTTTTTTTGGTTTTGAATAAAATTGTTATAATCTAAATAAATTCTTGAAATGCCAATATAATTATATTGACTGCTTGTAAGGAAAGAAATTTTTTCTTGAAGAATTTTCGGTGATGTTAAATAGTGAAAATCTAACTGACTTTCATTTAATTCTTTTTCTAAATCAAATATTTTTTTTTCATAAGATATTATAT
Organism: uncultured Pelagibacteraceae bacterium; assembly: GCA_902596745.1. Classification (GTDB taxonomy): domain Bacteria; phylum Pseudomonadota; class Alphaproteobacteria; order Pelagibacterales; family Pelagibacteraceae; genus Pelagilacustribacter. Next base: position 26,837 of record CACJUZ010000010.1, on the reverse strand, counting down.
TTTTTTCGATTACTCTTGTTTTATTTTTTATAATCGAGGTACAAAAAAGTAGTAATGAAAAACATAAAATAGATATTGTTAATTTTATATCAGGCAAAACGTTTCTCCAAATCTGTTAGGTATTTAAATTTTGTTCTCAATTCTATAGGATCGATAAATTCGTTTGCACTTCTTATTGCAACTCGTAACTTGGCCGATCTCGATCTTGGATTTTTAAGGATCTCTTTGGATTTTGCTTTAATTATATTATTTTTGTAGTTTTCAAATAAACATAAGAAATTTTCTTTTTCAGGTAAATATTTATTTGATCTTGAATGGTTTTTTGAAAAGTTTTTAAAATAAAATTTTACAATTTTATCTTCAATTGAGTGAAAACTTACAACAATTAATTTACCTCCGGGTTTAAGTATCTTGGTTGCGTTAATAATTCCATCTATAAGTTCGGAAATCTCTTTATTCACAAAAATTCTAATGGCTTGAAATGTTTTTGTGCTTTCATCAATTTTTTTTTTAAAATTTTTTTTTTTAGACCTCCTTATAATGTTAACTAATTGATCAGTCGTATTAATTTGGTATTTTGCTCTATCTTTAATGATATTCGTTGAAATCTTTGATGCTTCCTCCTCCTCACCAAAAGTCTTAATTATATCTTTCAAATCTTGTTTACTATAGTTGTTAATAACCTCTTTCGCAGAAATCTCAGTTTGTCCCATTGACATATTTAATTTGTTTTTAGATTTAAATGAAAAACCTCTAGACAAATCATCTAATTGTAAAGATGATAAACCGAGGTCAAAAATTACTGCATCAAATTTTTTTGATGAAATGAGATCAAGTTTACTAAATTTTTTGTTAAAAAATACAAACCTTGACTGGAATTTATTTTTAAGTTTATTAGCTATCTCGTTAACGCGATCATCTCTGTCTAGAGCTATAATCTTAGCATCTTTGAATTTGAGAAGAGCTTTAGAATATCCACCTGCCCCAAAAGTACAGTCCATAAAATTTCCACCATTTTTAGGATTGCAAAGCTTTGTTACCTCATCTATCATCACTGGAAGATGATTTCCTTCCAGTGATTTTTGGGGTAATTTCATTTATATTTGCCAAAATTTCCATTAAAACTTTTGTTTCCTTAGAAAGGCTGGGATTTCAAATTCTTCGTCGTCTATGGAATTATTTTCAAATAACTTATTGGTTTGTACCTTTTCTCCATCAATTTTTTCGCTATTCTCATCAGAAAATAATTTAGGAGTATATTCCTCTTCAATCAAAGAACTATCGAACTTTTCGTCTACTTCAAGATTGTTCTCAATATAAGAGGCATTTTCTATTGAAATTCCCTGAGCATTAGATGCTTCAACTGTGTTTATATTTTCTGTGGTGTCTTGTACAGACAACTCATTATTTATACTTTGAGGTGTTGTATCAATTTCCATCTGTTGATCAAGTTTTAAAGCTGTAGCACCTTCAATCGAATTAATCGGATTTTGTTCTACATTAGGATTTTTGAAAATGTTATCAGAATACCCTGGATTTCTATTTTGTATTCTATTAACCATATTCAAAATAGTTTTTGACTCCGGTTTCTGACCGTCAAGAGAGGTAGCTACTATTGAAACTCTCATTTTCCCCTCCATTTTCTCATCTTGAATAGCACCAAAGATTAATTCAACCTCAGGATCAACTTCGCTTCTAATTTTATTTACAGATTGATCTACTTCGAACAAAGTTAAGTCTTCTCCTCCAGTAATGTTTACTAGTAAACCTTTTGCTCCCTTTAATGAATATTCATCAATAAGAGGATTATTTAAAGCCATTTCAGTTGCAACATTAGCTCGATTTTCTCCTTCAGCTTCACCGGTACCCATCATAGCCTTGCCCATTGAGCTCATAACTGTTTCAACGTCCGCAAAATCTAAGTTTACCATTCCGGGTCTTACCATTAAATCAGTTACACTTTGAACACCGTGTTTTAAAACATCATTAGATAAAGTAAACGCTTGTTTTAATGTGGTACTTTCGTTTGCAATTTTAAAAAGATTCTGGTTTGGAACTACGATGACAGTATCAAGATGTTTTTTTAGTTCTTCTAAACCTGCTAAGGCTCTTCTCATTCTTTTTGGTCCCTCATAAGCAAAAGGTAAAGTTGTAACTCCTACTGTAAGTATATTAAGCTCTTTAGCAGCGCGTGCGATAATATGAGATGCGCCAGTTCCAGTACCGCCTCCCATGCCAGAAGTAATAAATATCATATTACTTCCTTGAATATAACTAACAATTTCATTTAATGACTCATCTGCTGCGGCTTGACCAATATCATTTTTTGCGCCAGCACCAAGCCCTTTAGTTAAGTTCATTCCAATTTGAATTTTTGCACCAGCTTTATTTACTCTTAAGTCTTGGGCATCAGTGTTTACCGCTACGAATTCGACTCCTTGCATCCCCGACTCAATCATTGAGTTTATCGCATTTCCACCTGCTCCGCCTACGCCCATTACCAAAATCCTTGGTTTAAGTTCTTTCAATTCACCTCCTCCTACATTTATACTCATACATCCCCCTTTTTATTTTGTTAATTGTTGTCCCATTTAAGTGTTGATCTGCTTTGTAAGGCTTTTTTCCTTGCAAAAGATTTAAATTTTTCAAAATTTTTGGGACTCCAAACTTGAAAAGTTTTTCCTAGTCCAACAAACAATATATCATTTTTAATTTTTGCAGAATTCAATAATTTTTTTGGAAATTGTACTCTGCCTTCTGAGTCAAAGATAAGGTTTGAACTTTCTGATAAAACAGCAGTTGCAAAAAAATCTCTTTTTTCTTCAAAAGGATTCAAAGTATCTATTGAGTTGGATAATTTTTCTATTCTATCCTGAGTACAACACTCTAATGCTGGGTTGCTGAAAGACGGGTAAGCAATAAATCCATTATAACCTTGGGTTGTTAAAAAGGATCTAAATGATGCAGGCACTGAAACCCTCCCCTTTTTGTCTATTTTGTTTTCGTAACTTGATAAAAACATTATTTTTTAAATCTTGTTTCAATTTTTTTTTAATCAATTAATCCTCCAATTTGGGATTATTTGGGATCATATGGGATTTAATACATTAGTCAATATAATACTTAATTGTTACAAAGGAACAAGAATAGAACATCTAGGTGTTAAAGAGAGTTTTGCCAGATAATCTATAAGCCGGGTTCTGTCTTTTAAGAAGTCATTTATCTAGGCATATTTTCGCAAATATGCTCAAGCGGCTAACCCGGATAACGAACTAAAGACTGTTTTTAGCGTTTAACGCTGTGTTATCCCTATTTAGCCTTGCTTCATCTGGGGTTTACCTAGCGATTTTTGTTACCAAAAACCCGGTGCGCTCTTACCACACCTTTTCACCCTTACCTTGATTAGGCGGTTTGTTTCTGTGGCACTAGCCCTGAGGTCGCCCTCGCCAGCTGTTAACTGGCAGATTGTCTTTACGAAGCCCGGACTTTCCTCTATCAAATTGATAGCGACTGTCCAATTATCTGGCAAAAACTAGATAATATTTATAACAATAAAAATCAAGCACAATCAGCTTATTTGGTCAATAAATGGCTAATTTTAAGGGTTTTATCTGTAATTTTGCCGCTCACTTCTTCAGGCAAGAATCTCCTTTGAAAAGCTTTTATTAACTTAGGATCATTTTTAGATTTTTTAGATAAATTTAAAAACCTGTATCCAATTTTAAAAATGTTTTTAAAAAATATTTTTCTTCTATCTTCATGTTTATAATCAAAATTTTTTATCTTTAATTTTGGATACCAAATTGCTACCCCCTTAGAACTTAAAAAATCCCAAGGGAACTTTTCACCAGGATCTAGTTTTCTTAGCGGCGCTATATCTGAGTGTCCTAGGACATTATGTTTTTTAATCTTATATTTTTTCATAAGCACTTTTATTAGTTTAATTAATGAAAAAATTTGTTTTTTAGGAAAATTTTGATAGGCAATATAATGACCTTTATTTTGAACCTCTATTCCTAGAGAAGATTCATTTAAATCATTTATATCTTTCCACTTTGACTTTCCAGCATGCCAGGCTACTTTGTTATCTTCTACCATTCTATAAATTTCACCATTTCGTTTTATGAAATAATGGCAACTTACTTTTGATTTTGGATCTTTGAGTTTTTTCATTGATACACGTGCAGATTGCATTCCAGTATAGTGGATTATTAGAAATCTAATGTTTTTTAAAGATCTTGCTCTTTTTGAGAAATTTGGTGATTTATTCAGTATAAAATCCATAATTAAGACCTGATTTTTCTCTCTATTTAACAAAATTTATATGTAAATTCTCTCAAAATAAAGACATGATTTATGTGCATTATTTCAATATTTTATATATATAGCGAGTATGAGATTAAAAAAAATACAAATATTATTTTACTCACTAATACTAAATTTTTGTCTAGTACTTAATGCCAATGCTCAGTCTGAAAATGAGTGTTTTGAAAAAGTAAGTAGAGGAGTTTTTAAATTTAATCAGGGATTTGATAACATCATTTTAGAGCCTGTTGCTAAAGCTTATAATAAACTTCCCGAGCCTATTAGAAATGGCACAGGGAACTTTACATCAAACATTGCGACTTTATTATCTATTCCAAATCATCTACTTCAGGGAGAAATGCGTTTAGCAGGTCATGCGACAGGAAGTTTTTTAATTAATTCTACGATAGGGATTTTAGGACTAGGCAATCCTGCAGCAGCAATAGGATTAGAAAATCAAAAAGAGGATTTAGGTCAAACTTTGGGTTCATATGGTGTTGGGGGTGGTTGTTACTTTGTATTACCAATTCTAGGGCCAACAACCTTAAGAGACTCATTTGGAATGATAATTGATAATAATTATTTAGACGCTTTTGCGAGAGTAACATGGCATGAGAGAGAAATTAAAAGCATGTCTGGAAATAAACTAGATTACGTTGGAGTTAAGGCGGCAACTGCTGTAGATTTCAGAGGAGATAATATGGTTAATTTTGAAAGTCTAGAAAAAAATTCTATTGATCTTTATGCTGCAACTAAAAGTCTGTATCTTCAAGATAGATCAAAAAAAATTCAGAACAGCTCAAATTCTGATGACGATTCATGGGGTGAATTAGATAAGTAAGCTTTTTCAATGAAAAAGAAATTGTTTTTTCTAATATCTATTTTTTTCTTTTGTTTAGTCTCTTTAAAAGCTGTTACTTACAATTCTGAACCTAAGATCTTTGTACAGGAATTAGTTGATGATGCTGTAAAAACTTTAAGCGATAAATCACTCACAGTTGAAGAAAAGAATGAATTTATAAAGAAAATTGCAATAGAGAATGTGGATATTGAAGCATTAGGGTTGTACACTCTAGGAAAAATAAGAAAAGATTTAGATGAAAACAAAATTAGTGAATATCAAGTCCTTTTTGAAAAGTATTTCTTAAAAAGCCTTACATCAAGACTAACAGACTATTCATCACAAAAATTTGAGGTTATAAACTCAGAGCAAAAAAGTTCAAATTACACTATAGTAAATTCAAAAATTGCTGAAAGTATAAAATCTCCAGAAATTAAAATTGATTGGAGAGTTTTCACTAAAAACCCTCAAAAACCTCTTATAAGAGATTTAGTCGTAGAAGGATTAAGCTTAGCGAGAACACAGAAGGAGGAATTTGCCTCGATTTTGAATTCAAATGATAACGACGTTAACGCTTTAATTGAAAAATTAAAAGAGTTTATTTCAAATTGATTTGGTGGGCCCGCCAGGACTCGAACCTGGGACCAATACATTATGAGTGTACTGCTCTAACCAACTGAGCTACAGGCCCTTGAATTATTTATATTTATCAATATTTTTAATCAAATTCAATTTTATTTGTATAATTAAATTCAACCAAAATTTTTTCTTTAAATTCTTGTTTAAAATTTAACGCTGCTTTAAAACACTTTTTATGAAAAAACTTAAAATTTTAATTATGGGATTGCCGGGTGCTGGTAAGACTACTTTAGCATCAAAATTAGTTCCCTTACTCAATGCAGAATGGTTAAATGCTGATAAAATAAGAAAAGAGGCAAACGATTGGGATTTTTCTAAAGAAGGAAGAATAAGACAAGCAAAAAGAATGTCGGATACTGCATCTGAAATTAAAGCAAAAAATAAACACGTAATAGCTGATTTTGTTTGTCCAACCAAGGAAGCCAGAAAACTTTTTAAGGCTGACTATGTCATATGGCTTAATACAATAGAAAAAGGAAGATTTGATGATACTAATCATATGTTTGAACCACCTGTAAATTATGATTTTTTAGTTGAAAAAAAAAATGCTGATTTTTATGCAGCAGAAATTTTAAAAGATATTAAGAATAAAACTAAATAATAAATAAATTTAAAATATTATTTCTCAAGGAAACTTTTAAGTTGTTTAGACCTACTAGGGTGTTTTAGCTTTCTCAGTGCTTTTGCCTCAATTTGTCTGATTCTTTCTCTTGTAACAGAAAACTGTAAACCAACTTCTTCTAGAGTATGATCGGTATTCATTCCAATTCCAAATCTCATTCTTAAAACTCTTTCCTCTCTTGGTGTTAAGGAGGCCAAAATTTTAGTTGTCGACTCACTTAAATTTGATTGGATAGCTGTATCGAGTGGTTGAAGAGCATTTTTATCTTCAATGAAATCTCCAAGACTGCTATCTTCTTCATCACCCACAGGTGTTTCAAGTGAAACAGGCTCCTTAGCAATTTTTAAAACTTTTCGAACTTTTTCTAAAGGCATAGCAAGTTTTTTTGCTAGTTCCTCTGGTGTAGGTTCTCTGCCAAATTCACTCATAATTTGTCTTTGTGTTCTCACAATTTTATTGATTGTCTCTATCATATGTACCGGTATACGAATTGTTCTAGCTTGATCGGCTATTGATCTTGTTATCGCTTGCCTAATCCACCAAGTTGCGTAAGTGGAAAATTTATAACCTCGTCTATATTCAAATTTATCTACTGCTTTCATTAATCCGATATTTCCCTCTTGTATTAAATCCAAAAATTGCAAACCTCTATTGGTGTATTTTTTTGCAATTGATATTACCAATCTTAAATTGGCTTCAACCATCTCCTTTTTAGCTATTCTTGACTCCCTTTCTCCTTTTTGAATTCTGCTGACTAATCTTTTGAACTCACCTACAGATAAACCAATTTTTTTACTAAACTCAACCAATCTATCTCTTATCTCTGAAAAATCTTTTTTAAATTTTTTGAAAAAAGACTTCCAAACAGAGTTTTGATTTAAGAAAGTTTCAAATTTTGGGTTAATTTCATTGCCGATATAATATTTTAAAAATTCCTCTCTGGATATTTTGTTATCTGTTGCAAGTCTTAATAAAACCCCTTCTAGTGATACTATTTTTTTATTTTCTTTATAGTGAGATTGGACTAATTCTTCAACAACATGGGGTGCTATTTGTAAATTTTTAAAATTTTCAACTAAAATGATTTGAATTTTTTTAAAGTTTTTATTTTTTGAGACTGATAGCTCTTTACCTGACAAAATACATTCTAAATTTTCTTTTTGATATTTTTGTAATTTTGAGTAATTTTTATTTAATGACTCTAATAATTTAAGTATTCTTGGCTTAATTTCCTCTTCCATTTTTGCAAGAGACAAGTTAAATTCATCCTCTTCGGTGACCTCAGCTTTTTCCTCTGGTGTTTTCTCGTTATTATCTTTAACTTCTTTCGTTTTAATTTTTTTATCAACTTCTTTTTTTATTTTAATGCCCTCATCATTTGACGCTTCAAAATCCTCATAAGTTGAGTCAATGTCTATTATATCTCTAACCAACATTTCTTGATTTTCAATTTTTTCTTTCCACTCTGATATTTTTTTTCCTACTATAGGACTCTGAGTAAGCGCATTTATCATAACGTCCTTACCAGCTTCTATTCTTTTTGCGATAGCTATCTCACCTTCACGAGACAATAATTCAACACCACCCATTTCTCGAAGATACATTCTTATTGGATCATCGCTTTTATCTGATGTTTTTTCTTCTGTATTGTTAGATGACTCTTTTTTCTTATTTGATTGGTACTCTGATTTTTTTTCTACTAAAGTAATTTTATTATCAGCGATTATTAAAAAGGCTTTTTCTGTATTTTCAAAAGATCCGCCTCTTTTTCCTAAAGATTTACCAAGTTCTTCATAAGTGATAAAACCACGGTTTTTTCCTTTCTCTAGGATCCTCTCAAAAGATTTTGTAATTATTTTTTCGCCCATACACTGAATTAAATAGTGAAATATATATAAACACTAAATATTAAAAATCTATCTTTAATTATTCCCTATTTATTTGACTTTTAAGCTTTAATAATTCGGAATATGCCTTCTCTTCCATATTATTTATTAATTTTTTCTCTAAAGATTCTATTTTTTTTCTATTCTGGCTTTCTTTGAGATCACTAGTAAAGTCTTCAAATAATTCTTTTATTTGTTCATAATTTTTTTTATTTACTATTATCTTTAAATTAGAATTTTCGTTAATGTTGTTGACTAAGTTAATGTTAACTTTTAAAGCTTCTTTTTCAATTTCTTTTTCTGGTTTATTTAACTTTATCAAATCTATCAAAATATTTTTCAAATCTTCATTTTCAGAATTTGAAAATTTAATATTTGAAATGTTGTCAACCTTATTTTGAATTGCTCCACCGTAAAAAATCATTATATAAAGTATTGAAAATTCTATTAAATTTTCTCTAGTTAAATCCTTTTTTTGTAAATGTATTTTTTTTGTTTCGTTGAGAACTTTGAAATTTCTACGTCTAGAAAAGTTATAATTAATTTTACTATTAACGTTAGGAGTAAGATTGCTAATTTTACTTAGAAAATCTTCTAAAATATATTTTTTAAGAGTATCATCTTTTATTAAAGAACATAATTTTTTCATTTGCTTTTCAAATTTTGTAACTTCGTAAGGATTGTTTGTGTTTATTTTACTAACATATGTGTTCCAAATAAATGATTGGATAACGGTTTTATCTTCTAAAAATTTAATAAAACCCTCTTTACCCAAGTCTTTAATTATATCGTCTGGGTCTTTTCCTTCACCAAGTATTGAAAAAAAAATTTTATTTTCTTCGCTTATAAAAGGAAACAATCTTTCAGCTATTCTTAACGCTGCTTGTTGTCCGCTCTTGTCTCCATCTAAACATATTATTGGATCTGAAAAAAATTTCCATATTAAATTAATCTGATTTTCAGTTATAGCTGTTCCACAATTTGAAATAACATTTTTAATTCCTCTAGAGTAAAGAGAAATGACGTCCATATATCCCTCAACGATAATTACTTCTTTTAAATTAGATCTTTCATCTTTTGCTAAATTTAAATTAAATAGTTGTCTTCCCTTTTTAAAAAATTCTGTTTCTGGAGAATTTATATATTTGGCTAAATTTACATCACCAATTATTCTACCACCAAATGCAATTACGTCTCCTGATAAATTAGAAATTGGAAAAATAATTCTATTTTTAAATCTATCTATAAATTTTTGATTTTTTTCTACAAAATAATAAATTCCTGTTGATTTTATATCTTCTAAAGAAAATTTTTTTGATAATTCATTAAAAAAATTATTGTTTGGAACATAGCCTAATTGAAATTTTTTAATTGTCTCTGTAGATAATTTTCTTTCCATTAAATAGTTCAACGCAAATGAATTTTTTTTTTCAAATAATTGGTTATGAAAATAATCCGTATATTCTTTTATAATTTCTTTGTATTTGTTATATCTTTCCTCTTTTTCTTTATCATATTTTGTAAACTTATAGATTTGCATTCCTGCCTCTGATGCTAAAACTTTTACAGCTTCTCCAAATCTTAAAGACCTAGTTTTCATTAAAAAATCAAATATATTTCCGTGTTCCCCTGTACTAAAACAGTGATAAAAACCTTTGTCGTCATTTACTGTAAACGAAGGAGTTTTTTCATTTTTGAAAGGTGATAATCCAATAAATTCTTTTCCTCTCTTTTTTAATTGGACGTATTTTCCTACAACTTGAGAAACTTTTAATCTTAATCTTATCTCATCTAGATATTCCTTTGGATATTTCATTATCATTTTAGAATTTCTTTTATTACTTTACTTACTTTTGAAAAATCGAGAACATCGCCATAATCTTTTTTAAGAACACCCATAACTTTTCCCATATCTTTAATAGAAGTAGCTCCAACGGCTCCTATAACCTTTTGACATGTTTTTTTAGTTTCTTCCTCGCTCATTTGTTTTGGTAAAAAATTATTTATGATAGATATTTCCTCTTGCTCTTTTTTAAGCAAATCTTCTCTCCCAGCTTTCTTGTAAGCTTCGCACGAATCATTTCTTTGTTTGTTCATTTTTTTTAGTATTGAAATGATTTCTTGGTCTTTCAAAGATCCCTCCTTTGCTTTGGAAGCTATTTTAAAATCTTTTATGGCAGATATAATTAATCTCAAAGTTGGGAAGACTGTTTTATCTTTATTTTTAAGACTTTCGTTTAATTTTTCTTCTATTTTTTTTTCTAAAGACATTTTTTTTACTTAGTTTAATCACAAATTATATTTAAAATAAAAAGATCTTTCTTGACGATTTTTAAAGTTTTTCATATGTTTCGCAAAATCATGTTTATAAGTTTTTTACTTTAACTCATGAGTTGTATTTGAAACAGATTGATCAAAATATATACTCAAAAAATAATCTTAAAAAGATCAACTGCACCGCTATTTTAATTCTTGAAAATGGAAATATATTTAAAGGTTTAGGTTTAGGTTATGAGGGGCATGCTACAGGAGAAGTATGCTTCAACACTTCTATCACTGGTTATCAAGAAATAATTTCGGATCCATCGTATGCGGAGCAAATTATTAATTTTACTTTTCCTCATGTGGGAAATGTTGGTACAAATAAAGAAGATCATGAGTCTGAAAAAATATGGACAAAAGGTGTAATATTTAATACTGAGATCACTAATCCAAGCAATTATCGTTCCTTAAAACATTTAGACTTGTGGTTAAAAAAAAATAAGATAGTCGGAATAACTGGAATTGATACAAGAAATTTAACCAATTTTATTAGGGATAAAGGTGCTCCTAAAGGTACAGTGGTTTTTTTAAAAAATGGTAAATTCGATTTAAAAAAAATTTTAAAGGCCACAAAAAAATGGAGCGGCTTAAAAAATTTAGATTTAGCAAAACAAGTTACGACCAAAAAAAGCTATGTTTGGAAAGATTTTAAAACTTGGAAGAAAGGATCAGGTTTTATAAAAAATAAGAAGAAAAATTTACACGTAATAGCAATAGACTATGGGATAAAAAAAAATATACTTAGATATTTTTCTGACTTTAATTGCAAAGTAACAGTAGTTTCATGCAAAACAAGTGCAAGTGATATTTCAAAATTAAAACCTAATGGTATCTTTTTATCTAACGGACCCGGAGACCCAGCAGCTACAGGAAAATATGCTATTCCAATTATAAAAAAACTTATTGAGATGAATTTGCCTATATTTGGAATTTGTCTAGGTCATCAGTTGTTAGGTTTAACCTTAGGAGCAAAAACAAAAAAAATGAATTTAGGACATAGAGGTGCTAATCACCCAGTAAAAAATTTAATTAAAGGAAATGTTGAAATAACAAGTCAAAATCATGGGTTTGAAATAGTAAGAAAAAATTTGCCAAACAATATTCAAATTACTCACCAGTCTCTTTTTGATAATAGTATAGAGGGAATTAAACTTAAATCTAAACCGGTTTTTTCAGTTCAATATCATCCTGAGTCAAATCCGGGACCACAAGATAGTGTTTATTTATTTGAAGAATTTATTAAAACCATGAAACAAAATGCCAAAAAGAAAAGATATTAAAAAAATTTTAGTAGTTGGCGCTGGCCCTATCATTATTGGACAAGCTTGTGAGTTTGATTATTCTGGTACGCAAGCATGTAAAGCTTTGAAAGATGAAGGTTATAAAGTAATTTTAATTAATTCTAATCCAGCAACAATTATGACAGATCCAGATGTTGCAGACAAAACATATATTGAACCTATAACTTTAACAGTTTTAGAAAAAATTTTAGCTAAAGAAAAACCGGACGCAATTCTTCCGACAATGGGGGGTCAAACTGCATTAAATTTAGCTATGGAGGCAGAAAGAAAGGGAATTCTTAGAAAATATAAAATAGAACTTATTGGTGCTAATTCTAGAGCTATTTCCAACGCAGAAGATAGAAAAAAATTTAGAAAAAATATGCTTGATATTGGCTTAGATCTGCCTAAGTCAAAAATTGTAAATGATTTTAGCCAAGCTTCAAATGCTCTAAAACAAATCGGTCTTCCAGCAATTATAAGACCTGCTTTTACCCTAGGTGGGCTTGGTGGAGGAATAGCAAAAAATAAAAAGGAATTTTTTAAAATATTAAAAAATGGACTGCATGAGTCGCCGGTCAACCAGGTTTTGGTGGAAGAATGTTTAGAGGGCTGGAAAGAATTTGAAATGGAAGTAGTAAGAGATAAAAACGATAATTGTATAATAATATGTTCAATTGAAAATATTGATCCTATGGGAATTCATACTGGAGACTCTGTAACTATAGCTCCAGCGTTAACTCTTACAGATAAAGAGTACCAGGTGATGAGAAATGCATCGATAGCTTGTTTAAGAAAAATAGGAGTAGAAACTGGAGGTTCTAATGTTCAGTTCGCAATAAATCCTAAAGATGGGAGAATGGTTATTATAGAAATGAATCCAAGAGTTTCTAGATCCTCTGCTTTAGCATCAAAAGCCACTGGATTTCCAATTGCTAAGGTGGCTGCAAAACTTGCTGTAGGTTATACTTTAGATGAATTAAAAAATGAAATTACTAAAGTTACTCCAGCTTCTTTTGAACCAACAATAGACTATGTTGTAACTAAAATTCCTAGATTTACCTTTGAAAAATTTTCAACCTCAAATGCTGTTTTGGGCACATCCATGAAATCAGTTGGTGAAGCTATGGCTATAGGAAGAAACTTTAAAGAGTCCTTGCAAAAAGCTTTGGTTTCTCTTGAAACTGGTTTTTCAGGTATAGACCAAATATTTAATTTAAAAGTCAAACAAATAGAAAAAAAACTTGCAGAAAATATACCTAATAAAATTTTGCTTATTGGTGAGGCTTTTAGAAAAAAAATTAACATCAAGAAAATACAAAAACTTTCAAAAATAGATAATTGGTTTTTAAATCAAATAAAAGAAATAGTAGATAAAGAAAATGAAATTAAAAAAAACGGTTTACCAAAAACTTATAATGAATTTAATTATATAAAATCGATAGGTTTCTCAGATAAAAAACTTTCTGAATTAGCAAATACCTCAGAGGATAATGTGAGAAAAATGAGATCAAAATTTAAAATTTTTCCAGTTTATAAAAAAGTAGATACTTGTGCCTCAGAGTTTAAGTCATTTACTCCATATATGTATTCTACCTATCAAAGAAATTTTTCTGTTAATTCTGAGTGTGAGGCAGATCCATCTAGTAGAAAAAAAATTATTATTCTTGGCGGTGGGCCTAATAGAATTGGCCAAGGAATTGAATTCGATTACTGTTGTTGTCAAGCGAGTTTCGCTTTGAAAAAAGTTGGGTATGAAACAATAATGGTTAATTGCAATCCTGAAACTGTTTCAACAGATTATGACACAAGTGACAGACTGTATTTTGAGCCATTAATAGAAGAATTTGTTTTTAATATTATTAAAAGAGAAAAAGTTAAAGGAAGTTTGGTAGGTGTCATAACTCAATTTGGTGGACAGACTCCTATTAAATTGGCCAAGTTTTTACATCAAAACAAACTTCCAATATTAGGAACTCAATATACTTCGATCGATTTAGCTGAAGATAGAGATAGATTTAGAAATCTTTTGAATAAATTAAGATTAAAACAAGCTAAAAGTGGAATAGCAAAAACATTTTCACAGGCATTAAAAATAGCTGAAAAAATAGGATTACCCCTTATGGTTAGACCTTCCTATGTTTTAGGGGGAAGAGCGATGGAAATTGTACATGAAAAAAAACAACTTAAGAATTTTGTACAGGAGGCTTTCAAGGCGGCAGAAAGAAATCCAATTTTAATTGACAAATTTATCGATAATGCGATGGAGGTAGATGTTGATGCACTATCGGATGGCAAACAAGTATTTGTTGCAGGGATCATGCAGCATATTGAAGAAGCAGGAATTCATTCCGGTGACTCGGCTTGTAGTTTGCCCCCAGTCTCTATCAAACCTTTTTTGATTAAAGAAATTGAGAACCAAACTAAAAAGTTGGCACTTGCACTTAAGGTAAAGGGTTTTATGAATGTTCAATTTGCAATTAAAAATGATGAAATTTTTGTTATAGAAGTTAACCCTAGAGCAAGCAGAACTGTCCCATTTGTATCAAAAGCAAAAAATCTTCCATTGGCCAAAATTGCTTCTAGGATAATGGCGGGAGAAGAATTGTCTAAATTTAATTTAAGAAGTAAAACAAAAAAAATGTTTGCGGTAAAAGAGGCGGTGTTTCCATTTAATAAATTTCCAAATAGTGATCTTATACTTGGTCCAGAAATGAAATCTACAGGAGAAGTAATGGGTTTTGATGAAAATTTTGGTATGGCTTTTGCCAAAAGTCAAATGGCAGCTTCTAACTCGCTTCCAACAAAAGGTTTAGCGTTTATATCATTAAAAAATAGCCACAAAAATGAAGGAGTAGATTTAGCAAAACAGTTAAATAAGCTTAATTTTAAACTTTGCGGAACTAGAGGAACAGCTGAATATATTAATAAACATGGTATTAAATGTAAAAAAATAAATAAAGTCAATCAAGGATCACCTCATATTGTCGATATCCTAAATGCAAAAAAAATTGATTTAGTAATTAATACTGGTGGAGGAAATAGTGAAAAACAACTTAATGATGCTTTAGCATTAAGAAGAGCAACTTTAGCTAATAAGGTCCCGTATTGTACAAATATGTCAACAGCAAAAGTTTGTATTGAAGGTATTAAGTCTCTTAAAAATAAAGAAATTAAAGTTACTTCTCTGCAAGATATTTAAAATTTTATTTTACTTTCCAGTCAGTCTCGAATGTAACGTAGTTAATTTGAATACATCTACGCTCCTTTTTAATCTCTTTTTTTTCCATACCATGCCAAGAGTTTGGTCCACTCGTAAAGAAATATCCATAATTATGTTTATACGGAACTGTTTTTACTTTGGTTAATTTAGTATCGTAAAAATCTGTTCCTAGGTTTTCAGATTCATCATGAAGGTTGATAAAAACTATTGAAGACATTAATTTTTCTTTAATATCACAATGAGGTTTAAGCCAAAAACCTTCTCTATCACAAATAACTTCTAGTCTGACAAAAGAATTGCTTAAATCTTTTCCTATAAAGCTACCAATTTTATTGTATACTTTAGGGGATCGTAGCTCCTCAATAAAATTTTTAAGATGTGGAAATTGATTTGCATTTTCTTTAGTTACGTAGCATCTTATTTTTTTTGCCTTTCCTCCATCCTTGATCCCTGAACGAAAAGCACCATCTCCACCATCAAGCGCTCTAGTTCCGTCGTAGTTTAAATTTTCTTTTTTAGGGTCAACAATGTCTGCATTACTAATTTCATCAATAGCTTCTTTAGTTAATGGTTGATTAATTTCAAAATGTTTAAAAGGATCGTCGAACGATTTGGTTCTGCTTTCTAATGACTTAAATAATTCCATTTTTTTTCATCTTTTCTTTAATCAAAGGCGATATTCTGTTTACTTCATCAAGTTTGCTATATGACCATAAATCAATTTTATCTGTCAAATCTTTTATTATATTTAATTGTTTAAATTGGGAGAAAAATTTTTGGAATCTTAGATTATTCTTACTTGGTTTCATTTGTGCCACATAAATTGGTTTTTCAGTAATTGCAGCTTCAGAAATCATAGAAGTAGAGTCACAAGTTACAACAATATAATCTGAGATTGAAAGTGCAGACAAGTAAGCTTTTTTATCAACGTCTTTTATAACCATGTGATCATGACCAAAAGAATTAAAAGCCTTTTTAATAATATCTGATGGAGTCCTATAAGAAGGTATTACAACTAATTTGTATTTATCCCTAGTAAAAATAGATTTTATTTTGTTAAATAAAAAATCAATCTCTTTTTCTGAATAAGTGTAATATTTATTTGGCCCACCAATAATAAAGGCAATTATTTTTTTGTTTTCTTTATCAATCTTTAAATAATTGTTTTCTTTTGAAATTTCTTTTTCAGAAAGATAGTGAATTGCTCCAGTTGTTTTGATTACATTATTTCCTATAATATTATCGTGTTCAGGACAAATGATTAAATCAAATTTGTCTAATGAAACTTTTGGATCTTGAATATGGATCGTAAAGATTTTTTCTTTATATTTTTTTTTTAAAGCTAAAGAAGGGATTACACTTTTTCTTCCACAAGAAATAACTATTTTCGAATCGAATATAAATTGATTCTTTAAAACGCTCGTAGATATAGGTGTAAAAAATGGTGGTATAAAATTCCAAAACTTTTTAAGTTTAATTTCTTGATGTTTATAGTTTAAATTCAAAGCTTTTGCTAAGCCTTCGACCTGACTAACCATACCGTGCATACCTTGCGTTAAAAGGAGTGCTTTTAATTTTGACATTTGTTACTATATACCTTCATTAGAATGAATAATAAATCATCTAAACATACAAAAGTGTTGATTCTTGGATCAGGGCCAGCAGGTTATACTGCAGCGATATATGCTGCTAGAGCCCTTCTTAAACCAATATTAGTTTTTGGGTCTGAGCCTGGTGGACAACTTACAACAACAACAGATGTTGAGAATTTTCCGGGTTTTGCAAAAGTAATTCAAGGACCATGGTTAATGGAAGAAATGAAAGGCCAAGCGAAAGCTGTTGGTACAGAGATGATTCAAGATCATATTAAAAAAGTTGATCTTTCAAAAAAGCCTTTTTCAGCTCATGGAGACAGTGGTCAAATTTATACTGCTGATAGCATTATTATTTCCACAGGCGCTCAAGCGAGATGGTTAAATTTAGAGTCGGAACAAAAATTTAGGGGATTTGGAGTATCTGCTTGTGCAACATGTGATGGTTTTTTCTTTAAAGAAAAAGAAGTTGCAGTTGTTGGTGGTGGAAACGCTGCAGTAGAGGAAGCAATGTTTTTAACCAAATTTGCCTCTAAAGTTCATTTGATACATAGAAGAAATGAGTTAAGAGCAGAAAAATTATTACAAGAAAAGCTTAAAGCTAACAAAAAAATTCAAATTATTTGGGATAGTATAGTTGAAGAAGTTATGGGAACAAACGAGCCCAAAGGAGTTAATGGAATAAAAATAAAAAATGTCAAAACTAATAAAACATCTGAGCTAAAAGTTGATGGTTTATTTATAGCAATAGGTCACGACCCAGCTACTGCTTTATTTAAAGATCAATTAAAAATGGATAAAGAAGGTTATTTGATTACTAAACCAGACTCAACTATTACAAATATACCAGGAGTATTTGCTGCTGGAGATGTAAAAGATAAAATTTTTAGGCAAGCAGTCACTGCTGCTGGCATGGGTTGTATGGCTGCACTGGAAGCTGAAAAGCATTTATCAAGTAAATAAAGTGAAAAATAATTTACATGTATTTTTAGGTTCTACTGTTGCTGATGCAGCTGCAAGACCTTTACATTGGGTATATAATCAAAAAAAATTACTGAATTATATTAGAGGGAAAAAAGATTTTACTTTTTAAAAAAAAAATAAAAGCCCTTTCTATAGCATTAAAACTGGTAAAGTTTCTGGTTACAATGAAATTGGTCAAGTCATGTTCAAAACATTAATTGAGGGAGATACAAATATAGAGGGTAGATTCAAAAAAAATATTATTAAAAATTTTGGTCCTGGAAGCATATATTGGAAAAATTATAGTCTAAGAGCAAAATATAGAAAAGTTAAAGACTGGCGTGGAATAATTAAAGGTCCTTGGATACATCAAAATATAATCGAAACAGTTCAAAATATAAAAAGGGGGAAAAAATTAACAGGAGGAAGAAAAGTAAATGAGTCTGATGGTTTCTGTGCTGCGCTACCTTACTTTTTATATGGTTATGGTTTAAAAAATGTAAAAAAAATTATTTCTTTGGTCACAGTTTCAAAAATTAGTCTAAAATATGCTTTAGCTAAATTTCATTTAATAGATTTGGCTCTTAAAGGTTCAAAAGATCCCATAAAAGAATTTACTTCAAAATATAAAAATAATTTATATTTTAAAAACATTATTAAGAATATTAATAAAATTAAGAAATTAAAAAAAAAACCTCATACACAAGTAGTAAAAAAACTTGGAATGGCTTGTAGTTATCCCGGTACTTTTGAGAGTTCAGTTCATTCTATTTTAACCTCTTCAAGTTATAAAAGTGCTGTTTTAAAAACAATTAAAGCAGGAGGATGTAACTGTTCTAGAGTAAACTTTATTGGAGCATATTATGCGGCATTAAAAGGAGTAGGATCTATTCCAAATTCGTGGGTGAAAAAAACAGATGCAGCTAATAGAATTTTGAGGCAAAATTAATTATTTAAGCTATCACAAAAATCTTTAATTCTTGTTATTGCCTTTTTTAAATTTTCCATAGAGGTTGCATATGATATTCTAAAATAACCATCTAATCCAAAGGCTGATCCTTGAACTACAGCAACCATAGATTTTTCTAATAATTTTTGAACAAATTCAGTATCAGTTTTAAGTTTAGTTTTTTTATTTAAGAGGCCTTTGCAGCTTGGAAAAACATAAAAAGCTCCATTTGGAGTTAAACAATTGATCCCTTTTATATTATTTAAACTACTTACAACAAAATCTCTTCTCTCTTTGAAGGCTTCTGCTCTTTCTTTAATAAAATTTTGTTGCCCATTTAATGCCTCAACTGCTGCTGCCTGGCTAATAGATGAAGGATTTGAAGTAGATTGAGATTGAATCTTTCTAATTGCATTTATTATTTCTTTAGGACCTGCCGCATAACCAATTCTCCAGCCAGTCATGGCGTAGGACTTACTCACTCCATTCATGGTCAAAGTTCTCTCTTTGAGTTTTGAAATTTGAGCAATTGTAAAAAAATTAAAGCCTTCGTATCTAATATGTTCATAAATGTCGTCACTTAAAATAAAAATTTTTTTATGTTTGAGTAATACTTTTGATAAATCTTCTATTTCTTTTTTTGTATATCCTGCTCCAGTTGGATTAGATGGAGAGTTTAAAATAAGCCATTTTGTTTTTTTTGAAATTGCTTTTTCTAATTTTTTTACTGAAAGTTTAAAGCCATCTTTTTCCTCACACTTTATAATTTTAGGAGTGCCGCCAGCTAACAAAACCATATCAGGGTAAGAAACCCAAAAAGGTGCTGGTATAATTACCTCATCTCCTTTATTCAAAGTTGCCATGAAGGTGTTATATATAACTTGTTTGCCTCCTGTTCCGACTGTAATTTGGTCAGTTGTATAATTTAAATTATTCTCTCTTTTAAACTTTTCAACAATTGCTTTTTTTAAGTCTGGAGTTCCATCAACTGCTGTGTACTTGGTATCACCTTTTTTGATAGCTTCTATAGCGGCCTCTTTAACATTGTCTGGGGTGTCAAAATCTGGCTCTCCAGCACCTAATCCTATAACATCCTTCCCACTTGCTCGCATTTCCCTAGCTTTTGTAGTAACTGCAATGGTAGGCGACGGTTTTATACGTTTTAAATTGTTGGAAATTATGCTCATTGAATTTTATAATGTTTTTTTTAATTATTAATATCACAGAATGCAAAATACGTATCAAGAAAAAATATTAGATTTAGAAAATACTAACAACTCTATAAATAAAAAATTAGAGGGAGGTATTAAATTTAAAATAAAAAGTAATTTTCAACCTGCTGGAGACCAGCCTCAGGCCATCAAAAAACTGATTGCAAATCTTAAAGGTCAAAAGAACGAACAGGTCTTACTTGGTGTTACAGGCTCTGGAAAAACTTTCACGATGGCAAAAGTCATTGAAGCATCCAATAGACCTGCTTTGGTACTTGCTCCAAACAAAACGTTAGCCGCGCAGCTTTATGGAGAGTTTAAAAATTTTTTTCCTGATAATGCTGTTGAATATTTTGTGTCTTATTATGACTATTACACTCCAGAAGCTTATGTTCCAAGATCTGATACTTACATAGAAAAAGAGGCGTCTATTAATGAACAAATAGATAGGATGAGGCATTCAGCTACTAGATCACTATTGGAAAGAGATGATGTAATAATTGTTGCAAGTGTTTCATGTATTTACGGTCTAGGATCTGTAGAGGCTTATTCAAAAATGACCATAACTCTTAAAAAAAACTATGAGTATGACAGAGATCAATTAATTAGAGCATTTATTAACTTACAGTATAGAAGAAATGATCAAAATTTTTTTAGAGGAACGTTTAGAGTTAGAGGAGAAAATTTAGAAATTTTTCCATCACATTTAGAAGATAGGGCTTGGAGACTAAGTTTAAATTTAAATAAATTAGAAAAAATTGAGGAATTTGATCCTTTGACTGGAGATAAAACTAATGATTTTTCAATTATTAAAATTTATGCTAACAGTCACTATATTACTCCTAAACCAACAATTGATCAGGCTATTCAAGAGATTAAAAAAGAACTAGAGATAACTTTAAAAAAACACCAGGATAATAACAAATTATTAGAGGCTCAAAGATTAAGAGAAAGAACAAAGTTTGATTTAGAAATGATTGAGGCCACAGGGACTTGTGCTGGAATTGAAAATTATTCAAGATTTTTATCTGGAAGAAAACCTGGAGAACCTCCCCCAACTTTATTTGAATACTTTCCTGATAATACTATTATTTTTGTTGATGAAAGTCATGTAACTGTGCCACAGCTCAATGGAATGTATAAAGGTGACAGAACTAGAAAAAGCACATTAGCTGAATATGGTTTTAGGCTTCCTTCATGTATGGATAATAGACCTTTAAAATTTGAAGAATGGGATTTAATGAGAACTCAAACTATATTTGTATCTGCCACGCCTGGACCATGGGAATTAAAACAAACAAAGAATGAATTTATAGATCAAATTATTCGTCCTACAGGTTTGATAGATCCACCAGTAGAAATAAGACCAGCAAAAACTCAAGTAGACGATTTAATGCACGAAGCAAAAGGAATAGTTAAAAAAGGTTTTAGAATTTTAGCGACAACATTAACAAAAAAAATGGCTGAAGATTTAACCGAGTATCTTCATGAAAATGGATTAAAGGTTAGATATATGCACTCAGATATCGATACACTTGAAAGAATAGAAATTATTAGAGATTTGAGAATGGGGGTATTCGATATTCTAGTTGGGATAAATTTATTAAGAGAAGGATTGGATATTCCTGAATGTGCACTGGTTGCAATTCTTGATGCGGATAAAGAGGGGTTTTTAAGATCAGAAACATCTTTAATTCAAACTATAGGAAGAGCTGCTAGAAATGTAGATGGAAAGGTAATTTTATATGCAGACAAAGTTACTAAAAGTATAAACAAGGCTGTCAAAGAAACTGATAGAAGAAGAAACAAACAATTGCAATATAACAAAAAAAATAAAATTACAGCCGAGTCAGTTAAAAAAGAAATAAGTGATATTTTGGAGTCAGTTTACGAGAAAGACTATGTAAAAATAAGTGAAGGTTCAAATGTTGGTGGAAATCTTAAGAAACATCTAAAAGCTCTTAATAGAAAAATGAAGGAATCCGCTGCTAATTTGGAATTTGAAGAAGCTGCCAAAATTCGTGATGAAATAAGAAAATTGGAAGCAAGCGAGCTAGAGATATCTTTAAATCCAAAAATAAACCAGTACAAATTAAAAAATAAAGTATACCCTAAAGGCAGATCAACAATGGGAATGCCTGGCACGAAGCCTAGAAAAGCAATAAAAAAATGGAAGCCAAAAAGATAATTATTACAGGTGGTGCAACAAGAGTTGGGGCATCTATTGCTAAGAGTTTAGCAGGTTATGATATTAATATCACAATTCATTATAATAAATCAAAAAATCTGGCTAATAAATTAAAAAAAGAATTAGAAAACTTGGGTAGCAATGTATATTTGATTAAGGCTGACTTGAATAATTCTAATCAAATACAAAAATTAATTAAGGGTGCATATTATAAAATGAAAGGTCTAGACTGTCTTATTAATAACGCTTCGGTTTTTGAAAACGATAATCTCAATAACCTTAACGATAAAAGCTTTTCAAAACATATCAATGTGAATCTAAAAGCCCCAGCTTTATTAACTCAAAATTTTAAAAAATATGTAAAAAAAAACTATGGAATTGTAATTAATATTATAGATCAGAGAATAGAAAAATTAACACCTTATTTTCTATCTTATACTTTAAGTAAGTCAGCTTTAGGAACACTTACTATAACTTCAGCCATGAAATTAGCTCCTAATATTAGAGTGAATGCCATATCTCCTGGTCCAACTCTTAAGAATAAAAGACAATCAGAATCTCATTTTAAAAAACAGTGGAAATCGGTTTTATTGAAGAAACAAGTGGATTTAGAAAGCATCAGTGAAACAGTAAAATTTCTTATAAAAAATGACAATATAACGGGTGAAATAATAAATGTCGATAGCGGCCAAAGACTTGCGTGGTTAACACCTGATATAATAAATGTAAAAGAATGAAAGTAATTAAATTTAAAAATAAAAAAAAATATAGATATAAAAGAAAAGTAATTATTAAAAACTTTATACTAAAAATTTCAGTAGGTCTTCATGATTTTGAAAAAAAGAAGAAGCAAAGAGTGAGATTTAACATTGATATTTCGACTGACTCCAACATTAAGCCAAATAATAATAATTTGGCATCTATAGTAAATTATGAGGATACTATAAACAAAATAACGTTTATTACAGAAAAGAAACACCATGAACTTTTAGAAGATTTAGCAGAAAATATTTTTGATATAATTTTTGAAAACAAGATAGTAAAAAAAGTTAATCTTAAATTAGAGAAATTGGATATAATAAAAAATACAGAGTCCGTTGGTATAGAGGTGTCAAAAAGTAAAGATGAGTAATAGTTTAGAATTAGGAAAAAGAGTTATAAAAGAAAAAATTCCACTTATACCTAAAAATCCCGGTATTTATAGAATGATAAGTGTTTCTGGAGAAATTTTATATATTGGAAAGGCTAAAAATATTCCTAATAGACTAAAAAGTTACGTTTCTGACACAAACTTACCAATAAGAACAGAAAGAATGCTTTCTTTAACACATAACCTTGAAGTAACTACTACCAGTAACGAGAGCGAGGCTCTTCTTCTAGAGGCTAACCTTATAAAAAAACATAAGCCAAGATTTAATATTTTGTTGAGAGACGATAAATCGTTCCCATATATTTATATCGGTCACAAAGATAAATGGCCTCAATTAACTAAACTTCGAGGGAAAAAATCAAGAAATGGTTATTATTTTGGACCTTTCGCTTCAATAGGGTCTGCAAATTGGACAATTAAAATTTTACAAAAAATTTTCCAAATACGAGTTTGTGACGATACTGTTTTTAAAAATAGAGAGAGACCATGTATTTTATATCAAATTAAAAGATGTTCTGGTCCATGTGTCGGGCATATTGAGGAGTCCCAATATAAAAAAACAGTGTCGGATGCTATAGATTTTATTTCTGGAAAGTCAAGAAGGATACAAAAATCTTTATCTAAGGACATGGAACTAGCCAGCAAAGAATTAGATTTTGAAAAAGCTGCGATAGCTAGAGATAGAATTAAAGCTTTAACTCAAATTCAAACTTCACAAAAAATAAATCAATCAAATTTAAATGAAGCTGACGTGGTGAGTATTTATAAAGAGTCGGGAAAAACGTGTATACAAGTATTCTTTTTTAGATCAAAACAAAACTGGGGAAATCAAGCTTTTTACCCCAAGCATGATACAGATGACAATGTAAAAGAAATCATGACTTCTTTTTTAACCCAATTTTATGAAAATAAAGTAGTTCCTAGTATGATAATAACAAATACTGAGATTAAAGATTTAAAGCTTTTAGAAATAGCCTTTTCTCAAAAAGAAAAGCGAGATGTTTTGATAAAAAAAGCAAAAAGTAAGGATGAAGTAAATTTATCAAAATTAGCAGAAAAAAATGCTAAACAAGCATTAACTCAAAAACTTTATCAAACTGAAAGTAACAACAATTTGATAGAAACCTTGGCCAACAAATTTGATTTAAATAATAATATAAATCTTATTGAAGTTTATGATAACAGTCATAATCAAGGTAGTGATTCTATTGGAGCATTAATATGTTTTGGTAACGAAGGTTTTATCAAAAAACGGTATAGAAAATTTAATATTAAGAATGAAAAAGTCAAAAATGATGACTACGGCATGATGAAAGAAGTTTTATTTAGAAGGTTTTCAAAAGCAATAAAAGAAAAATCTGGTTCTCTTTCTTTACCAGAATTAATTTTAATAGATGGTGGTAAAGGCCAATATTCCGTAAGTAGAGAAGTATTGAATGAATTAGGTTTACATGATTTGCCGATATTAGCTGTTGCAAAAGGTAAAAACAGGAATGCAGGTGAAGAAAAAATATACCATAAAAATAAAGAATATACTTTAAAAAAAAATGATCCTTTGTTATTTTTTATACAAAGATTACGGGATGAAGCTCATAGATTTGCTATAAGTACTCATAGAGCAAAAAGGAAAAAGGGATTGAGTAAATCTTTATTAGACCAAATTGATGGAATAGGAAAACAAAGGAAAAGATCTTTACTAAATCATTTTGGGTCAGCAAGATCAGTTGAATCTGCTAGCTTAGAAGATTTAAAATCTGTAGAAGGTATCGAAGAAAGTATGGCGAAAAAAATATATGATTACTTTCATGAATAAAAATGAAATTTAAAATTCCAAATATTCTTACAATAGGTAGGATAATAATAGTACCTATATTTATATTTACTTTCTTTTTGCCCGGTTTTTTTGGTGATCTAATCCCTTTTTTTTCTTTTTGTTTTAGCAAGTTTCACAGATTATTTGGATGGGCTTCTAGCTAGACTATTTAAAGAGGAGTCTAAACTTGGAGAATTATTGGATCCTATTGCCGACAAAATTCTTGTATCTACTGCCCTACTTTTGCTTATAATGAACGGTACAATAAAAAATTTCGAGGTAATCGCAGCTATTATAATTATAACACGTGAAATTATAATTTCTGGTTTAAGAGAGTTCTTGGCTAAAGGAAGTATTTCTATGCCAGTTACTAGTTTATCAAAATTAAAAGCTTTTATACAGATGTTTGCAATAGCTGTTCTTTTAACAGGAGATTTCGGGAATAAAATTGTTAACTTTCAAGATTATAATGCTCAAACTATTGGGATTATTCTCTTATGGCTGTCAGCAGCCATAACTTTATATACGGGTTATGGTTATATAGTTAAAGGAATAGATCATGCTTTAAGTGAAGATGATAAATCCTAAGCAGCAGTTCTTTTTCTTACTATATTTTGATAACTATCGCTTAAATCTTTGATCAGCTCGCAAACTTTGAAATCAAATTTATCAATTTTTGAAACAGGGGTAATCTCTGCTGCAGTTCCTGTTAAAAAACAACCCACAAAATTTTTCATTTCATCAGGTAATATTTTTCTTTCATTTACTTTTATATTTTTTGACTTAGCTATTTCAATAACTGCTCTTCTGGTGATACCGTCAAGAAATGAGTCAGGGATAGGAGTATGTAATTGACCATCTTTTGATTTAAAAAAAATATTTGCTCCTGTTGCTTCAGCAATATTTCCCTCGAAGTCTAACATTAGTGAATCTGTAAATCCTTGCTCTTCTGCCTCATGTTTAGATAAGGTACATATCATATACAATCCAGCAGCTTTGGTGTCCCAAGGAATAGTGTTTGGTGCTGGTCGTCTCCATTTTGATATGTTCAATTTTATTCCCTCTATTTTTAATTTTGGATCAAAATATGAACCCCATTCCCATGTTGCAATCGCGACATGAACTTTATTTTTTTGAGCCGATATAGCCATCATTTCGCTTCCTCGCCAAATAACAGGTCTTACATATCCATTTTTAACTTTTTGTATATTTACGATATTTTTACAAGCTTCATTAATTTCTTTCTGATTATACGGAACTACTATTCCCATTCTTTTAGCGGAGTAAAATAATCTTTCAGTGTGTTCCTCTAATTTAAATATTTCTCCATCGTAAACTCGCTCTCCTTCAAAAACACAACTTGCATAATGAAGCCCATGATTTAATACATGGATTTGGGCATCCTCCCAATTCACGGTTTTGCCATTAAACCAGATTTTACCTGATCTTTTATCGTAAGGTATCATTTCCATAGAAAAAAATAATATATCTTTTTTTTTACCAGAAAAAAGTATATTTCTTATTAGAATAAGTCAATATAGCTGACCATTTATGAGGGACCTACTTTATCTTAAAGACGAGCAAATTAAAGATTTTATACAATTACTTTATTACGCCTATAGAGAAACCTATTCAGATCCAAAAGATATATTATCAAAAAAATTTTTTGGTCCTGCACATCTAAGAGCATTAAATCTAATTGAAAGTAATCCAGGTATAAGTTTGGGAGAACTTATATATAAACTCAAGATTACTAAACAAAGTATTAATAGAGTAATAAGGGATTTGTTAAAATCAAAAATGATTAAACAATTAAAAGATGATGCTGACACGCGAAAAAAAAAACTATATCT
>CACJUZ010000009.1 GCA_902596745.1 uncultured Pelagibacteraceae bacterium | reverse complement strand
AATATAGAGCGTATTACAACACCTATTGGAGTCATCGGTATAATATATGAGAGCAGACCAAATGTAACTGCAGATGTGGCTGCTTTATGCCTAAAATCAAGTAACTGCGCAATTCTAAGAGGTGGAAGCGAAGCTTATCACTCTAATAAAATTCTTTCAGATTTATTTAGGGTGTCTTTAAAAAAAAATAAAATTGATCATAATTGTCTTCAATTTATAGAGAATAAAAATAGAAAAATCGTAGATTTTTTATTATCTAAAATGAATAGATACATTGACGTTATAGTTCCTAGGGGAGGTAAAGGTTTGGTTTCTAAAGTTCAAAAATATTCAAACATTCATGTGATAGGTCACTTGGAAGGTCTTTGTCACATCTATGTAGATAAAGAGAGCAGCCTTAATAACGCAATTAAAGTAATATTAAATGCAAAAATGAGAAGAACCAGTATTTGTGGAGCTTTAGAAACACTTTTAATAAATGAGAAAATTTTGAAAACAAAAGGAAAACAAATTATTAATTCGCTAATGAAAAATGGTTGTGAGGTAGTTGTTGACAAAAAAATAAATAAATTGTTCAATAATAATTTAAAATTAGCAAAAGAATTAGATTGGAAAACAGAATATCTTGATGCTAAAGTGTCTATTAAGAGTGTCAAAGATGTTAATGAAGCTGTTTCCCATATTTTAAAATATGGGACAATGCATACTGATTGTATAATTTCAAATAATAATAAGAACACTTCATTTTTTTTGAAAAATGTAAATAGTTCAATAGCTATGCATAATGTTTCAACTCAGTTTGCGGATGGAGGGGAATTCGGTTTTGGTGGTGAAATAGGAATTTCTACAAATAAACTTCCGCCAAGAGGACCTGTCGGCCTTAATCAATTAACATCATATAAATATATTGTAAAAGGCAAGAATGTTATTCGACCATAAATATATGGAAAAAAATAATTATGAAAATATAGGTGTTCTTGGAGGAAGTTTTGATCCACCACATAAAGGACATTTATATATAAGCAAACAAAGCTTGAGAGTTTATAAATTAAAAAAAGTTATTTGGGCAATAACAAAGAAAAATCCACATAAAAAAAAACCTTTTTTCTCTTTTTCTACAAGAAAGGAAATGTGCAAAAAAATTATTAACAGATATAAAAAAATTCAACTTAGGCATTATGAGAAAAAATTAAAGTCAAGAACTTCTATTTCTCTTATAAAGTTTTTAAAAAAAAACAAAAAATATAGAGTTTTTTTTATAGTCGGCTCTGATAATCTAATTAATTTTCACAAATGGAAAAATTATAAAAAGTTATTAAATATGTGTGATTTAGTAGTTTTTTCTAGAAAAGGATTTGACACAAAAGCAAAAAAATCTGTTATAATGAAATATCTGAAAATTAAAAATATTAAATTTTTAAATAAGTTGAAGATAGACATTTCTTCGACACAATTAAGAAACAAAATAAT
The DNA here is from genome assembly GCA_902596745.1 of uncultured Pelagibacteraceae bacterium. GTDB lineage: Bacteria > Pseudomonadota > Alphaproteobacteria > Pelagibacterales > Pelagibacteraceae > Pelagilacustribacter. Next base: position 31,647 of record CACJUZ010000009.1, on the reverse strand, counting down.
TAATGGAAGTAGATAAAATAAAAAAATTAATAGAGAATTCTTTAAATAAAAATAAAGCAAATAACATCGTAACTATTGATCTTAAAAAAAAATCTTATATTGCAGATTATATGATTGTTGCATCTGGTACTTCCTCAAGACACTTACAATCCTTATCAGAAAATCTTCTTGTTGAATTAAAAAAATCTGGCTTAGATAATTGCAGAATAGAAGGTTACGAAAGTAGCGAGTGGAAACTTGTCGATGCCATGGATATTATTGTTCATTTATTTCATCCTGAAAAAAGATCCTTTTATGATCTTGAAAAAATGTGGTCAGAGAATTTGCCTAAAGAAAAAGCAATGATATGAAAAAAAACTTATTAAAATTAATTTTTATTTTTTCAATTTTTTTAAACACAAAAGCTTTTCCTAATACTGCTTCAGATAAACTATATGAGAAAATCGATTTATTTGGAGAAGTTTTAGAAAAAATAAAACAAGAATATGTAGATGAGATAAATCAAGCGGATGTAATGGACTCAGCTATTAATGGCGTGCTGCAATCTTTAGATCCATACTCAGCATATATGTCACCAGAACTTTTTAAAAGTATGCAAACTGAGTCTAAAGGTGAATTTGGCGGATTAGGTATAGAAATTGGTATGGAGGCTGGAGTTGTGAAAGTTATAGCACCCATCTCTGGCACACCAGCGGAAAGAGCTGGGATTAAATCTGGAGACTATATTGTAAGAATAAATGGTGAACAAGTACAAGGAAAAACATTAATGGAAGCTGTAAAACTTATGAGAGGTCCGGTCGGCACTAGTATAGAGCTTACAGTAAGAAGAAAGAACTTAAAAAAGTCTCTAACTTTTAAAGTACAAAGACAAATTATTGAAGTTAAATCAGTAGAGTCAAAAATTTTAGGTAATGATAAAAATATTGGATATATAAAATTAAAGTCTTTTAATGAAAATAGTGACAAACAATTTGTTAAAATGATAAAAAAATATGAAAAAGAAAAATTAATTGGTTATATTATAGATTTAAGAAACAATCCGGGAGGATTACTAAATCAAGCAGTAAGTATTACTGACTTTTTTTTGGAGGAAGGTGAAATAGTATCTACAAAAGGTCGTAGAATTAGTGAGACCAGAAAATTCTTTGCTAGAGCGGGTGATGGAGTGAAAGGTAAACCAGTAATAGTTTTAATCAATAACGGTTCTGCGTCTGCTTCTGAGATATTTGCTGGAGCTCTTAAAGATCACAAAAGAGCTATTATTCTTGGAGAAAACTCTTATGGTAAAGGTTCGGTGCAATCTATAATTCCTCTAAAAAATGGGGGAGGTATAAGACTTACTATCTCAAAGTATTATTTACCTTCAGGCAAATCTATTTCGGAAGTTGGAGTATCACCAGATATAGTTGTTGAAGAGCAAAATAAGTTTGAGCTTGATACAGATAATGACAATCAATTAAAATATGCTGTCAATCTTTTCCAATCATAAAATATGATCAATAAATTACCAATGAGGCAAGGTGTTGGTGTTATAGTTCTTAATCAAAATAACTTGGTTTTTGTAGGGAAAAGAAAAGATAATCCGATAGATAGATGGCAGATGCCTCAAGGAGGAATAGATAACAATGAAACTCCAATAAATGCTATGAGAAGAGAACTTGCTGAAGAAACAAGCATTACCAATATAAAAATTTTAAAAGAAATTGAAAACTGCACAGAGTACGAGTTACCAAAAAATTTATTAGGGAGAATTTGGAAAGGAAGATATAGAGGGCAAAAACAAAAATGGTTTATAGTAAAGTTTATTGGAAATGATAATGAGATCAATTTAAATACAAAACATCCTGAGTTTATTGAGTGGAAATGGATTGATTATACATTATTACCTGAAGTTATAGTTGATTTTAAAAAAAAAGTGTATGAAAAAATTAAATTAGAGCTTGAAAGCTTTATTGGTTAATTTGTTTTAAAACTTCTATTTTGTAATCTAAAATATATTTTTGTTTATCTGTTAATTGATTATCTGAAAGATCTTTTTCAGCATTTTTTAACATGTTATTTATATTCTCAGTTTTTATGTTTTGTAGGCTCTGAACAGTGGATGATAATATTAAAAGATTGTTTTCTGAAAACTCTACAGTACCATCCTCAACATAATACTTTTCGTTGTTTCCAATTTCAATTAGGCCAGGTCTTAAAAAAGTTATCAAAGGAATATGATCTTTTAATATTGTAACTTGTCCTTCAAAGCAAGGTAGTACTGCATTATTTGTTTGACCCGAGTAAACACTTTTATCAGGACTTATTATTTCGATTTTAAATTCTTCTGACATTAGGTTTAAGTATCTTTTTCAAGTTTTTCTGCTTTTTCTATAACCTCTTCTATTGAACCAACCATATAAAATGCTGCCTCCGGCAAATTATCGTACTCTCCTTTACAGATAGCGTCGAAGCCTTTAATTGTTGATTCAAGATCAACTAGTTTTCCTGGAGATCCGGTAAATACCTCAGCAACAAAAAATGGTTGAGATAAAAATCTTTGAATTTTTCTTGCCCTAGCTACTGTGAGTTTATCCTCCTCAGAAAGTTCGTCCATTCCAAGAATGGCAATAATGTCTTGAAGAGATTTATATGCCTGCAAAATTCTCTGAACCTCTCGAGCAACTCTGTAATGTTCTTCTCCAACAACTCTTGGGTCTAATATTCTTGAAGTTGAGTCTAATGGATCGACTGCAGGGTAAATACCTAATTCTGCAATCTGTCTCGAAAGCACAGTTGTTGCATCTAAATGCGAAAAAGAAGTCGCGGGAGCTGGATCGGTTAGATCGTCTGCGGGGACATATATAGCTTGTACCGATGTGATTGACCCTTTTCCAGTAGATGTAATTCTCTCTTGTAAATTACCCATATCGGTTGCTAAAGTTGGTTGGTATCCTACTGCTGAAGGTATCCTGCCCAATAATGCAGAAACTTCTGAACCAGCTTGTGTGAATCTAAATATGTTATCAACGAAAAATAAAACATCTTGACCTTCTTGATCTCTAAAATATTCTGCAACTGTTAAACCAGTTAGAGCAACTCTTGCCCGGGCGCCAGGAGGTTCGTTCATTTGACCATAAACTAAGGCTGCTTTAGATCCTTTTCCGTCTTTTTTTATTACACCAGATTCGATCATCTCATGGTAAAGATCATTACCCTCTCTTGTTCTCTCACCCACACCAGCAAAAACTGAGAATCCTCCGTGAGCTTTAGCAATATTATTTATCAATTCCATTATAGTTACTGTTTTTCCAACTCCTGCACCACCAAACAAACCAATTTTTCCTCCTTTTGCATAGGGAGCGAGTAGATCAATTACTTTTATACCTGTAACAAGAATTTCAGTCTCGGTTGATTGGTCAGTAAACTTAGGTGAAGGTCTATGTATAGGCCATTTCTCTTTTGTTTTAACATCCCCCTTTTCATCAATTGGTTGACCAATTACATTTATAATTCTACCCAAAGTTTCTGGTCCAACAGGTACACTTATAGGAGCATTAGTGTTTAAAACTTTATCCCCTCTTTTAAGTCCTTCTGTTGAGTCCATAGCGATTGTTCTAACGCTATTTTCTCCTAAATGCTGAGCGACTTCAAGAATGAGTTTATTACCACCATTATTTGTCTCAAGAGCAGTATATATTTCTGGTAGTTCATCTTTAAATTTAACATCAACTACCGCTCCAATTAATTGCGTAATAATACCCTCTTTATTCATTATAAACTCTCAGCTCCTGAAATTATCTCAATTAATTCTTTTGTAATAGATGCTTGTCTACTTCTGTTATAATTTATAGTTAATTTGTCTACTAAATCTCCTGCATTTCTTGTAGCATTATCCATTGCTGTCATCCTTGAGCCCTGTTCACTTGCAGCATTTTCTAAAAAAGCTTTTAAAATTTGCACAGAAACATTTTTAGGTAACAAATCTTCCAGTATTTCATCTTCGTCTGGTTCGAATTCATAAGAAAATAAATTATCTTTAAACTTCTCTTCCTTTTTTATAAAAGTTGGAATTATTTGTTCTGCTTTTGGAATTTGAGTAATTACATTTTTAAAATTATTATAAAATATTAAACACTTATCAAATTGATCATTCTCATATAATTCAATTATTTTTTTTCCTATTTCATTGGCTTCTTTAAATGAAATTTGTTTTTTTTCTTTAAAACTTTTTTTATCAATTATGTACTTACTATATTCAGTTTTAATTTGATCATGTCCTTTACTGCCTACAGTGATTATTTTCAATTCTTTTCCATTTTCTAGAATATTTTTAAAATGACTTTTTGCTAATTTGCAAATACTTGAATTAAATCCACCGCATAGGCCTCTATCAGCAGTAATAACGACGCAAAGATAAACTTTATCTTTACCGTTTCCAGATAATAATTTTGGGGCATTGGTATCATCTGAAATAGATTTAGTTAAATTTAAAATTATATTTTGTAGTTTTTCACTATAAGGCCTTCCTTTTTCAGCGTTTTCTTGAGCCTTCTTTAGTTTTGCTGCAGCAACCATCTTCATTGCTTTAGTAATTTTTTGAGTTGACTTCACGCTCTTTATTCTCTTTTTTAAATCATCTAAGCTAGGCATTATTTTCTTTCTTTTTGGGCTTCTATAACTTCAATTAACTTGTTTTTTATTTCATCCTCTAGTTTTCCAGAGTTATTTATGTTTTCTAATATTTCAGGAAAGTCGTTCCTTACTTTTTCTAATAATTCACTTTCAAATTTTTTAATTTGATTTAACTCAATATTATCGAGATAACCGCTCACACCAGTAAAGATTGATATTACTTGTTCTGCAACTGTAAGAGGAGAGTACTGATTTTGTTTAAGTAATTCAGTTAATTTGGAACCTCTATTTAAAAGTTTTTGAGTAGAAACATCCAAATCTGATCCAAATTGTGCAAAAGCAGCCATTTCACGATATTGAGCAAGTTCTAGCTTAATAGAACCTGCAACTTTTTTCATTGCTTTTGTTTGAGCTGCTGAACCAACTCTCGAAACAGATAGACCTACATTAACTGCTGGTCTTATCCCTTGATTAAATAACTCAGTTTCTAAAAATATTTGACCATCCGTTATTGAAATAACATTTGTAGGGATATAAGCAGAAACATCCCCTGCTTGAGTTTCTATTATTGGAAGTGCAGTTAAAGAGCCGCCACCATTTTTTTCATTTAATTTAGCTGCTCTCTCCAAAAGTCTACTGTGTAAATAAAATACATCTCCTGGGTAAGCTTCTCTACCTGGTGGTCTTCTTAATAATAATGACATTTGTCGATATGCGACAGCTTGTTTTGAAAGGTCATCATAAATTATTAAAGCATGCATTCCATTATCTCTAAAATATTCCCCAATAGTACATCCTGTATATGGTGCTAAAAATTGTAAAGGAGCCGAGTCAGAGGCCGTAGCTGATACTACTGTCGTGTATTTCATAGCACCCGCATCTTCCAACGTTTTAACGATTTGAGCAACGGTAGATCTTTTTTGACCAATTGCAACATATACACAATAAAGCTTTTTCTTCTCATCGTTAGACTCGTTTATAGCTTTTTGATTTATAATTGTGTCTACTGCGACTGCTGTCTTTCCAGTTTGTCTATCACCAATAATAAGTTCTCTTTGACCTCTTCCAATAGGTATTAAACTATCTATTGCTTTAAGGCCAGTTTGCATCGGCTCATTAACTGATTGACGTGGTATTATGCCTGGAGCTTTAACTTCAACTCTTTTTCTTAGAGACTTTGGTGATAAATTTCCTTTTCCATCTATCGGAATACCTAAGCCATCAACAACTCTACCTAGCAATTCTTTTCCTACAGGAACATCGACTATTGAGTTAGTACGTTTAACGGTGTCTCCTTCTTTTATCTGTCTATCATCTCCGAAAATAACTACACCAACGTTATCACTCTCTAAATTTAAAGCCATTCCTTTTGAACCATCATTAAATTCTACCATTTCCCCAGCTTGTACATTATCCAAACCATAAACTCGGGCTATACCGTCACCTACTGTTAATACCTTCCCTACTTCAGAAACCTCGGCTTTATCTCCAAAGTTTTTAATTTGTTCTTTAAGAAGTTTCGTAATTTCTGAGGGATTCATTTCCATTTCAACTTTCTAACATTGATTGTTTAAGTCTTTTTAGTTTATTACTTACAGTTGTATCAATCAATAAGCTACCAACTTGTATTTTAATACCGCTAATAAGGGTTTTATCTGTTTTATAAGAAAAATTTATATTTGACTTTATAGCTTTTGAAATATCTTGATTAATTTTTTTTCTTTCATCCTCAGATAAATCTTTTGAGGAAATAAATATTGCATCAATTTTTCCTTTTTTCTTAGAACTTAAATTGTTGAAGTTTTTTAAAATTTTTTCTAAAAAATATATCCTTCTTTTATTAATAATAAGTTGTATAAAATTACTTAAAGTAGTATTTAATTTCATTATTTTTGAAATTTTAAGAAAAATTTTGCTCTGAATTTCTAATTGATAAGTTGGATTTTTTAAGAAATTTGCAAAAGCTAAATTATTTTTACAATAATCTAAAAGAAATGAAACATTCTTATCAATTTCTTCGACTTGTAAGTTTTCACTTGCAAGTTCGAATAACGCCAAAGCGTAACGCTCCGATGTCTCATTTGAAAATGTCTTCACTCCGCTCAATTTTAATCCTGTTTAAGAATTACTTTAGAAATAAGTGGTCCTAGCATAGCTTAGTATACCCTTCAAGATGATATATTAAATTATGTGAAATTTATTGGATCAACATCAACTGTAAGTTTAATTTTGCTCGATATTTTTAGATTTTCTAAAACTTTAGCTAAGGATATTTGACACAGAGTATTACTATTAGATCGTATTAACAATCTTGTCCTATATTTTTTATTCTTCTTAAAAATAGGTGAGTCCACTGGTCCAAGAATTTGAACATTTTTAAGTTTTTCAATTTTTTTTTTAATTTCTAAAGCCCCTTGATAACTATATTCTTTTGAAACAGAAGATATTATAATTGCTATTAATCTTTTATATGGAGGGAGATTATTTTCTTTTCTTATCTTTAATTCATTCATCAAAAAATTTTCAGAATTATTTTCTAAAATATTTTTTAGAATTTGGTTATTAGGATTTATTGTTTGATATAAAATAATAGATTCATTTGAAAATCTTCCAGCTCTTCCACTTAATTGATTATAAAGTTGTATATTTTTTTCAGTGGTTCTTAAGTCATAACCTTTTCCTGTAAAATCTGCATCTACCACCACTATACAATTTAGTTTTGGAAAGTTAAAACCTTTTGATATCATTTGCGTTCCTACTAAAATATCTATTTTTTCATCACTTATTTCATTGATCAAATTTTCTGATTGTTTTTTTTTATTAAGATAATCACTCGAAAATATTTTAATTACTTTATTTGGAAAAATGCCTTTTAATTCCTCAAATACTTTCTCAACTCCAGGTCCATAAAAAGAAAAATCACAAAAGTTTTTTTTGTCTAGGCATTTTCTATTGGAGCTACTTTTGTAACCGCAATGATGGCAAATGATTTTGTTGAGTATTTTATGATATGTTAAATATATTGAACAATTTGGACAGATATGTCTGTAACCACATTTTTTACAAATGAGAAATGGTGCATATCCTCTTCTATTTAAAAAAAAAAGAATTTGATTATTTTTTTTTAGATATTCTTCGACTATTTCTATTGTTTTGTTTGAAATAGATTTTTTATTGAGACTTTCAAGATTTAAATCGATTACTTCTGATTTTGGTAAAGGATGATTTTCATATCTTTTATTCAGCACCGTTTTTAAATATTTCTTATTTTTAATATTATTATACGTCTCTAATGAAGGTATCGATGTAATTAGGTGTATTGGAATATTTTCTATAGATGCGCGAGATATTGCCATGTCTCTAGCGTTGTAAATTACATTTTCCTCTTGTTTATAAGAGGAGTCATGTTCCTCATCAACTACTATCAATCCTAAATTTTTAAAAGGTAAAAATAAAGACGATCTTGCACCTAAAACTATTTTTATTTTATTTCTAGCAATAGACTTCCAAATTTCCTTTTTTTTATTAATACTAATTTTTGAGTGCCAAATTGCTGGTTCATAGCCAAAAAACAATTTAAACCTTTTTTTAAATTGAGTAGTAAGAAATATTTCAGGGATTAATATTAAAGCTTGTTTTTTTTCCTCTATCAATCTTTTGATTCTTTCAAAATAAACGATTGTTTTCCCTGAGCCCGTTATTCCTAACAATACGGAAACACTAAACTTATTTCCATAACTTATAAGGTTATTTAAAGCGTTTCTTTGATCGGTACTTAATTTATACTCACTTACGTCAATTTTATTTTTTGTTAAATATTTTTTTTTAGTCTCATCAAAATTCTTAAGATTACCTAAACACATTTTTAAAATCATCCCTTTTGGGACAAGATTATAAATAGAAAACCAATTGATAAATTTAATCATTTTTTTATTTAAGACTATGCTAGAAACCTTTTTTTCTATTTGTTTAAGTTTAATATTTTTTTCAGTTTGTTTTAACTTATCCCAAACAACACCTATTTCCTTTTTTTTTCCGAAAGGCACGAGTACTATGTCTCCTAGTTTGATATTCTTAATTTTTTTTGAATTGCAAATATATGTAAAAGGATGATTAAAAACTTTTGGTAATAAGACAGGCACCTTCATGGATAGATTTTATTTTATTTTTTTTGAATTAAAAATGAATTGGCCTTTTATCAACAGCTAAAGCAGCCTCTTTTATTGCCTCTGTATGAGTTGGATGAGCATGACAGGTCCTTGCTACATCCTCCGCACTTGCCCCAAATTCCATTGCTAAGGCCATTTCAGCAATCATATCTCCACAATGAGGTCCTATAATATGTGCTCCTAACAAACGATCAGATTTACTATCTGCTAGAATTTTTACAAAACCATCTGTCTCATTGTTTACTTTTGCTCTTGAGTTTGCCAAAAACGGAAATTTTCCTGTTTTATAAGATACACCTTCTTCTTTAAGTTGTTCTTCAGATTTACCCACATAAGCAACCTCTGGAGATGTATAAATTACGCCCGGTATAACGTCATAATTTACATGTCCAGATTGTCCTGCTAGTAATTCTGCTACTGCTATACCTTCTTCTTCGGCTTTATGGGCTAACATTGGGCCTTCAATTACGTCTCCGATTGCATATATATTTTTTATCTCAGTTTGAAAGTTTTTATTAATTTTAATTCGACCTTTTTCATCTTTTTTAACACCAATTTTATTTAGGTTTAGGCCTTCTGTGTAAGGTTTTCTTCCAACTGCGATTAAGGTTTTATCAGCTAAAATTATTTCTTTTTTATTTTCATCATTGTTCTGGTACTCGACTTTCACTTCAGAACCCAAATCTTTAATTGATAAAACTTTACAATTAAGTTTAAATTTAATTCCTTGTTTAGTTAATATTTTCTGAAATTCATTTGATATTTCTCTATCCATTCCAGGAGTTATAAAAGGAAGATTTTCAATCACAGTGACTTCTGCTCCTAGTCTTTTCCAAACAGAGCCCATCTCTAAACCTATATAGCCGCCCCCTATAACTAATAACGATTTTGGCACAGATTTTAAAGAGAGAGCTCCTGTTGAAGAAATAATATTTTTTTCATCAATCATAACACCCGGTAGAGAAACTGCGGATGAACCAGTTGCTATGACTATGTTTTTGGTGTTATATGATGTTTTTTTTCCTTGATCGTAAACAACGACACTTGAAGGTGAAAAAATAACTCCTTTTCCTTTTAAATAGCTAACCTTGTTCTTTTTGAATAAGAACTCAACACCTTTGGTTAAAATCTGTACAGATTTGTTTTTATTATTCATCATTTTCTCTACATTTAATTTAATATCTGAAACTTCTATTCCTTGCGAAGAAAAGTCTTTTTTAGCTTTATGAAAATTTTCTGAAAGATTTAATAAGCTTTTGGATGGGATGCAACCTATGTTAAGACATGTTCCTCCTAGAGTGCCCCTGCTCTCCACACATGCTGCTTTTAAACCTAATTGAGCAGCTCTGATGGCACATACATATCCACCAGGGCCTCCTCCAATTACTATTACATCAAAATTATCACTCATAAGTTAAAGATTTAAAAAAAGTCGTTTAGGTTGCTCTAAGGAGTCCTTCACAATTCTTAAAAATGAAACAGCTTCCTTTCCATCAATTATCCTATGGTCATAGGATAACGCTAAATACATAATTGGTCTTATTTTTATTTCGCCGTTTTCAACAACAGGTCTTTCAATAATATTGTGCATACCTAAAACTGCTGATTGTGGTGGATTTAGTATAGGGGTAGATAACATTGATCCATAAATTCCACCGTTAGTTATTGTAAAAGTCCCGCCTTGTAAATCTTCAATCGTTAATTTTCCATCCCTAGCTTTTTGTCCAAGTGTACTTATATTTTTTTCAATTTCAGCAAAGGATAACTCATCTGAATTCCTAACCACTGGAACTACTAAACCTTTATCAGTGCCTACAGCTATACTTATATTATAATAATTTTTATAAACTATTTCATCACCTTGTATTTCAGCATTTACTGCAGGATAATTTTTTAACCCAATTATGCATGCTTTAACAAAAAAAGACATGAAACCTAACTTTGCAGAATATTTTTTTTGAAAATCTTCTTTATAATTGTTTTTCATTTTTATTACTTCATGCATATTAACTTCGTTAAATGTTGTTAACATTGCTGCATTTTCTTGGGCTTCTTTTAGTCTTTTTGCAATAGTTAATCTGAGTCTTGTCATTTTTATTCTTTCCTCAGGACCGTGTGCAATTTTTCTTTCAGACGGAGAAGGTTTTACACCCATTAAACTCATTACATCCTCTTTTAAAATAAGGCCATTTTTTCCAGTACCTTTTACTGACTGAGGATCAATTTTTTTTTCAGCAACTATCTTTCTTGCTGCTGGTGAGACTCTTAATTCTTCATTTAATATATCTTTGTTTGATTTTTCAATTTCTTCATCATGTGTTGTTTCTAAAATAAGAGGCTCTTCTTCTAATACTAAAGGTTCCTCATTAAATATTTTTGGAGAAGAATCTTCTTCTTCTTTAAGGAGAAGTGGATCCACTTCCTTTTTTTTGCTAATTTTATTTTGACTAGCGATATTTAGCTTTTTATTTTGATCTTTTTTTAATTTTGGTGGAGAATATTTTTTCTCTGAAGAATCGCTCTTTATACTTGTTATCGTTGAATTTGACTTAGATATTGAGCCAAGTAAAGCGCCAACATTAACTGTCTCACCTTCTTTTGCAGAAATACTTTCAAGCACTCCATTAGACGGAGAAGGAACTTCCACATTTACTTTGTCAGTTTCTAATTCAACTAATGGCTCATCAGAGGAAACTTTATCTCCTTTATTTTTTAACCATTTCGCTACAGTTGCCTCAGTAACCGATTCTCCTAAAGTAGGTACAACAATTTTTTCAGACATTAATTTAGTTTCCTAACAACCTTTTCTAATATTTTTTTTTGTTCTGCAAGATGTTTATTATAATTTCCAGTCGCAGTTGTGGATGAGGCATTTCTTCCAATATATTTAACTCTAGATTTTTTAAATTCAATTATTTCAAGGGTCCTATCAATATAATTTCTTACAGTATTCCATGCACCCATATTTTTCGGTTCTTCTTGACACCAAATAAATTCTGCATTTCTGTATCTCTTTAAAATTTTTGCCAATGTTTTTGCTGGAAATGGATATAGTTGTTCAATTCTTATAAAAACCAACTTATCATTTTTTGCTTTTTCTCTACTTTCTAATAAATCAAAGTAGACTTTACCAGAACACATGACTACCCTTTCTATATTTATATCTTTCTTTAATTTTATTATTTTAGAGTCTTTTACATATGCATGATCTTCGAGAACCCTATGAAAACTATTTTTTTTAGAGAAATCATCAATTGAAGAGACACATCTTTTATTTCTAAGAAGAGACTTGGGTGTCATTACTATCAATGGCTTTCTAAAAGCTCTATGCATTTGTCTTCTTAATGCGTGAAAATAATTAGCTGGAGTTGTGCAATTAACTATTTGAATATTTTCTCCAGCACACATTTGTAAAAATCTTTCAAGCCTAGCAGAAGAATGCTCTGGACCTTGGCCCTCGTATCCGTGAGGTAACAACATAACCAAACCACTTGCTCTTCCCCATTTTGACTCTCCAGAAGTAATAAACTGATCTATGATTACTTGTGCTCCATTAGCGAAATCTCCAAATTGTGCTTCCCATAAAACGAGAGTTTCCGGTTCAGACAGTGAATAACCAAATTCAAAACCTAAAACTGCTAATTCGGATAATAGGCTATCAATTATTTCAAATTTTTTCTGGTTATTCTTTAAATTATTTAAAGGTATATATCTATCGTGATTTTCTTGATTTCTTAAAACAGAGTGTCTTTGGCTAAATGTACCCCTAGCTGAATCTTGGCCTGATAACCTAACAGAAAAACCATCAATTAAAAGTGTGCCAAAGGCTAAAGACTCAGCAGTTGACCAGTCAATTGGCGCATTTTCAGTAAACATTTTTTCTTTTTGTTCAAGTATTTTTCTTAAAGTTTTATGGACGCTAAAATTTTTTGGGATTTTAGATATTTTTTTTCCTGTCTCGATTATTATTTTTTTATCTACTCCACTAACACCTCTTTTATCTTTTCCCAGACCTGGTTTAAATCTTGACCATACTCCATCGAACCATTTAAGTTCAGATTTATAATTTTTTGAAGCATTAAATTCATTTTCTAAAAATTTTTTAAATTCTTGCTTTTTAATTTCTATTTGACTTATGTTTAATAACCCATCTGCTGATATTTTTTTACTATAAAGACTTAACGTTGTAGGATGAGATCTTATCTTTTTATACATTATAGGCTGAGTAAAAGATGGTTCATCGCCTTCGTTATGGCCGAATCTTCTATAACAAACCATATCTATAACAACATCTCTATTAAATTTTTGTCTGTACTCTGTGGCTATTTTTGCGCAATGAACAACAGCTTCAGGATCGTCACCGTTTACATGAAATATTGGAGCTTGAGATAGCTTAGCGACATCTGATGGATAAGGAGATGATCTTGCAAATCTTGGTGCAGTTGTAAAGCCAATTTGATTATTAACAATTACATGAATAGTTCCACCAATGTTGTGGCCTGGTAAGCCCGACATTGCAAAACATTCAGCTACAACACCTTGTCCAGCAAATGCCGCATCACCGTGAATTAAAACTGGAACAACAGACTTTCTACTTGGATCTTTATGAAAAAATTGTTTTGCTCTCACTTGACCTAAAACAACGGGATTTACAGCCTCTAAATGAGATGGGTTGTCTGTTAAACTGATATGAACAATGTTTCCATCAAACTCTCGATTTGACGATGCTCCAAGATGATATTTAACATCACCCTCAAAATCTTCTTTAGCAGAAATACCTTTACCAAAAAATTCACTAAAAATTGCCTTGTATGGTTTTCCCATTACGTTTGCTAAGACATTAAGTCTTCCTCTGTGGGGCATACCAATTTTTATTTCTTTAACACCTAAATTTCCTCCTCTTTTTATAATCTGTTCTAAGGCGGGTATTAAGGACTCACCTCCATCTAATCCAAATCTTTTTGTTCCAACAAATTTAACTTGTAAATATTTTTCAAAGCCTTCGGCCTCGATAATCTTATTTAAAATTGCTTTTTTTCCATTATCTGTGAAAGTAATTTTTTTTTCAGGTCCTTCTATTCTATTACGCACCCAAGCTTTTTCTTCTGGGTCACTCATGTGCATAAACTCATATCCAATTGTAGAACAATACGTTTTTTTTAAAATTTGTAAAATTTCATTTAAATTTCCGTATTGAAGTCCAAGTACCCCATCTAAAAATATTTTTCTGTTATAATCACTTTTTTTAAAGCCGTAAGTTTCTGGTTTCAATTCTGGATGTTCGTCTTTAATGTGTAAATTTAAGGGATCTAAATTTGCGATCAAATGTCCTCTTATTCTATAAGCCCTTATTAACATAATTGCTCTTACTGAGTCTGTTGAGGCTTGTTTTGAAGAAGTGAAATCTGAAATTTCCTCCTCTTTTAAATTAGTTTTAGTTTCTTTATAAAAATTTAATTGTTTTACTTTTTTAGGATTCCAACTTGGTCCTTGTATGTTTTGGATAATATTTTTAGAATCTTCTTTCAAACCATCAAAAAATTCAATCCAATCATTAGTTAATAGTTTTGAATTTTGAAGATACAAAGAATAATACTCTTCTATGTAATCACTATTTACTCCGGTTAAGAATGAAGTTTTTTTATACTTTTGATTATTCTTATCAATCGACATTATTAATTAATAATATCACAAATTATATAAAATCAAGCCTTTAGTTTTTCAGAAAGTGTCTTACCTATATCTGCAGGAGATTTAGAAATAGTAATTCCAGCAGACTTCATTAATTCAATCTTATCATTGGCTCCACCTTTTCCACCAGATATAATGGCGCCTGCGTGACCCATTCTTTTGCCAGGTGGTGCTGTTAAACCTGCAACAAAACCAACCATTGGTTTTTTAATTTTTGATTTTTTAATAAATTCTGAGGCTTCTTCCTCTGCGGTTCCACCTATTTCTCCAATCATCACAATAGACTTAGTTTCTTCGTCTTTTAAAAATAATTCTAGGCAATCAATAAAGTTAGTACCATTAACTGGGTCTCCCCCAATTCCAATACATGTTGACTGGCCCATACCATTAGCACTAGTTTGGGCCACTGCCTCATAAGTTAATGTTCCTGATCGAGAAACTATTCCCACAGATCCCTTTTTATGAATATTTCCCGGCATAATACCTATTTTACATTCTTCGGGCGTTATAATTCCTGGGCAGTTAGGTCCAATTAATCTACTTTTACTTTTTTTTAAGGCTGACTTGACTTTTAACATATCTATAATTGGTATACCTTCGGTGATGCATACTATTAGAGTAATTTGAGAATCTATTGCTTCTATTATTGCATCAGCTGCAAATTTAGGAGGCACATATATCATTGTTGCATCAGCGCTTGTCGCTTCTTTTGCATCAGAAACTGAATTAAATACAGGCAGTCCTAAATGTTTTTGTCCACCTTTTTTTGGAGTGACTCCCCCAACTAACTTGGTACCATATTTTAAAGATTGCTCTGAATGAAATGTACCATGAGTACCTGTAAATCCCTGGCAAATAACTTTTGTATTTTTGTTTACCAAAATTGACATTTATTTTATAGCCTTAACAATTTTTTTTGCTGCATCATTTAGATCTTCTGCTGAAAGTATGTCTAAACCTGATTTATCAAGTATTAATTTACCCTCTTTAAAATTTGTGCCAGCTAACCTTACTACAAGAGGAACATTAATTTTTGTCTCTTTAGCAGCATCAACCACTCCTTGAGCAAGGACATCACATCTCATAATGCCTCCGAAAATGTTAATCAAAATACCTTTAACATTTTTATCAGAGAGAATTAATTTAAATGCTGCAGAAACTTTCTCTTTAGAGGCTCCGCCTCCGACATCTAAAAAATTTGCTGGTTCTTGGCCATACAATTTAATAATATCCATAGTTGCCATCGCTAAACCTGCGCCATTTACCATACATCCAATGGACCCACTCAATTTTATATATGCTAAGTCATATTTACTAGCTTCAATTTCAGCTGGTTCCTCCTCATTAAAATCTCTAAGTTTTAAAATTTCAGGCTGACGATATAGAGCATTATCATCAAAGTTCATTTTTGCATCGAGGCATAAAATCTTTTGGTTTTTTGTAATTATTAATGGATTTATCTCAATCAGACTAGCATCTTTTTCTATTAATACTTTATAAAGAGCATTAATTAATTTTTTTCCATCTTTTTTTTGTTCAGAATTAAGATTAAAAGGTTTTAATACTTTTTCAATTGTTGCTTCGTCTATACCGTTATTTAAGTTTGTTCTTGTTGTTATTATTTTTTCAGGATTTTTAGCTGCTACATTTTCAATATCTACACCTCCTTGAGTACAACTTATAAATGCAATTTTTGAGGTAGCCCTATCAACCAAACAAGATAAATAATATTCTTTTAAAATTTCTGAAGCCTCCTCTATGTAAAGTTTTTCAACCTTTTTACCCTCTTTAGTTGTTTGATGGGTAACAAGAGTTTTGCCTAACATAGTTTTCGCTTCAGCATTTAATTCTTTTAAATTTTTTATAAGTTTTACTCCTCCAGCTTTTCCTCGGCCTCCAGCATGGATTTGTGCTTTTAAAACAAAAGTTTGTCCTTTCAAGGAATTTATTTTTGATTTAATTTCAGATAGAGAATTGATTACTACTCCATTTGAAACTGGGGCTCCATATTTTTTTAAAATTTCTTTAGCTTGATACTCATGAATATTCATAATTATTTGTCTTATATATAATTTAGTATAATTTTCTATTAAATAATTATATTATCTGCAATCAAATATGTCTCTTTTAAAGATATTTTTAAAAAAAAATGAGTCTAGATTTTCAAGAAATTTAATAATCTTATTTTTTCTATCTTTTTTTTTAGTAGGTCTTGTAATTTTTAAGAATTTTGGTCTTTCTATTGATGAGCCTTTTCATAGAACAACAGGATATTATTGGCTCTATATTTTATCCAAGGATATCATACCTTCTTCTAATTATCATATTTATTTAAAAAATCTATTAGATGAAATGGAATGGTCCCAAGATTTTCTGGCTGGATATTATCAAGCATATGGTCCTTTTTTTGATTTGCTGACAGCAATAATAGAACAAGTTATTGGAATAGAGACGAGTAAAGAAGCTTTTCAACTTAAACATCTTTTGACGTTTCTAACATTTTTTATTTCAGGAATTTATTTTTTTAAATTAGTAAATGAGAGATTTAACAACAATTTCTTTTCACTTTTTTTAGTATTTTTATATTTTACTTCACCACGTATATTTGCTGAGTCATTTTATAATTGCAAAGATATAATTTTCATGTCTTTCTGTATTTTTTCAATTTCACATTTTTTTTCATCTTTTAAAAATTTTTCTTTAAATCATTTATTATTTTTTTCATTATTTGCAGCTATCGCAACACAAATAAGAGTTATGGGAATTTTATTAATTTTGGTTTACATAATATTTGTATTTTGGGAAGTTATAGAAAATCGAAAAGAGATAAAAAAAAATTACTCAAAGATTTTAATTTGTATCATTTCTTATTTTGTTTTTTTGTACGCATTATGGCCATTCTTGTGGGCAGATCCTGTGGGAAATTTTATAGAAGCATTCCTGACTTTCTCAAACTATGACTGGAACTTAAAAGTATTTTATTTGGGGGAATACATAAATGCTAATAATTTACCATGGCATTATTCAATTGTTTGGATATTCGTTACTTCACCTACATTTTATATTATTTCTTTTTTAATGGGTTTAACTTATATTTTTAAAATCTTTTTTAAAAATTTAACCTCTCTTGATCAAAATCAAAATAATAAATTATGGAAAAACGATAATCAAAAAAAAGACTTTTTTATGATGTTTTTTCTTATCTCCCCGGTTGTGTCTATAATTTTTCTCAATTCGACATTATACGGTGGCTGGAGACATTTATATTTTATTTATCCTTCCATAATTTATATTATGGCTTTAGGTTTAGAATATTTTTATTTTAAAATTAAAAAGTTTATAAATTTTAAAATTATTTTAGTATGTATTTTATTATTAATTATACTTAATTTACATAATTTAATAAGATTTCATCCTTATCAACATATTTATTTTAATCCATTTATTAAAAAAATTGCTAATAAAAACTTTGAAATAGATTACTGGGGTTTGGCAAATCATGAGGCCATTGAGTTTATTGTTGAGGATAGCAAAAAAAATAATTTCAAAACTGTTTCAATAAGAACAGCCAGTTTTACACCATTAAGTTATAGTCGAAAAATATTGGATTTTAATGAAAACCAGTTTTTATTTCAGGGCACAACTCATTCAGATCAACAATATATTTTTACTAATTTTCACTACGAAAAAAACCCTAAATATCAAAAAAAGTATTTTATACCAAAAAATTATTACGAAGTTTTTTCAGTTAAAAGAGCAGGTATATTAATTAATAAAGTTTATAAAAAAAAGGACTAAGTTTTATTTTTTTAAATTCATATAAAGTCTATCTTCCCAAGTTGTAAATGGAAATTTAAAACTATTTATCAATTTAAAATTATTTGTTTGCAAATAATTGTGTAATTCTTTTGGATTGTAAGAAATATAAATTTCATCATTGTGAAACTCCACCAAAATAAATCTTATTTTTTTTATCTTATCTTTAATGCCTTTTATAACTTGAAATTCATGTCCTTCGGTATCTATTTTTAAAAGATCTACATGTTCTAAGTTTAAATCTTCCATAGTTGAAAAAAGAGTTGATGTTTCAATAGTCGATTTTTTTTCGATCATCCCTTTAGTATCAGTTCCAAATAATTTAGCTTTTAATTTAAGATAGTTATTATCAGGATCTAAATTTGATAAAGAAGATGTTAAATCATGCTTATTAAAGTTGAAATTTAAATGCTCTTTTTTTTCAGATAAAGCTTTATTAAAAATAATAATATTTTTATTATTCTCATATTTTTTTTTAAGAAAATTAAAAATATTATCTTGTGGTTCAAACATTAAAGCTTTTTTTACCTTAAAATTATTAATAATTAAATCTGTGTAAGTACCTTTATGTGCCCCAACATCAATATAAATTTCTATAAATTTGACTTTTTTTTTTAAAATTTTTAAGATTCTTATTTGATGAATAAATTTATCTATAAAATTGAAAAATTTTACAGCCATTATTTCAAACATTTTCATCTAAATTCCTCACATTTATCTTTTATAATGAGTCTATACGTTATTTCACCTATTTGTAATTTAGAAAAACAATTTTCTTCAAAAGTCAATGAAAGTAGATTTTCCAAACCCTTTCCAACTATCAATACTTTAGATATGTTTTCTCTCTTTAGTTTTCCAACAAAAAAAGTTTTATAGTCTCTATAATACTTACTGTCTTTAAGTGGATAACTGACTCCTGGATGGTACCATTGATTTGGAGAATGATCATTAATACCTAGAACTACAGGTAAAAATAGATAGTCAGTAATAACTGAGAATTTATCTTTTTCTTTTTTTAAAATATTTATTGATTGAGAAATTATTTCAATTTCTTTATCAGGTTTTGTTGGGTACGTACTAGTGATCCATTTTAATCCCTTCAAACTTTGATGAATTACTTGAGCATCTATTGCTTTGCTCAAATCAACTTTTTCTAACCTGTGAAATTTTCGATGTTCGTTATATCTTAGATGATATTTTGTTACAGAGAATAAGCATAGACCAATTATTAAATATAAAAAGATTTTTTTTGTAATTACTTTGTCATTATAAATATGAATAAATGCAGTTAGAATAGGAATAACAAAAAAAATATAATTCTCATTCATTGTTAATAATTGATGAAACATCAGTAGGATTGCAAAAAAGTTTAAAGTTAATAAAATTAAAAAGTCGTTTTTTTTGTTAAGTTTGTAATAAATAAAGTTCAAATAAAAAGAAAAAATAAGTGGTAAAAGTATAAATTTAAACTCATGAATAGTTCCGAAGAGGTCAAAATTCCAAGTTGATAATCGATAATCACCAATTGAGCTGGCAAAATAAATGTATTGGGTTAGAAAATTAGATATTGGAATTTTTGTAAAAAAGAAAAAAAATATCAATAATAAAAAAGCAGAGAAAGAACCGTAAAATATAGTTAATATAAATTTTTTTCTTTCATCAAGAAAAAAAAGATAAATGCAACCAAGAAAAAATATTGTAAAAACACTATATGTCGTTGGAGTTTGTTTACATAAAAAACCAATGACAAGTGAAATAGGAATGAAGAAAAAATATTTATTTTCACGATTTTTTACTCCTAAAATAAATAAGCAAAATGATGTTAAAACAAAAATTGTAGAATGATGATCTACGAATGGTACCCCAACGCTTGGGTACATTAACAAAGAAAACATTAAAGTATAAGCTAGGCTTATTACTTTATTCAATCCCAAATTTATGAATAATTTATAAATTAAAATTGATATTAGAGAGTTTGCTAATGAAGAGTGTATAATATAACTTCTCCAGCTTACTTCGAATATTCCAAAAAAAAGAGCATTTAAATAATCCATTAATGGGCCCGTTACAAGCCAATAGTCTTTGAATGGGATTAATCCATTTAAAACTTTAAAACCTCCATTAAATAGTACGAAAGAGTCCATGGGTTCTACACCATAACTAGCAAAGTAGAAATTAATTGAGAATGAGAATACAATTAACACTAAATATATATTTAGTGAAAAAAATTTATTGGAAATTTGCATATTTAACTTTCCTTTAAATATATAAATACTTTTTATAATGACGAGTCAATTTTTTTGGCAGCATTAAATAAATCTTGTACAGCTTTAATAGATTTTTCAAATTTTTTTTCTTCTTCTTGTAATAATTTAATTTCAATTACTTTTTCAACACCATTTTTTCCTATAATAACTGGAACGCCAGCATAAATATCTTTTACACCATACTCCCCATTTAAATAAGCTGCGCACGGTAATTCTTTTTTTAAGTCTTTAATGTAGCTTTCAGCCATCTCTACACCTGCAGAGGCCGGTGCATAAAATGCTGAGCCTTTCTCAAGGTATTTAACTATTTCTGCTCCACCTTTTTGTGTTCTTTCAATTATTTTATTTAATTCTTCTGAAGATAATTTGCCTGACTTTATAATATTTTCAATAGGTTCTCCATTAATCTTAGTATAATTTAACATTGCTACCATAGTATCTCCATGACCACCTAGGACAAAAGATTTAATATTTCTTACTTCAACATTTAATTTTTGTGACAAAAAATAAATAAATCTTGAAGAGTCTAGTATGCCGGCCATACCAACTACCTTATTTTTTGGTAAACCAGAATATTTTTGTAATGCCATAACTATTATATCCAAAGGGTTTGTAATACAAATTACAAAAGCATTTGGAGAAGTATCTTTGATTCCTTGAGCAACCTCTTTAATAATTTTCAAATTTATACCTAATAAATCATCTCTGGACATACCCGGTTTTCTAGGAACACCAGCAGTAATTATTATAACATCGGAGTTTTCAGTATCTTTATAATTATTTGTGCCTCTTAAGTTAATATTAAATTCCTCAATTGGCGATGATTGAGCAATATCTAATGCTTTACCTTTAGCTAATCCTTCGGCAACGTCAAATAGAACTACATCTGCCAAACCTTTTAGTGCAATTAAATGAGCAAGTGTTCCTCCAATTTGACCAGCACCTATTAAAGTAATTTTTTTTTTCATTTTTATTTCATTGTCGGCATTACAAACTCTGGGTCAGACTTTAACCCATCAGGCCAACGTGATGTAACTGTTTTTAATTTAGTATAAAATCTTACACCTTCTGGGCCGTGCATATGTTGATCACCAAATAAGGATCTTTTCCAACCACCAAAGCTGTGAAAGGCCATTGGTACTGGAATTGGTATGTTAATTCCAACCATTCCTATTTTTGCTTTACTTGAAAAGGATCTTCCGACATCTCCATCTCTAGTAAATATACTTACTCCATTTCCAAATTCATGATCGTTTACCAAAGTAAGGGCTTCATCAAAGTTTTTAGCTCTTACTACTGAAAGAACTGGACCAAAAATTTCTTCTTTATAAATTCTCATATTTTTTTTTACTTTATCAAACAAACATCCTCCCATATAAAAACCTTTTTCATAACCTTGTAATTTCAAATCTCTACCATCCACAACAAGCTCCGCTCCCTCTTTTACACCAATATTCACGTAACTTTTAACTTTTTCTAAGTGTTCTTTGGTAACTAAAGGGCCCATTTCTGAACTTTTATCCATTCCAGGACCAACCTTTAAGTTTTCAACTTTTACTTTAAGACTTTTTACAAGTTGATCACCAATATTGCCAACAGCGACAGCAACCGACTGAGCCATGCATCTTTCTCCAGCAGATCCATAAGCTGCTCCCATTAAACCGTTTACTGCTTGATCTAAGTTACAATCTGGCATTACAACACAATGGTTCTTTGCTCCTCCTAAAGCTTGGACTCTTTTTTCATACTTGGCACAATTTTCATAAATATACTTTGCTATAGGAGTTGAGCCGACAAAACTTACTGCGGAGATATCTTTACTTTGAATAATTGCATCTACTACCTCTTTATCTCCATTAACAACATTAAAAACACCTTCAGGCAAACCAGCCTCTCTAAATAATTCTGCAAGTCTTATTGAGCAAGAGGGATCTTTTTCTGAGGGTTTTAAAATGAAAGTGTTGCCGCATGCGATTGCCATTGGAAACATCCACATCGGCACCATTGCGGGAAAGTTAAAAGGTGTTATTCCTGCACAAATTCCAAGAGGTTGTCTAAGTGACCAACTGTCTACATTTTTACCGACATTCTCTGTAAATTCTCCTTTTAACATTTGAGGTATTCCACATGCATATTCGACAACTTCTAGTCCTCTAGTTAAGGAACCTTTTGCATCTTCATAAACTTTACCGTGTTCTGAAACAATTATTTTAATTAATTCGTCATTATTTTTTTCAATTAATTCTTTAAATTTGAATAACACTCTTGCTCTTTGTAGTGGAGGCGTGCTAGACCAATTTAAAAAAGCTTTCTTAGCCTTTTCTACTGAATAATTTAAATCTTCTGCGCTACCAAGTTTTACTTTAGCTGTTTGTTCTCCTGTGGCTGGGTTAAAAATCGAAGACAATCTTTTCGAAGAGCCTGAAAATTTCTCACCATTGACAAAATGTTCAATTGTTTTCATAGACTTTGAATAAATAAGCTTTTAGCTTGTTGCAAGCATTTTTTTTATAGATCCAATAGCCTTAGCTGGATTAAGCCCTTTGGGACATGAATTTGTACAGTTCATTATGGTGTGGCATCTATAAAGTTTCAATTCATCAGCAACTTTTTTCAATCTTTCTTTTTTTTCTTCATCTCTGCTATCACTTATCCATCTATAAGCTTGAAGTAGAACAGCCGGTCCTAAATATTTATCTCCGTTCCACCAGTAGCTTGGGCAAGAAGTTGAGCAACAAGCGCATAATATACACTCATAGTATCCATCGAGTTTAGATCTATCTTTTTGAGATTGAATTATCTCTTGTTGTTCAGTATTAGTTTTTGAAGTTTTTAACCATGGTTGTATTGACTCGTACTGTCTATATAAATTACTTAAGTCTCCGATCAAATCTTTGATTACTTTTAAATGCGGTAAAGGATAAATATTTAATTCACCTTTTATATCTTTATGAGATTTAATGCATGATAAAGTATTAACGCCATCCACATTCATAGCACACGAACCACAAACTCCATGGGCACATGATCTTCTAAAAGTTAAAGATGAGTCTATCTCGTTTTTGATCTTAAAAAGAATATCTAAAACTTTTGGACCACAATTATCCATGTCAACCTCAAATGTATCAATTCTTGGATTTTTTTCATCGTCAGGGTTCCATCTGTAGACATGAACCTTTTTGATATTTTGTGAGCCGGTTTTGTCTTTGTAATATTTTCCCTTTACTATTTTTGAGTTATCTGGAAGAGAAAACTCAGCCATTAGTATACTCTCTCTTTTGGTGGGAAGTACTGAACATCATTCGTAAGAGTTCTTGCATGCACATCTCTGTATTTAACTTTTACTTCTTTACCGTCCTGCCAAGCTAAAGTGTGTTTCATAAATTTTTTGTCATCTCTTTTTGAGAAATCTTCTCGTGCGTGTGCTCCTCTACTCTCTTTTCTATGATATGCCGAATCCATTGTTGTCATTGCTTGTCTTATAAGATTATCAAATTCTAAGGACTCTACAAGATCTGTGTTAAACAATAAAGATTTGTCTTTTACAGAAATATCATCTAAGCCTTCAAATGGTTTCCTAATTTCATTTACACCCTCCTTCAAAGTCTTTTCTGTTCTAAATACAGCGCATTTACTTTGCATTGTTTTTTGCATAGATAACCTAAGTTGAGAGGTGCTTGTTTCACCCTTTGAATTTCTAATTTTATCAAATCTATCCAAACATTTATCTGTTTCACTTTGAGGAGTATCTTCGTGTGGTGTATTAGGCTTTACTAGTTCAGCGGCTCTTTTAGCAGCTGCTTTTCCAAATACAACTAAATCTATTAATGAATTTGATC
This sequence comes from uncultured Pelagibacteraceae bacterium, assembly GCA_902596745.1. Classification (GTDB taxonomy): domain Bacteria; phylum Pseudomonadota; class Alphaproteobacteria; order Pelagibacterales; family Pelagibacteraceae; genus Pelagilacustribacter. The sequence goes on along the minus strand of CACJUZ010000009.1, from coordinate 7,251 downwards.
CTAATCTGTTAGCTCCATGGACCGAAACACATGCTGCTTCGCCTATGGCCATTAGACCGGGTACTGTTTTCTCAGATCCGTTTAAAGTTAAAACTTCTGCTTTATAATTTGTAGGAATGCCACCCATATTATAATGTACAGTAGGAACCACAGGTATTGGTTCTTTTGTTACATCAACTCCAGAAAATGTTTTTGCAGACTCAGCTATTCCTGGTAATCTTTCGTCAATTACTTTTGGATCTAAATGATCTAAATGAAGATGAACATGATCTTTTTCTTTTCCAACTCCTCTTCCTTCGTTTATCTCAATAGCTATAGATCTACTTACTACATCTCTTGAGGCAAGATCTTTCGCACTAGGAGCGTATCTTTCCATAAATCTCTCACCTTTAGAGTTTAAAAGGAAACCTCCTTCACCTCTAACTCCCTCCGATATAAGACATCCAACACCGTAAATTCCTGTTGGATGAAACTGAACAAACTCCATGTCTTGTAGTGGAAGTCCAGCTCTTAAAACCATACCATTTCCATCACCTGTGCACGTATGAGCAGAAGTAGCCGAATAGTAAATTTTTCCATAGCCTCCAGTTGCAATTATAGTTATATGTGACTTGAATCTATGAATAGTACCATCGTTTAAGTTCCAAGCAATTAATCCTTTGCATTCACCTTTTTTCATAATTAAGTCTAGTGCAAAATATTCAATAAAAAATTCTGTATTATGTTTTAATGCTTGACCGTATAATGTATGAAGAATTGCATGTCCGGTCCTATCTGCTGCTGCACAAGTTCTTTGGACCGTACCGTTTCCATAATTTTTAGTCATTCCTCCAAATGGTCTTTGATATATTTTTCCATCTTCGGTTCTGCTAAATGGCACGCCATACTTATCCAGCTCCTTAACAGCTAAGGGAGCTTCTTTGCATAGGTATTCGATTGCGTCTTGATCCCCTAGCCAATCGGAACCTTTAACTGTATCATACATGTGCCATCTCCAATCATCTTCTCCCATATTACCAAGTGCTGCTGAAATTCCACCTTGCGCTGCTGATGTGTGGCTTCTAGTTGGAAATACTTTTGAAATACAAGCAGTTTTTAAACCTGCCTCTGATAAACCTACAGCAGCTCTCAAGCCGGATCCACCGGCTCCAAGAACTACGACATCATATTCGTGATCAATTATTTTATAACTTTTCATATTATAGATTATAAATGGTTATTATAGTTCCAAAAGACAATAGTATAGCAAAAATATATACAAACTTATTTGCGACATTTTTGATTTTTTCATTACTCATATAATCCTCAAAAATCTCACTAATCGTTAAAGAATAGAAAAAAAACGACAGAAATACAAAAATTGAAAATAGAATTTTTGAAGGCTGCTCGCTTAAAAACGTCACTAGACTGTCATAATCATTATTAAAAATTGAAACTAAGTTTATAATAAACCATGTCATAAAGGGTATTAAAAATAGTGAGCTAAACTTAATAAATAACCATTTTTTTGTTGATTTATTCATTTTCAAAGATTGACACCTATTAAATAGATAATAATTGCGAGAAAAAAAGACAAAACTAAAGTTACATATCCTGTTAATTTTGAGATTTTTTGGTCAAAACCATAACCAGCATCCCAAACTAAGTGTCTAATTTCATTTAGGACATGAAAACTAAATGTCCAGCACAATGAGATAGATATAAATTTTCCAAAAAAACTATTCAGAATATTTTCAAATAAAAATTGTTCTTTATAAATTACAAGTAAAAACCATATACATATAAAACTTATAGCAATAGCGTTGATTACACCTGTTATTCTATGTGCGATAGATAATAGAGATGAAATTTGCCATTTATAAATTTGTAAATGTGGTGTTAGGGGATTTTTTTCGTATTCCATAATAAATTATTTAATACCATTCTTAACTAATGTTTCGGCAATTTGCACTGAATTTAGTGCCGCTCCTTTTAAAAGATTGTCAGAAACTATCCACATGTTTATTGCTTTTTTATTGGTACGATCTTTTCTTACTCTTGATATGTAAGTTTTAAAATCATCTTGAGCCTCCAGTGGGGTAATATATCCACCGTCAATATGTTCATCGATTAATTTACAACCTGGTGCTTCGCTTAATAATTTTTTTACTTCCTCAATTTTATAATCTTTATCAAATTCTACATGTACCGACTCGGAGTGCGAAGTAATAACTGGAACTCTTACACAAGTTGCGGACACTTTTATATCTTTGCTTAATATTTTTTTTGTTTCATTTTCCATTTTCCATTCCTCTTTTGTATATCCATCGTCTACAAACACATCTATGTGAGGAATTAAATTAAAAGCTATTTGTTTTGTAAAATTTTTCGATTTAATTTTTTTTTTATCAAGAAAATCCTTAGTCTGACTCAAAAGTTCATCCATTGCATCTTTACCGGCGCCAGAAACAGCTTGATAAGTTGAAACAATTATTCTTTTAATATTGAAGTTTTCATGTAATGGTTTAAGTGCTAAAACCATTTGAATAGTAGAACAATTTGGATTAGCTATAATATTATTGTGTCCTTTAATATCCTCAGAATTGACCTCTGGCACAATTAAAGGGACATCTTTATCCATCCTAAAAAACTTTGAGTTATCAATTATTATAGTTTTTTCAGAGGCGTTTTTTACGTATTTTTCTGCAATAGAAGATCCAGCAGCAAAGAAAGTTATATCTGCTTTTTCAAAATTAAAATTTTCCAAAGCAACCACAGTTAGGTCATTACCTTTAAATTTAATTTTTTTCCCAGAACTATTTCTTGAAGCTACCAGAAACAATTCATCTATGTCTAATTTAGATTTTTCTAATATATCTATCGTTTTTCTTCCTACGTTTCCCGTAGCGCCAATTATTGCAAATTTCATTTTATTAATACTAATTTAAATTTGATATAATTGCATCACCCATCTGAGAGGTGGTGACTTCTTTCTTGCCTTTAGATACAATATCCTTTGTTCTAAGACCATCATTTAAAACTTTTTGAACAGCCTGATCTAACATATCAGCTTCTTTATCTAAATTCAGAGAATATCTTAAAGCCATAGATAAACTTAAAATTGTTGCAATTGGATTTGCTAAGTTTTTTCCAGCTATATCAGGAGCTGAGCCATGAACAGGTTCATAAAGTGATCTTAATTTACCATTTTTATCTTTTGCACCTAAAGAAGCTGAAGGGAGGAGACCTAGTGAACCGGTTAACATTGCCGCTTCGTCTGAAAGCATATCTCCAAATAAATTATCAGCTAAAATTACATCAAATTGTTTTGGGTTTCTTAACAATTGCATAGCACAATTGTCTGCTAACATGTGTTCTAATTCAACACTTTTGTATTCTTTGTCTTTTAAATCTTGAACTTCCTCTCGCCATAGAACTCCTGCCTCCATAACATTAGATTTTTCACATGACGTGACTTTATTTTTTCTTTTTTTAGCAAGGTCAAAAGCTACTTTAGCTATTCTTTTGATTTCAGTACTAGTATACGTGTGTGTATTAATTCCTTTGCGCTCATTGTTCTTAATTGGCTCTATACCCCGTGGTTCCCCAAAATAAATTCCACCTGTAAGTTCTCTTACAATCATAATATCTAATCCTGAAACTATTTCAGGTTTTAGAGTAGAAGATTCAACCAGTTGTTCAAAGCAAATTGCTGGTCTTAAATTTGCAAATAGTTTTAACTCTTTCCTCAATTTTAAAAGAGCTCTCTCAGGTTTTTTTGAGAATTCTAATTTATCCCACTTTGGTCCTCCACATGCTCCTAGTATAACTGCATCACACTCTAAAGATTTATAAAAAACTTCATCTGTAATTGGAATTTTGTGTGCATCTATCGATGCACCACCGATTAGTTCTTCTTCAATTTTAAAGTCTAAAGATTTATTCTTATTTAACCATTCAATTATTTTCTTTACTTCTCTTACTACCTCGGGTCCAATGCCATCTCCAGGTAATAATAGTAATTTTCTAGTGTTAGATATTGCCATTATTTAAATCCAAGGTTTGGTTTCATTCATAGAATTTTCAAATTTTTCTATATTAGGTATTTTTTTAAGTGAGAGACCTATATTATCTAAACCTTCTAAAAGTCTTTTTTTCTTTGCAGGTTCTATATCAAATGTCAATTTTTTATTACCATAAAGAATTTCTTGCTCATTTAAATCAACTTCGATCTCTTCTTTTCTTTTAGAATATTCAGATAATTCTTGAATTGATTTATCGTCAATAATTATAGGAAGGATACCATTGTTAAAACAGTTATTATAAAAGATATCAGCAAAACTTGGGCTTATTACACATCTTATACCAAAGTCGAGTAAGGCCCATGGAGCGTGTTCTCTTGAAGAACCACAGCCAAAATTTTTTCCTGCTAATAGAATTTTTGATTTTGAATATGGATCATTATTTAATATAAATTTTTCAATTAATTTGCCACTTTCATCATATCTCATTTCATAGAATAGACTTTTTCCTAAACCAGTTCTTTTAATAGTTTTTAAAAACTGCTTAGGAATTATCATGTCCGTATCTATATTCATTAAAGGAATATGTGCAGGTATACTTTTTAATTTAATAAATTTTTCCATTTAATTAATTTCTCTTACGTCAGCTAAATAGCCCTTTATTGCTGCGGCCACAGCCATTCCTGGGCTTACAAGATGAGTTCTGCCGCCTCTTCCTTGTCTACCTTCAAAATTTCTATTTGAAGTTGATGCACATCTTTCTTTTGATGAAAGCTGATCTTCATTCATTCCTAAACACATAGAGCATCCTGGTTCTCTCCATTCAAATCCTGCATTTTTAAAAACTTTATCAATACCTTCTTCCTCGGCTTGTTTTTTAACTAATCCCGATCCTGGAACAACCATTGCACTTACATCGCTTGCTATTTTTTTTCCTTTTAATAGTTTTGCAGCTAGCCTTAAATCTTCTATTCTTCCATTTGTACAACTTCCGATGAAGATCTTGTCTACTTTAATGTCAGAGATTTTCATTTTAGGTTTTAAACCCATGTATTCTAGTGATCTGTACATAGCTGTTCTTCTGTCTTTATCTTTTTCTTTTTCTGGATCTGGTACCTCTCCAGTAATTGGAGAGACGTCTTGCGGTGATGTTCCCCATGTAACTAATGGTTCAATATCTTTTGCATCAATGTTTACTTCTTTATCAAACTTTGCATCGCTATCAGAAAAAAGTTTTTTCCAATGTGCAACTGCTTTCGTCCAATTCTCGCCTTTTGGAGACATCGGTCTATCTTTAAAATACTCTATAGTTTTATCATCTGGGGCTATCAATCCTGCTCTGGCGCCAGCTTCTATAGTCATATTGCATATAGTCATACGTTGCTCTACGCTTAAATTTCTTATTACTTCTCCAGCAAATTCAATTACATAACCTGTTCCGCCTGCAGTTCCGATTGTTCCGATTATTTTTAAGATAACATCCTTTGACGTAACTCCAGTCGGTAACCTTCCGTTCACATTTACTCTAAAATTTTTAGATTTTTTTTGAATTAAAGTTTGAGTAGCTAATACGTGCTCTACTTCAGAAGTGCCTATTCCAAATGCAAGAGATCCGAAAGCTCCGTGTGTAGCTGTGTGGCTATCTCCACATACAATTACTGTCCCTGGTTGTGTAAAACCTTGCTCAGGTCCAATAATATGAACTATCCCTTGTCGCTTATCATTCACATCAAATAAATTTATTCCAAATTCTTTACAATTATCTCTTAAAGTATCAACTTGAATTTTAGATTGCTTATCAGATATACCTTTCGATCTATCAGTAGTTGGAACATTGTGATCTGGAACAGCTAAAGTAAGTTTTGGTTTTCTAACTTGTCTGCCTTGAATTCTTAATCCTTCAAAAGCTTGAGGACTAGTGACCTCATGAACAAGATGTCTATCAACATAAAGTAAAGCCGTTCCATCGTTGTCTTCGTGGACAAGGTGGTCATCCCAAATTTTATCGTAGAGTGTTTTTGACATATGAGAATATTATTTTTTTGGTTTATTCTCGGCTTCCAATTTTTTATCAGAAGTCTGTTTTTTAACTTTTGATACTTCAGTTTTTTTTTCGTCAATTGATGTTTCTTTTTTGATTTTATCATCCGACGCTACATTCTCAACAACTTGTTTAGGCTCTGGCGCAATGTCGATACCAATCTTTTTTTTTATTTTTTCAGCTATCCTTGCTGATTTTCCTTTTCTGTCTCTTAAATAATATAATTTTGCTCTTCTTACTTTTCCAGATCTGACAATTTTTATAGAACTTACATTTGGACTATAAAGTGCAAAGGTTCTTTCTACACCTTCTCCAAAAGATATTTTTCTAACTGTAAATGAAGAATTTATGTCTCTATTTTTCTTAGCTATACAAACACCTTCAAAATATTGAATTCTCTCTCTTTTGCCTTCGATAATTTTTACACCTACCTTAATTGTATCTCCAGGAGAAAAATCAGCTATCTTTTTTGAAGAAAGTATTTTTTTTACAGATTCTCTATTTATGTCTTCTATATTTTTCATTATTTTTTATCTTTTAAATATTTTTCCCAAAGATCAGGTCTCTGGCGACGTGTTATATCCTCAGATTGAGATAAACGCCAGCTTTTAATTTTCGCATGATCACCTGAAAATAGTACATCTGGAACACTTTTGCCTTCCCAAATTTTGGGTTTTGTAAATTGAGGGTACTCCAAAAGACTATTTTCAAAAGTTTCATCTTTTATGGAGTCTTTGTTTCCTAACACTCCTGGTATAAGTCTTAAAACAGCATCTAATATTACAAATGCAGCGGTTTCACCGCCTGATAAAACATAATCTCCTATGCTTATTTCCTCAATATTTCTCGTGGATAATAAACGATCATCTACTCCTTCAAAATGACCACAAATTAAATTAATGCCATTTTGTTTACTTAAAGAATTAGCAAAACTTTGATTAAATTTTTTACCTTTTGGAGACAAATAAAAAATTTTTTCTCCCTTAGAAATATTTTTATCTAAAGAATTCGCTACTATATCAGGCTTCATTAACATTCCGCTTCCGCCACCAAATACAGTGTCGTCAACAGTTTTGTGTTTATCATCAGCGTAGTCTCTAATATTTACAGTTTTTAGACTCCACAAGCCATTTCTCATAGCCTTACCGTAAATTCCTCCAGCTAAAGGGCCGGGGAAAGTCTCTGGATATAAAGTAAATATTTTTACTG
>CACJUZ010000008.1 GCA_902596745.1 uncultured Pelagibacteraceae bacterium | reverse complement strand
TTTTCTTGAATTTTAAATCTAGCAGAGTCTTCGCCCCCTTCGCCACTGCAAGAGGCTCCTTTAACTCTATTCATGCCAACAGCTAATGTTTCATGTGCCTCTGCAGACAAAGCACCGTGTGACATGCTCCCGCTACCAAACCTTTTAGTAAGATTTTCTACGGGCTCAACTTCTTTAATGTTAATTGGATCATTTGATTTTTTAAAATCTAAAAGATCTCTTAAATTAACAGGAGACATATTATTTATACCATCTGTATATTTTTTAAATGTCTCGTAAGAGCCGACTGTTACGGCATGTTGTAATGTGTGAATTAATTTTCCTTGAAACTGATGGTTTTCCCCAGTTTTTCTATACTTATATATTCCCCCGATCGGTAATATCTGAATATCTTTTTTATAGGCCTTCTCGTGTATTTCCTTAATTTTTTTTTCTATTCCTATCAAACCAATACCAGAAATTCTTGATATCATTCCTGGAAAATAATCTGAAACTAATGCCCTACTTAGTCCAACAGTTTCAAAGTTACACCCTCCTCTATAAGAACTAATGACTGAAATTCCCATCTTAGACATAATTTTTAATAATCCGTTTTCAATTGAACTTTTGAATCTCTCTACACACTCATTAAATTTATATTTACCAAATAAATTTTTCTCAAACCTTTGGTATATACTATCTATTATCAAATAAGGGTTTACTGTTGTAGCTCCAACTCCAATTAAAACTGCAAATGAATGAGTGTCTAAAGTTTCTGATGTTTCTATATTTAAAGAGCAGTATCCTCTTAATCCCAATTTTACTAAATTAGAATTAATCGCTCCTACTGCTAAAGCCATTGGAATATTTGCTCTCTTTTCAGAAATATTTTTATCACTTAATACTAAGGTAGTACTTCCTTCTCTTACCGCTATTTCAGACTCTTCTTGAATTTTTTTGATATTATCTTTTAAAGTTTCATTAACACTAAATGTGCAATCAATTAATTTGATTTTTTTTGAAAAGAGTTTTTTAAACTTTTTAAATTGAGAATTTGTAAGTATTGGACTGTCGAGAACAAAGATGTCTTCTTGTGTTAGATTATTAAAATCAAGTATATTACCCAAATTACCAAATCTTGTTTTTAAACTCATTACCTTGTTTTCTCTTAACGAGTCAATCGGCGGATTTGTTACTTGGCTAAAATTTTGTCTGAAGTAATGTGATATAGGCCTAAAGTGACTTGATAAAACTGCTACCGGTGTGTCGTCCCCCATTGAACCTGTAGCCTCTTTACCTTCTTCGACCATAGGATGAAGAATTAATTCTAAATCTTCAACACTATAACCAGATAAATACTGTCTTCTTCTTAAATCATTGCCTGAAAAATTTGTTTCTTCTTCAGTGACCTTTAATTTTTTATCAAGATCAACTATTTGATTATTAAACTGCTTATAATCTTTAGATATATAATCTTTTATCTCTTTATCTTGATAAAGCTTCCCCTCCTTTAAATCTACAGCTATTAATTCTCCTGGTCCGAGTCTCCCTTTTTTAATTATTTTCTCTTCTGGAATTTTAATCATTCCTGTTTCTGAACCTGCGAATATTAAGCCATCTGAGGTTATTGAATACCTAAGAGGTCTTAAGCCATTTCTATCGACAGCTGCTAAAATCCATTTAGCATCAGTAGCACAAATTGCAGCAGGTCCATCCCATGGTTCAATCGTACTATTTAAAAAGTTAAATAATTGTTGGTGATTTTTAGGAACAGTTTTACTCCTTTTAGACCAAGCATCTGGGATCATCATTAATTTGATCAATGGAGCAAGCTTTCCAGAATGAGTTAATAATTCAAATACATTATCTAAAGATGCCGAGTCTGAATTACCCGGGATTATAACTGGTTTTAAATCTTCTATATTTTTAAAAAGTTTACTTGTCATATCTTGTTCATGAATTCTCATCCAATTTACATTTCCTTTTAAAGTATTTATTTCTCCATTGTGTGCTAGAGTTCTGAAGGGTTGCGCTAAATCCCAACTTGGAAAAGTATTAGTGGAATATCTTTGGTGAAATATTGCAAATCTAGATTTAAAAGTTGGATCTTTTAGATCCAAATAAAAATCGGCAAGTGACTCGGCTAAAAACATACCTTTATAAACTATAGATCTTGAGCTCAAAGAGCATATGTAAAAACTGTTTAATTGGTTTTCCCGAGCATCTTTTTCTATTTTTTTTCTAGCTTCATATAAATCTCTTTCTAAATCATTTGTTTTTATTACTTTGTTTTTTCTAAAAAGAACTTGCGCGATTTCAGGTCGATTGGAGTCAGCTGTGGGACCTAAAACTTTTGGATTAACTGGAACTTGTCTCCAACCATAAATATAGTAATTTTTACTTAGCAAAACTGTCTCGATTATTGATCTACATTTTTCTTGATCGGCATAATCATTTCGAGGCATAAAAACCATGCCGACACATATTCTTCTATCTTGATCATGATTATGTCCAGTTTCTAATATTTTTTCTAAGAAAAACTCAGGGGAAATTTCTAATTTAATTCCAGCTCCATCTCCAGATTTACCGTCAGCATCTACAGCGCCCCTGTGCCAAACAGCTTTTAATGCTTCTATTCCATAATCAACTACTTTTCGACTTTTTTTTCCGTCCGTAGTTGCTATTAATCCTACACCACATGCCTCATGTTCTAAAGAAGGATCGTAAGCGTTGTTCTCTGTAAGATATTTTTTGTTTTTTAAATAGTTTTTCATTACGCAGCAAATTCTTTTTTAGTATTTTTTCTTCTCGAAGAAATATATTTATCCATTTGTTCTGCAGCATCTCTTCCATCTCTTATCGCCCATACTACAAGTGATGCGCCTCTCACAATATCTCCAGCAGCAAATACTCCTTCAATATTTGTTTGCATAGTTTTGAGGTCGATTTTAATTGTTCCCCACTTTGAAACTACAAGATCTTCGCTATTAAATAATTTAGGAATATTTTCCGGATCGAACCCAAGTGACTTAATTACTAAGTCAGCTTTTATTTTAAATTCCCCATCAACAATAGGTATAGGTCGTCTTCTTCCAGATGCATCTGGCTCACCTAGCTTCATTTTGCTAACTTCTACTTCATTTATTTTTTTATCTCCGATAAATGATTTTGGACTTGTTAACCAAACAAAATCTACGCCTTCTTCCTCTGCGTTTCCAACTTCTCTAGCTGAACCAGGCATATTCGCTTTATCTCTTCTATATAAGCATTTAACTGATTTTGCTTTTTGTCTTATTGCAGTTCTTACACAATCCATTGCAGTATCCCCGCCACCAATTACTACAACGTCTTTGCCTTCTGCGTTTAAAGTTCCGTCATCAAACAATTTTACTTTGTCTCCTAAGCCTTTTCTGTTTGAGGCAGTTAAAAAGTCCATTGCAGGAAAAATATTTTCTAAATCTGATCCAGGGATATCAATCTCTCTAGCTTTATAGACACCAGTTGCAATCAGAACCGCATCATGCTGTGATTTAAGTTCTTTTAAAGTTTTATCTTTTCCAACCTCAAAATTTTGTATAAATTTTATTCCGCTCTCTTTTAAAAGTTTTGTTCTTCTTTCGACAACAAATTTTTCAAGTTTAAAATTAGGTATCCCATATATTAATAATCCTCCTGGCCTATCATAACGGTCATAAACAGTCACTTGATACCCGTACTTTCTCATTTCTTCTGCACATGCAAGACCTGCTGGGCCTGCACCTATTATACCAATGCTTTCTTTTAATTCTTTATCAATCTTGATCGGTTTAACCCATCCTTTTTCCCATGCTGTGTCAGTAATGTATTTTTCAACTGAACCTATTGTGACTGTACCGTGACCTGATTGTTCTATAACACAATTACCTTCACATAATCTGTCTTGCGGACAAATTCTTCCACAAACTTCGGGCATATTATTTGTGCTTTGAGATATTTCGTATGCTTCTTTTAATCGTCCTTCGGCAGTTAGTTTAAGCCAATCGGGAATATTGTTTTGCAAAGGACAATGTATTTGACAAAACGGTACTCCACATTGAGAGCACCTACTAGATTGCTCTTTGGCTTTGTCGGTTATATATTGATCGTAAATTTCATTAAAATCTTTCTTCCTGCTATCAGTCTTTCTTTTGACAGGGGTCTCCTGACTTACGTCAACAAATTTCAACATTTTTTTACTCATAGTTTTGGTGTTCTAGGCTAAAAAGTAGAAAATTGGAATACTTTTTAAGTAAATAATATTTACCTAAATATGTTGATAAATAGGGTTTATGCGGTTTTTTTTATGCATAGCTGATATGCTATTTAATTATATCTTTGGAATTCAATCTAAAGTTTATTAAATTTAAGAATGTTGGAGATTCTAATACTTTCTTTAGTTCAAGGTATAACTGAATTTCTACCAATTAGCTCGTCATCTCATATCATTCTTTTTTCAAAATTTATGAATTTCATAAGTGAAGACTTAATACTAAATGTAAGCTTACATATTGGTTCATTTTTAGCAGTGCTTGTTTTTTTTCGGAAGGAAATATTAAGCTTCATTATTTATAGAAAAGTTTTTATGTTAATTATAATAGCCTCTTTACCAATAATTTTATTCGGTTATTTAATTGTACAAACTGATGTAATATATGATTTAAGATCACTTAAAATAATAGGTTGGACAACGGTGTTGTTTGGTATTTTATTGTACTTTTCAGATAAAATGGAAAATGAAAAAAATCTAGAAATTAATTTAGATATTAAATCAGCTTTAATAATAGGTTTCTTACATATTTTTTCATTAATACCGGGTGTAAGTCGATCTGGGATAGCCATAACTGCAGCAAGATTTCTCAAGTTTGATAGAGTTAATGCAGCTAAGATTTCGTTTCTTCTATCAATTCCAACATTATTAGCGGTATCAGTTTTTGGAATTTACAATATTTATATAACTGATAGTTTCGATTTAATAAAACTCAATTTTAGTAGTATAATATTATCATTTGTTTTTTCTTACGTAACAATGGTAGCTTTTTTAGGATATTTAAAGAAAGCGAGCCTTGATGTTTTTGTTTTGTATAGAATAGTTCTTGGTGTTTTAATTCTTATTTTTGCTTATCAAAATTAATTATAAAACAAATGTTAATGATAAAATTAACACAAAAACTAATATAAAAAAAACTATTACAGCTTTGTTCAAACTCATAAATTCCTTTGGTGCGCCTGCTAGGATTTGAACCCAGAACCTCCTGGTCCGTAGCCAAGCGCTCTATCCAGTTGAGCTACAGGCGCAATAATATACCAATTATCAAATATATTGTTGAAATTAAAGGCTTTTAATTTATAAAGGAAATATGAGTAAATCTGTAGTTATAACTTCAGCTGTGAGAACCGCCGTTGGTTCATTGGGTAAAGCTCTCAAAAATATTCCTAGCGAAGAATTGGGTTCTGTAGTTATAAAAGAGGTAATTAAGAGATCAAATATCAAATCTTCTGATATAGATGAAACAATAATGGGTCAGGTCTTGACTGGGGGAACTGGCCAAAATCCTGCGAGACAAGCAGCCATGAAGTCTGGCATTCCGAAAGAAAAACCAGCTTATATTGTAAATCAAGTATGTGGTTCGGGATTGAGATCAATAGCATCAGGGTTTCAAAGTATAAAGTCAGGAGATTCAAAGATAGTTATCGCTGGTGGTCAAGAGAACATGTCTCTAGCACCACACGCAATTCATTTAAGAGATGGAAAAAAAATAGGTAATACTGAGTTAGTTGATACGATGATAAAAGATGGGTTATGGGATGCTTTCCACGGATATCACATGGGAGTAACCGCTGAGAATGTGGCTACTAAATTTCAAGTGACTAGACAAGAACAAGATAAATTTGCTCTTAAGTCGCAAGAAAAAGCATTAAAAGCAATCAAAGACAATAAGTTTAAAGACGAAATCACTAATTTAAAAATTAAATCAAAAAAAGCAGAGATAGATTTCAATAAAGATGAGCACCCTAGAGATGGAATTAATTTAGATAGCTTAACTAGACTTAAACCAGTTTTTCAAAAGGATGGTACTGTAACTGCTGGAAATGCTTCTGGAATTAATGATGGAGCGGCTGCAGTAACTCTAATGTCAGAGGAGGAAGCAAAAAAAAGAGATTTAAAAAAATTAATCACTATCAAGTCTTGGGCTAGTTGCGGTGTTGAACCAGCTCTTATGGGCACTGGACCTATTCCAGCAACAAAAAAAGCTTTAGATTTAGCAGGATGGAAAATTGATGACGTAGACCTTTTTGAAGTTAATGAGGCTTTTGCAGCTCAAAGTATTGCTGTTTTAAAAACACTAGGAATTCCAGATGAAAAAGTTAACGTTAATGGTGGAGCAATTGCAATAGGTCATCCAATAGGTGCTTCTGGTACTCGAATTCTTGTCACTTTAATTCACGAGATGATTAAACGCGATGTTAAGAGAGGTTTGGCCACATTGTGTATTGGTGGTGGAATGGGTATAGCAATGAGTATAGAACGATAATGGAAATATCTAAACCATATAAAGGCAGAGGAAAACGTAAACTAAAAAAGATGCCGTTTACTCCAAAGGGGTATGTTTTATACTATGCATTTTTTTGGGTCGTTATAATTTCAATTTATCTAGCTTACAACTAAGATCTAATGCAACTTCCCGTCATTAATCATCCCGATTATGTTGCAAAAATAAATGACGACAATAAATTCCCTATAAAAAAATTCGGTGCCTTAGCAGATCATCTATTGAAAGAAAAAGTTGTAAAAAAATTTTTTATTCCAAAAGAATGTTCTATTGAAACGATGAAAACTTCTCATTCTTTAGAATATATTTATCAGATAAAAAATAAAACTTTGGATATTAAATCACAAAGAAAAATTGGATTTCCTATTAATGATAGTGTTGTAAGAAGGTCTTTTGTTGCAACAGGAGGAACAGTGCTTGCAAGTAAATTGGCTTTAGACTCCAAACTAGCTTGTAATACTGCAGGCGGAAGTCATCATGCAACTTTTGACTTTGGAGCTGGATACTGTGTATTCAACGATGTTGCGGTTGCAGCCAATTATCTTAAAAAAAAAGGGTATGCGAAAAAAATCCTAATTTTAGATTTAGACGTTCATCAAGGGAATGGTAATTCTGAAATATTTAAAAACGATAAAGATGTACTTACTTTTAGTATGCACTGTGCTTCTAATTATCCTGCAAAAAAATCAAAAAGTGATATGGATATCGAGTTAGCAGAAAATACAGAAGATGATGAATACTTAAATATTCTTCATAAAAATTTAAAAGTATTAAATCAAAATAAATACGATTTTATATTTTATGTTGCTGGTGTAGATATTCATTTTGAAGACAGGTTAGGAAAACTTAAAATTACAGATGCGGGAGTTAATAAAAGAGATCAAATTGTCATTGAGAACTTTTATCAAAGAAATACTCCTTTGTGTGGAGTCTTAGGTGGAGGATACAATAAAAATTTCGTAAAGCTTATAGAACTTCATTCAATGCTTCATAAAAATTGTTCAGAAATAATAAAATAATAATTTTTATTTTAAAAAGTACTTTTTAAGAATAATTTTTTGAACTAAATATTCACTTTTAGTTATTCGGTCCCTTTTTTTAAAAAAAATGTTTAATATCCATTTCATATCTTAATTATCTAATTTTTATTGACAAAAAATCGAGTAAATTGTGTCAAAAAAGGTTCTTTATGAATAAATTGCTTCAATTTTGGCATTTATTAATTTAACGATTTTTAATAAATTCCTTTTCAGTTTATACTAATAATTATGGCTCAAAATATTTCAGTCCCTGACATCGGTGATTTTAAAGATGTGGAAGTAATCGAAGTATTAGTAAAACCAGGAGATCAAATTAAAAAAAATGATCCCTTGGTTACTATTGAGAGTGACAAATCAAGTGTAGAAATTCCATCTCCTTCAGAAGGACAAATTAAAGATTTAAAAGTTAAAGTTGGTGATAAAGTTTCAGAAGGGAGCTTACTAGTAACATTAGAGTCTAAAGATAGCCCTAATATTCAAGTCAAAAATGAAGAGCAAAAAGTTCACAAAGAAATTAAAAAAGAAAAACCAAAAAAAAATGGAAATGTTGTCACTACTCAATCTTTGAAACAAATTAAAAAAGTTTTTGCTGAGCCGACATCCAAAGATGATATTGATCCGTTAGAGACAAATGAGTGGATTGAGTCTTTAAATTCTGTAATTGAAAATGATGGGGCGTCCAGAGCAAGTTACTTATTAAATAAAGTAATCGATCAAGCCTATAAGGCAGGATTGGTGCTTCCTGACACTAGAACAACACCATATATAAATACTATTCCGCCTGAAGCAGAGGTTAAATCACCAGGAGATCAAAATATTGAAAAAAAAATCCGTGCCTACATAAGGTGGAATGCCGCTGCTATGGTTGTGAAAGCAAACAAAAAAAGTTCAGAACTTGGTGGACATATAGGAACTTTTGCATCAGCTGCAACATTATACGATGTAGGAATGAACCATTTTTGGAGAGCAAAAAATAATAAATTTGGTGGTGACTTAATATATTTTCAAGGACACTCAGCACCTGGTATGTACGCTAGAGCATTTTTAGAGGGAAGACTAACTGCTAAACAATTAGATGGCTTTAGACAAGAAGTTGAAAAAGATGGATTGTCCTCTTATCCTCATCCATGGTTAATGCCAAACTTCTGGCAATTCCCGACCGTATCTATGGGACTTGGACCAATAATGGGTATCTATCAAGCTAGGTTTTTAAAATATTTAATTAATAGAGGATTAATTAAAGATGAAGGGAGAAAAATTTGGGTTTTTCTAGGTGATGGTGAAATGGATGAACCAGAGTCATTAGGTGCGATTGGATTAGCAGCAAGAGAAAAATTAGATAATTTAATTTTTGTGATTAATTGTAATCTACAAAGACTTGACGGTCCTGTTAGAGGGAATGGTAAAATTATTCAAGAACTTGAAGGTAGTTTCAGAGGGACAGGATGGAATGTGATTAAAGTAATTTGGGGTTCTTATTGGGATCAACTTTTAGCAAAAGATAAAAGCGGGCTTTTAATTAAAAGAATGAATGAGTGTGTGGATGGTGAATATCAAGCTTTTAAGGCAAAAGGTGGTAACTATGTAAGAGAAAAATTTTTTGGTAAATACCCGGAATTAAAAGAATTAGTATCTACTTTGACAGATAAAGACATATGGAAATTAAATAGGGGTGGTCATGATCCTCATAAAGTTTACGCAGCGTACGATGCTGCTATGAAAAATAAAGGTTCGCCAACAGTCATTATTGCTAAAACAATTAAAGGGTACGGAATGGGTAAATCTGGTGAAAGTATAAATACCACTCATCAACAGAAAAAAATGGATGAGGAAGATTTGTTATACTATAGAGACAGATTTGGTGTTCCTCTGACGGACAAACAAGTTAAAAATATTGAGTATTATAGACCTGATGAAAATTCAGAAGAAATTAAATACCTTAAAGATCGCAGATTAAAATTAGGTGGATTTATTCCAGAGCGGACATCTTTTGCAAAAGCGGTTAAAACTCCTCCAAAAGATATTTTTGATAGTTTTATGAAGTCGACAGGGGAAAAAGAAATGTCGACTACTATGGCTTTGGTAAGAATGCTTACTGCTTTGTTAAGAGACAAAAATGTATCACCAAGATTAGTTCCGATAATTCCAGATGAAGCTAGAACATTTGGTATGGAAGGTTTTTTTCAAAAAATAGGAATTTATGCTCACGAAGGACAAAAATATGAGCCAGTCGACTCTGAGCAACTGAGTTCTTATCGTGAAGATAAAAGTGGACAGGTTTTAGAGGAGGGGATTACAGAGTCTGGGGCTATGTCATCTTGGATTGCGGCGGGAACAGCATACACAAATCATGATATAGAAATGATACCTATATACATATTTTATTCAATGTTTGGATTTCAAAGAGTTGGTGATTTGGCCTGGGCAGCAGGAGACTCTCAAGCAAGAGGTTTTTTAATTGGTGCAACTGCTGGAAGAACAACTCTAGCTGGAGAGGGATTACAACACCAAGATGGTCATAGTCATCTTATGGCATCTAATATTCCAAATTGTGTAAGTTATGATCCAACTTTTGCATATGAAATGGCTGTAATCTTAAGAGATGGAATTAGAAGAATGCATGAAAAAAAAGAAAATATTTTTTATTATATTACGGCAATGAATGAAAATTATCCTCATCCTGCTAAACCTAAAGATGTTGACGATGGTATTTTAAAAGGAATGTATTTGCTTAAAGAAACAAGAAATAAAGGCAATACTAGAGTTCAACTTCTAGGCTCTGGTACAATCTTGCGAGAAGTAATAGATGCTGCTGAAATTCTTTCTAAAGAATATGGAATTGACTCTGATATTTGGAGTGTCACAAGTTTTAATGAGCTCAGAAAAGACGGGATGGAAACTGAAAGATGGAACTTATTAAATCCTGATGGAAAAAAGAAGAAATCTTACGTGGAAAAATGTTTAGAAAAAAGAGAAGGCCCTGTGTTTGCAGCTTCTGATTATATTAGATCATTTTCAGATCAGCTTAGACCATATGTAAATAAGCCATTCTATTCATTCGGAACTGATGGATATGGACGAAGTGATACAAGAAAAAATCTGAGAAAGTTTTTTGAAGTTGATAAACAACATATTGTTGCTTACACTCTAAGTGCATTAGCGAAAGAGCAATTAATTGCATCCAAGCATGCAGAAAAAGCGATTAAGAAATACAAAATAAATAAAGAAAAAGTGTTTCCAACAAAATTATAAAATGTCCTCTAAAGATATCTTAGTTCCAAACATAGGTGATTTTAAAGATGTTGAGGTCATTGAGGTTTTGGTTAAGGCCGGACAAAAAATAAAAAAAAATGACTCTTTAATTACAATCGAAAGCGACAAATCCAGTGTAGAGGTACCATCTACATCAGATGGGATTATAGAAAAAATTAAAATTAAGATAGGTGATAAAGTAAGTGAAGGTGATCTTATACTTACTGTTAGCGAAGAATCAAAAACAGATTTGAAAGAAAAACCTTTACAAAAAAACAAAGTTAAAGAAATAATATCAAAGAAACCAGACCCAGTTCCTTCTCCAGTTATTCAATCTACCTCGGGGGTTAAATTAGCTAGCCCTAAAGTCAGAAAATTTGCAAGAGAACTTGGCGCTAATGTAACACAAATACAAGGTTCACAGAGATCGGGCAGAGTAACAGAAGATGATGTAAAAAAATTTGTTAAGTCTCAAGTATCTGTCAATCAAGGTAAAGTTGAACCGAAAAAATATAAAGATGAATATTCACATGAAGAATTTGGAGAAATTGAGATCAAGGAAATACCAAGAGTAAAAAAGCTTTCAGGACCTCAACTAGTAAGATCATGGACTGAAATACCACATGTAACTCAACACGACGAAATTGATATTACAGAAATGGAGCAATTTAGAACATCATTATTTGATCATTTCACTGGAGAAAAAATTTCTGTAACGCCTTTAGCTTTTATAACTAGGGCAGTTGTAAATGCTTTAAAAGATTTTCCTAATTTTAATTGTTCAATAGATCCTGATCAAAATAAAATAGTTTATAAAAAATATTACCACATTGGTTTTGCTGTAGATACACCTCATGGGCTTATGGTTCCAAAATTAAGAGATGTTGATCAGATGAATATTAAAGAAATAGGAGATGAATTGAGAAAAGTAAGTAGGGAGTGCAGAGATTTAAAAATAAATAAAAAAGAATTTTTTGGTGGTTCAATGACTATTTCTAGTTTGGGAGGAATAGGTGGAACATTTTTTACTCCAATAATAAATCCACCTGAAGTCGCGATTTTAGGTGTTGGAAGAAGTTATGACAAATTAGTTAGAATTAAAGGTCAGCTAGTAAATAGAAAAATTTTACCAATATCTTTGTCTTACGATCATAGAATTATCGATGGTGCGGAGGGAGCAAGGTTTTGTGTTCATTTAAATAAGAGTCTAGGTAAAGATTTTGCTTTCAAGCTTGCCGTATAATTTAAATTGCCGTAATAAATAGTATGAGTAAAAACTTTGTATCTTTAGCTTGTGCTATCGCATGCTCGTTCATTTGGGGAACTGCTTTTATCGCACAAGATATGGGCATGGATTTTATAGGTCCATACACCTTTTCAGCAGTAAGGTTAGCGCTTGGTTTTTTAGCACTTCTTCCGTTTTTTTTTATATTTGAATATCAAAAAGTTAAAAATACGAGATTAGAATTAAAATTTATTATTGGTTATTTATTTTTATTAGGATTTTTTTTAGCAGGTGGAAACATATTTCAACAAATTTCTTTACTGTATACTGACGTAGCTAATTCAGCAGTATTCACTGTTTTATATGTAGTGATAGTACCTGTAATAGCCTATTTTCTTTTTTCGAAGAAAATACATAATTCAGTTTGGCCATCTGTATTGATGTGTTTAATTGGTGGTTTACTTCTTAGTGAGCTTGATAACATAAGAGTGCGCTTCGGGGACTCTTTAGTAATTGTAGGAGCTTTTTTTTGGGCATTTCATATTGTTTTTATCTCAAAATTTTTAAAAGTTTTTAATTACCCAATTTCAATAGCTACATTTCAATGTTTGACTGCATCAATAATTTCATTTGTCCCAGCTTTTTCTTTTGAATTTATTTCACTAAAAGTTATATCCATGGAAATGACGGAGCTCTTGTATGCTGGGGTTTTATCAAGTGGAATAGCTTTTATGCTTCAAATATTTGCTCAACAAAATTTATCTCCAGCTCCTGTAGCAATTATCTTTTCATTGGAGGGAGTTTTTGGTTCAATGGCTGCTTGGTTTTTATTGGATCAATTTTTGAATGAATTTAAAATATTTGGAATTATAATAATATTATCTGCAGTTATTTTCTCTCAACTTGCACCGATCTATGGTAAAAAAATATATGGACGAAACTAAAAAAGGTTTTATGCAAAATATTGGCGATCTTTCTTTTAAAAAGATAGATGAAACTAACTACGAATTTAGTATTAAAGTAGAGGAAAAGTTTCTCAATACTGGCAAAATTGCACACGGTGGTTTTATAGCTACTATCGCTGACACGGGTATGGGAAATGCTGCTCATATAGCAGCAGGAAACAAAAGATCAGTCACGGTAAATTTAGATATAAAATATATCTCGGCAGGTAAGCAAGGAGATAATCTAGTAGGTAAAGTAGAGGTATTGAAAAAAACTAAAACATTAGTTTTTATAAATTGTAAAATTTTAAATTCTAACGGAATTGTTGCTACCGCATCAGGAACTTGGAAAATATTATCTTAATCAGGAATAAAAATTAAACACAAACCATTGTTGCAGTATCTTTTGCCATTAGGTCCAGGTCCATCATTAAAAACATGTCCATGGTGAGCACCACACTTAGCACAATGGTATTCAATTCTTTTCATGCCAAAGGAATAATCAACTTTTGTTTTAAAAGCTCCTGGCAAAGCTTCGCTAAAGGATGGCCAGCCAGTTCCACTATCAAATTTAGATACAGACTCAAATAACTTGGCATTACAATTTGCGCAATGGTATGAGCCTTTTCGTTTCTCAAAATTAAGAGGGCTAGTGCCAGCTCTTTCGGTTTCTTCACCAAACATTATTCTTTTTTGTTCTTCTGATAAATCTGGATTTATTATTTTTTTTTCAATAGAAAATATTTTAAATGGAAAAAATAAAGGTGCTAACCCAATAAAAATTATTTTAATAAAAGACCTTTTATCCATATGTAAATTTTAATTAATTTTTTTCAAAACACCAATAGATGGGGTATATTCAGATAAAAATAAAAATTGATTATTTTTTTTATCATATTTTAAATCTCTTATCCTCTTATTAGGAAAAAATATCCTATCCTCATCAATAACTTTTTTAAGCGTTTTATCCAAAGTTAAAACATATATTGAGCCAGCTCTCAGTGAAGATACATAAAGCTGATTAGATTTATTTTTTTCATCTTTTTTTATAAAAAACAATTCACTTATTCCAATCGATGGAGTGAAGTGTTTTATAGGCTCTATAAATCCATTCTCTTTATGACTAGTTTGCATCCAACCATTCTCCTCAAATTTTGACTTTTGTCCAGGATAAGGCGCGCCGTAGGAAGAGATCGGCCAACCAAAATTTTTTGTTAAATCCTCTTCTAAAAAGTTGAAATTTATTTCATCACCGCCCTTAGGTCCATGTTCTGTACTCATGACTATTTTGGAATTTGAGTTGTAAAATAATCCTTGTGGATTCCTGTGACCAAAAGATATTAATTTATGTTCTTTAGTTTCTTTATCTATAGAAATAATTTTTCCTAAAAAAGAGTTTTTCTGTTGAGATTTATTATATTGATGAGAAAAACCAATAGTAAATAATATTTTATCATCATGAAATTTTTCCAATCTTCCACCGGAAAATACGTTATAAATATCCCAATATTCATTTATAGAAAAAAATTTTTCAAAATTTAAATTTTTAGTACTTAGAGGAGCTCTGTAAACTCCTATAGTAAAACCGTTTTTATCTTTATGTTGAAGACTAATATACAGGTAATTATTATTGTGAAATAAATCTCTTATTCCAATTAATTCTGCATTCATATTTTTTAACAAAACATCAATATTATTTTTTATCTTTTTTTGGAGTAGTTTGTCGTTATTTAGATTTGATAGATTAAAATAAATTGATTCCCCAAGACCTGACATTGCAAAAACTTTATTGTCAACTATTTCTAAGTAATGTGCTCTTTTTGAATTTTCTGTAGCCTTCCAACCTAATCTTGTATCAAGTCTTGGAAAAGGTAAGAAAAATTCTTTAAGTGAATAAGCTTCATTGCGTTTTTTTGATAAAATATTTTCACTATTAAATAATGTTCCATCGTAGCCTTGCTCATACTTTGCAACTTGCGTTGAAAGAAATTTATTTCTCTCCTTTAGATCAGGAATTATAAAAATTGTATCTCTTACTTTCTTTGCTACACTTGATGGAATGATTTCTTTAAGAGCAAGTATTAATTTATTTTGTTTATCATAACCACCACTTACAATCGACCAAAGTCCTAAAAAGGCAATTATTGAAAAAACGATTAAAGAGATTATTACTTTCTTCTTCATATAGATAAATATTTTCTTTTAATTTAACTTTTTTGTCTAATTTTTGTAATTCCACAGTCTTTACATTTAACAGTTTCGGTTGAACCTGCCGCGCCAAAACCATATTTTGTATCAATAATATCGTACCTATGAATTCCAATATAGCAGAACCATCTGTAAATCTGCTGTAACATAATTACTCACTAATGTTTGCGTCTAAAATTATTATACCCAAAAACTAATAATAATAGAAATGAAAATGGATAAACCATTGCTTTATTAGGTCTATCAGGGTTTTCAATTTTAAAATTGCTTATGATATCGCCCATTTGCATTCCAGATTTTTTTGCTTCACCCTTCCAATTTAATTTATCTATTGTTAGTTGATCATTTTGTTGGGACAAAGTTACTCCATATTCTTCTAAATTATACTCATTTTCAAATTTTGTTCTGTCAATTACAAATAATTTATATCTTTCTCCATATTCAGTGATTCTGGTAACCTTAATATGAACTTCTTTGGCTGGGTCAAAAGAAAGGTTTTGAATATTTTCGGCTGTAAGTTTCTGCTCATTAAACTTTGGATAAAATTTACTTAAAACATAATCTGGGGCCAGAAAGGATATGGAGATTATTAAGAATGCTATAATTTCATACCATTTTAATCTATTTATAAACCATTGCTGAGTTGCAGCAGTAAAAACTAAAATTCCAATTAAGGATGTAATTATCACTGTTAATGCTTGCCAAATATTATCTACACCGATCAGTAAAAGTTCGTGATTGAATAGAAAAACTATAGGCAAAATACCTGTTCTTAAACTGTACCAAATAGCTTGCAGACCGGTTCTGAGAGGGTCACCTCCAGAAATTGCTGCTGCTGCATACGACGCCAAACCAACCGGCGGCGTTACATCGGCCATTAAACCGAAATAAAATACGAACAAATGAACAGCGATCAGAGGAAAAATATAACCAGAAGCATTTCCAACATCGACAAGAACAGTGGCCATTAGAGAGGCTACAACAACATAATTCGCGGTAGTTGGAAGACCCATTCCAAGTAATAAACAGAGTATAATGGTTAGTAAAATTAAAATTATAACGTTGTCTCTGGCTATTGTTTCGATCACTATAATTAAATTTGTACTTAATCCAGTTGAACCAACTGCTCCTACTATTATACCAGCTGTTGCAATTGCGATACCAACTCCAACCATATTGATTGCACCTTTTTGAAGCCCAACGATTGTTTGGTTGTACCAGTCAGTTAGGCCAGTTTTAAGGTCTGGATTTTTAATTATACGATTTATTAAATTTACTAAGATCAAAGATAAAGTTGCATAAAAAATTGAAAACCCTGCTGTGTATCTCATATAAACAAGTAAAAAAATTAGGACAAAAATTGGTATTAAAAAATGTAAGCCAGAAAGAAAAGTTTTCTTTAAATGTGGGACGTCTGCATCATCCATTCCTTTAAGACCTAATTTCAATGCTTCCAAGTGAGATATATAGAACAATGCAATATATGAAATTACTGCAGGTAAAAAAGCGTGTTTAACTACTTCAAAATAAGTAACACCTATGAAACTTGCCATAACGAAAGCAGCTGCACCCATTACAGGTGGCATTATTTGACCGTTAACTGAGGATGAGACTTCTATTGCTCCAGCTTTCTCTTGTGAGAAACCAGTTTTTTTTCATAATTGGAATTGTAAATGTTCCAGTAGTAACTGTATTCGCAATGGAAGATCCAGAAATCATTCCTGTCATTCCCGAACCAAGAATCGCAGCTTTAGCCGGTCCTCCTCGCATTTTACCAACCATAGCAAAAGCTAAGTCTAAAAAATATTTTCCTCCGCCAGCGGTTTCTAATAATGCTCCAAATAAAACAAACAAAAAGATAAAATCAACTGAAACACCGATTGGAATTCCGAATATCGCCTCTTGATCGAACCATTGAAAACCTACTAATCTTTTTAGAGAAAGACCACCATGAGAAATTATATCTGGTGCATATTTTCCAAAATATGAAAATAACAGAAAACAAATTGCGATAATGACTAGAGGTAAGCCTATAGCTCTTCTTGTTGCTTCTAATAATATGAGAATACCAAAAGTACCAATAATTAATTCAACGGGAACTTTAAAACCATAAAATTCTTTTACTAATAAAATCCCTCCCCTATTAACCAAATCATCGTAAAAAAAATAAATATACAGACAACAAAAAGCTGCAACTAAACTTATTAGAATGTCGAAAAAGGAAATTTTTTTTCCCCTTGCTATTGGAAATATAAGAAAAGTTAATGTTAGCGCAAATCCTAAATGAATTGCTCTAGCTGGTAGACCCTTGAACATGCCGAAATTAAACCAAAATGGAAATGGAGAAGCATACCAAAGTTGAAATAAAGTCCAAATTATTGCTATCCCCATAACAATTTTTAGATGAAAACCAGATAAATTTTTAGTCGGAGAGATATCCTCGCTTATTTTCTGCTTGATAGTGTCTTTTATATTTTGACTCATTAGCTAGAAGATACAATATAATAAAAAAAAGGCCCAAAAAATATTGGGCCTTTTTAGTTTAATTATTTATTAAGATTACATTAATCCAGCTTCTTTATAATACTTAATCGCTCCTGGATGTAATGGAGCTGACAAACCATCAGCTATCATATTTTTCTTTTCCAGTGGTCCAAAAGCAGGATGTTGAGCTCTGAAATCATCAAAGTTTTCCATTACTGCTTTTACAACTAAGTATACAAGCTCTTCAGAAACATTAGCGCTCGTAACAACAGTAGCTTTTACACCGAATGTTGTAGCGTCTTTTTTCTGATTTGAGTAAGTACCTGCTGGGATTACTGCTTTAGCATAATAGTCAGCTCCGTCAATTAAACCTTGAACTGGTGCGCCAGTTAAATTAATTGGACTAGCTTTCGCTTTACAAGTTGCTGCTTGCTCCATAGCACCATTAGGAAATCCTACAGAATATCCGAATGCGTCTATTTTACCGTCGCAAAGAGCTTTTACTTGTTCAGAAGAAGTAAGTTCTGTAGTTGCTTTGAACATACTCATGTCAGCTCCCATAGCTTTCATTAACTCTTCCATAGTTCCTCTTTGACCAGAACCTGGATTACCAATGTTAACTGTTTTTCCTTTTAAGCCTTTAAAATCTTTTATTTTAGATTTTTTACTTGCCCAAATTTGGAAAGGTTCATTGTGAACAGAAAATACAGCTCTTAAATCACCGAACTGTTTTCCTTCCCATTTACTTGAACCGTTGTAAGCATGGAACTGCCAATCTGACTGAGCAACACCAAATTGAAACTCACCATCTTTGATTTGTCCTATGTTATAGTTAGAACCACCTGTTGAAGGCGCGGTACATCTATAAGCTTTAGCTGTACCTTTTTTTCTTCCATGTTCAGCACTTATCGCTGATTTATGTAACATTTTACAAATGGCGTTACCAGTTTGGAAATAAACTCCAGTTGGTCCACCAGTTCCTATAGTAAAGAATTCTGCTGATTTAGCGATTGGACTCGCAAAAGCGAACATCACTAAAAACGCTGAAATCAATGACATTAGTTTTTTCATATGTACCCCCGTTTGTTATTAGTTATAATTTAACTATGGATAAAGGTTGAGGTCAAAGAGAATCTTTATAAATTTTTAGCCCAATTTGATAATTTTTGTACACCCTCGACTACATTTGGTGCATACTTTTCGATTATTTTATCACTTAAAAGTTTACCATTAATATCGGCTTTTAAAAATTGATCTCCGTCAAAATCAATATAGCACAACCTGGTAAGCAATCTTTTTGGATTAAAACCAAAATCTGAAGCTGGAAGCATAGCTACGCCGGTTTCCTCTAGCACTGTTTTACATAAATGAGTTGAGTTCTTAAATTTTTTATTTAAGAACTCAGGCATCAAATAAAAAGCACCTTGAGGCTGATTTATTAAAACTTTATTAGATTTAAGATTGTTATAAACATAATTACCCACTGATTTTAAAATATTTAATGTTTTTCTTTTATATTCTGTAAAATCTCCTTCGTATGCTTGAACGGCCGCATATTGAGCTGGAGTATTTACAGTTGAGTATGACTCGCTGGCTAATGTTACAATAGTTTCTAAAAAATTTGACAGTTTCTTTGGTACAGCAAAAAATCCTACTCTCCACCCTCCTGCGCCGCACCATTTACTTAATCCGCCACTTATAAATGTACCTTCGGGATAAAATTTAGAAATTGATTCATATTTATTACAAAATGTCAGATCAGTGTAAATTTCATCAGACAAAATTAAAAGCTTATGTTTTTTTGCTACGGCCGCTAATTCCATTAAATTATTGCAAGTTGTTCCAGAAGGATTATTTGGGGAATTCAAAATAAATATTAAATTTTTTTTGTTAATTGACTTAATTTTCTTTTCAAGTTGTGTTGCAGTTGGAAACCAATTATTTTCTCTTGTAGTTTCTATCCAATGAACTTTATTTCTACCAATAATAGCTTGTGGTTCATATGAAACCCAACTAGGTGCAGAAAGAATAATTTCACCATTAAAGGCTACGTGCATTAAAAGCATTGCTTCTTTTGAACCTGGAGTTATTAGAATATTTTCTGCTGGATATATATTTCCAGTTTTTTTTTCTAAGTGCTTAGAAATTGACTCTCTTAATTTTACTAAGCCTTGAATTGGTAAATACTCTTTTCTATGAGCATTTTCTTTTAATTCAGATACTATACTTTCTGGAACTGGAAAAGGAGATTGGCCGAAACCAAAGCTATAAACTTTTTTTCCTTGTGCTATTAGTTCTTTAGACTTTTCGTTTATTACTAAAGTTGAAGATGGTTTAAGTTTTAAAATACTTTTCTTAGTATAGTTTGTCATATAAGCCTTTTTAAAAAAAAGCTAGTAATCACCTTACGGGGACTCTATGATTCAAGTCAATTAAAACTTTAAAAGAAGAACATTTGACAAATTGATTCGGTCATGTTTTAATCTTATTTTGTTCTCAAGGACGACCTATATATAGTATTAAAAATTTATTCAGACACAATTATGGAAAACTCTTCTAATCAAGTTATAGCTCTTTTGGGTCCTACTAATACTGGAAAAACATTCGTGGCTATTGAAAAAATGCTTGAATTTGACACCGGTATATTTGGATTTCCATTAAGACTATTAGCTAGAGAAGTTTACGACAAATGTGTTTCAAAAGTTGGTCTTGAAAAAGTAGCTTTAATTACTGGAGAAGAAAAAATTATACCAAGTTCAGCGAATTATTTTATTTGCACTGTAGAATCAATGCCCAAAGATAAAACGGTAGATTTTGTTGCAATTGATGAAATTCAAATGTGTGCCGATAGAGAGCGTGGACATATTTTTACTGATAGACTGCTAAACTTTAGAGGAAAAATACTTACTATGTTCTTAGGTTCACAAGTCATGCAAAGTATAATTGGAGATTTAATTAAAGATGTTGCATTTGAAAAAAAAGAAAGATTTTCAAAATTAACTTATGGTGGTTTTAAAAAAGTTTCTAGACTAGAAAGAAAATCAGCTATTATAGCTTTTTCAATAGAAGATGTTTACGCCATTGCTGAATTAATTAGGCGACAAAAAGGTGGTGCAGCTGTGATTATGGGTTCGTTAAGTCCAAAAACAAGAAATTCTCAAGTTGAATTATATCAATCCGGTGATGTTGATTATTTAGTAGCAACAGATGCAATAGGTATGGGTTTGAACATGGATATAAATGAAATTTATTTTTCAAATCTTAAAAAATTTGATGGAAAAAAAACTAGAAGACTAAACTTAATAGAAATCTCTCAGATTGCAGGTAGAGCAGGAAGATTTAAAAACGACGGTTTTTTTGGAACTACAGGAGAGTGCGAGGCATTGAATTCTGATGAAATTGAAAATATTGAAAAACACCATTTACCAGAAACAAAAATGATTTATTGGAGAAACTCTGAATTAAACTTTAAAAATCCTGAAAAATTAATTTTATCTCTTGAGAAAAGGCCTTCTGATAAAAATTTATTAAGAACCCAAGACTCACTTGATGAAAGTGTTTTGAGGCATTTCTTAAAATTAGGAAACAACAATATTATATATCATAAAAATTTGGAACTACTTTGGGAATGTTGTCAAATTCCAGATTTTGAAAAGAAGGCCTATGGCCAACACATAAGTATCGTTGATAAAGTTTTTAAATATCTTTCAACCAGAAAGAGGAGAATACCGAATGATTACATGAAAGAGCAGCTTAAAGGTTTAGAAAAGGAACATGGAAATATTGATGTCCTCTCAAATAGAATTTCAAATGTGAGAACTTGGTCATATGTTGCAAATAAAAAAAATTGGGTTGAAAATTCAGATTATTGGGTCCAGTTGACAAAAGGGATAGAAGACAAACTTTCAGATAAATTACACCAAGAATTAACTAATAGTTTTATTGACAAAAAAATCAGTATTTTATCTAGAAGTCTTAAACAGGATTTAGTATTAGATACAAAAATTGATGATAAAGATAAGATTTTAATTAATGGTCAGTTTGTTGGTGAACTAAAAGGTCTTAAATTTATTATTGCACTTACATCAAAAACGTTAGATACAGATATTAAATCTATAAAAAAAGCTGCGAGAAAAGGTGTTGGGGAAGAACTTGAAAAAAGAATTTCTTTAATAATAGAAAATAAAGAAATTTTTTTAAATGAAAACTGTAAGATTGTTTGGAAAAATAATGAGATAGCAAGACTTAAAAAAGGAAACAATTACCTCAATCCTGAAATAGAGATTTTAGCTGATGATGCTTTAGATGATATATCCAAATCAAAATTAGAAATCTTTTTGAAAAGTTGGATAGACAATTATATTAAGGAAGTATTAGGCGATTTACTTAACCTTAATAAAGAAAACGTGAATAACAAATACATTAGAGCATTGATGTTTCAACTCTTTGAAAATAACGGTGTTATTAAAAGAGAATTAGTTAGTGAAATTGTTAAGGCTATAAAAATAGACGAGAGGAAAAAAATTTGGGATTTAGGAATAAAAATTGGTCGATACCACATTTACCTCCCAAAAATGCTTAAACCTAAAGCAGTGTCACTTCGAATTTCACTGTGGAGATTATTTTTTAATATTGATAACAACCAAAAAATACCTAGATCGGGACTCAATTACCTAAATAGTAATAATTTCAATAAAAATTTCTTACTGCTGTGCGGTTTTGAAAAGTTTAAAAACCATTATGTTCGTATAGATATACTTGAAAAATTATTTATTCAAATTTTAAATAAAACTGAAAAGAAAAGATTTAAAATAAATGCTGAAATGATAAATTTAATTGGATGTAATAAAGAAAGTTTTTATAGCCTTATGTTATGTATGAATTATAAAAAAGGTAAAGAAGAAGACACTTATTATTATATAGGTGAAATTAAAAGAAAAAATAAATTTGTTAATGTAAACAAAAATGAAAATCCATTTAAAAAACTATTAACTTTAGATTTGAAATAAAATGCTTAAATTAAAAAATGAGGAAATTATTGGAATAGCTGCATTACTTATACATGCGGCAAAAATAGATGAAATTTATTCCGAAAAAGAAAAGAAAATTATTTTCAATTTTATAGAAAATAATCTTGAAGATAAAAACTCTAAAGCGAATATTATGTTAGAGGCAGAAAAACTGGAGGAAAATTCTAATCAACTTTTAAATTACACAAAAATTATTAAAGATAGTTCTTTAAAAATTAAAAGCGAAATTATTGAACAACTATGGAAAATTTTAATATCTGATAATTCTGTGGATTTATATGAGTCAAATTTGATGAGAAGAATATGTGGACTAATTTACTTTTCTGATAAACAAAGTGGTGAGATTAAAATGAGACTTTTAAAATCAAAATGACCTATATTGTTAAAGACGAATGCATTAAATGTAAATTGACAGACTGCGTAGAAGTTTGTCCTGTAGATTGTTTTTATGAAGGTGAAAACATGCTAGCAATAAATCCAGATGAGTGTATCGACTGTGGAGTATGTGAGCCTGAATGCCCTATAGGAGCCATTGTCTCTGATACAACCGACATCGAAAATAAGGATAAATGGTTGTTGCTAAATAAAAAGTTTTCTGCATTATGGCCTAATATTAATAAAAAAAAAGATCCTATGCCAGAGCACAAAAAATACGAGAAAATGAAAAATAAACTAGATAAGCATTTTTCAGAAAAACCATTTAAATAAATATGCCAAAAAAGAAAAAAACAAAAAAGGTTAAAAAGATAAAAAAAAATAAAAAAGTATTAGTTAAAAAAACTAAATTAGATGAATTACCTAAAAAACAAGCCAATCCAAATCAAGAAGAAAAACCGGAGATAAAAAAAATTAAAAAACAAGCTACAGAAAAAAAACAATATGGTGTCAAAGATTTCGTAGTATATCCGAAACATGGTGTTGGAAAAATTACTGCGATAGAAAAAGCTAAAATTGGTCAAATTGAGATTCAATTTTACAAAATATTTATTGAAAAAGAAAAACTCACCCTAACTGTACCTATAAACCAGCAATCAAATTTAAGACCAATATCCTCTATTAATCAAATTAACAAATGTGTATCTATATTAAAAACTAAGCCAAAAATAAAAAGAACGATGTGGAGTAGGAGAGCTCAAGAATATGATCAAAAAATTAATTCAGGTAAAATTTATGAACTAGCTGAGGTTGTTAAAGATTTAAACAAAAATACTGATATTATTGCTGAACAATCGTATTCTGAAAGACAATTATTTGAAAAAGCTTACGATAGACTTAAATCTGAATTTGAAGCTGTTCTAAAGACTACGCCTGAGGAAGTCCAAAAGAAAATGGATAAAGCCCTTGGAAGAAATAGAAATTTACTTGAAAATTAAAAATAGAAACGCCCTTTTTAAAAAATTAAAAAGGGCGTTTAATTAACAAAGAATTTAGAAGAGTACTATCTTCTTCTTCTTTTTCTTCTTTTAGCTTTTTTCTTTTTAGCTTTTTTTCTTCTTTTAGCCATCTTATCTCCCTGTTTATAAACAAATCTTTATGATTCGTTTTGTTATTTAATCTTTAAGTTTTTTTTCTTTGATGTCAAACACAAAGTAAAGTGTAAATTTTTATTAAAATTAAATTTTTTTGTTTAAAATAGTTTAATTTTAAATACTTTAAAAAGTTGAGTAATATCAATGTTTTTTTAAGATTATTTAATTTATTTTAAATTAAATTTAATAAAGATTTTCTAATTGTTGTTTATAATTTTTTATTATTTCTTTTCTTTTTAACTTTAAAGTTGGTGTTAACATTCCGTTATTAATTGTAAATTCTTCGTTAATTAAAACAAATTTTTTAATTTTTTCTATTTGAGTCAAATTTTTATTTATATTTTCAATTATAAGTTTAATTTTTTCTTTTTTAATTTCTTTTTCACTAACAATAAGTGCAACTAAATAATTTTTTTTATCTCCATAAACTAAAGATTGTTTAATATTTTCATCCAAACATAGAATATTCTCTATCTTACTAGGTGAAATATTATCTCCACCAAGATTAACAATTATATCTTTTTTTCTATCTGTTATTTTTAAATAATTATTACTATCTAATTCACCTATATCCCCGGTATGAAGCCATCCATCTTTGATAGTTTTTTCTGTTTCCTCTTTTAAATTCCAATATTCCAACATAACGTTTTCACCCTTAATTAGAATTTCTCCATCTTCAGCAATTTTAACTTTATTATTTCTAAATGGTGGACCGACAGTTTCTACTTTCACTAGATCTGGAAGATTACAACTTACAACTGGTGATGCCTCAGTCAGACCATACCCTTGAAGTGTTGGCAAGCCTACAGAGTTTAAAAACTCACCAATATTTCTGTCCAAAGCTCCACCCCCTGACACAAACGCTTGAAGATTACCTCCAAATTGATTTCTAATTTTTTTTCTTACTAATAGTTCACATAAAAAATTAATTATTTTTTCGCTTAAACTTAATTTATCTTTTTGAAGTATTTTTTTTCCTAGATCTAAAGTTTTATTAATTAATTTTTTTTTAAAACCTTTTTGTTTTTCAAAATTTATATTTATTTTTTGGAAAATATTTTGATAAAACCTCGGAACTGCTGTCATGATAGTTGGTTTAGCTACTGACATATTAGGAATTAATTTTTCTAGACTTTCAGCATAAAAAACTTTAGCGCCAACAAGAATTTGTATAAATTGAACAGTATGTTCGTAAGAATGTGATAGTGGCAGCCAAGTTAAAAATATAGGATTTTGTTTTTGTATTAAAGGTTGTAGTAATTCTACAGCACCTTCACAATTAGACAATATACCTCCATGACTCAAAACGACTCCTTTTGGATTTCCTGAAGTCCCAGAAGTATAAATTATACACGCAGGTTTATTTCTTGTTAAATTTTTATTTATGATTTTCTCGAAATTTTCTTTTTTAAATATTTCTGTAATAATTAAACTTTCCGTATCAATTTTCTCAAAAGAGATGATCTTTTTAACTTCTTTATTTAAGAATTTTTTTATTTTATTAAATTGATTTTGATTTGAAACGATTATTAACGAAGGTTTGCAATCATTTAGTATATATTCGTAATCGCTTGCTGAATATGTTGTAAAAATAGGAACCGATATTCCTCCAGCATTCATGATTGAAATATCTGCCATTAACCAATAAGGTCTATTCTCCGATAAGATTAAACATCTGTCACCCTCATTGATTATAGTCTTAATTTTATAAGAGAGTTTATAAATTCTTTCAGTAATATTTTTCCAATTATAAGTTTGCTTTCCAGGTTTTAACCATTTCAAAAAAGTTTTTTGTTCATCTATATTTTTTGCTTTTTCAAAATAAAGCTCAACTAAACTA
Organism: uncultured Pelagibacteraceae bacterium; assembly: GCA_902596745.1. Taxonomy (GTDB): domain Bacteria; phylum Pseudomonadota; class Alphaproteobacteria; order Pelagibacterales; family Pelagibacteraceae; genus Pelagilacustribacter. The sequence continues at coordinate 8,348 of CACJUZ010000008.1, read as the reverse complement.
TTTAATTTACTAATATCCATAATTTGGTGGGCGAAGAGAGACTCGAACTCTCAAGGTATTGCTACCACCGGATTTTGAGTCCGGCGCGTCTACCAGTTCCACCATTCGCCCTTAATTAAGTATATTATAAAATAATACTTTCAATAAAGAGTTTATTTAAGATTTTTGTTAACATTAGGATTTCTATAGAGCTCGAAGAAAGTTGATACAAACTTACATAAATCAATTTGGTTCTCAGAAAATACTTTTCCAAGATCTTTAAGTTTAGATTTATATGTCTTTCCAATTGTGTAAAGCTGTTGTTTATCTTTGAATATCATGCCAGTCTTTTCAGAAATTCTTAGTTTTCTTATTACTGTTGCTCTTGGAATACCAGTAATTTCAGAAATTGAAGAAGCATTCATACCAAGAATAGGTTCTTTTGATAAAATTATAAATTTAGCCCACCCAACAAAATTTTCTTGGCCAAGATCATTTACTTCAGAATTTTGAGTTACAGGATTATTTTTATATTTTTCTTTGAGTCGAACTATGTTGTTCGCAAATATAGTGCCAGATACAATAAAACTTTCTAAGTCTCCAAAAAATTTTCTTTGTCTTATTAAAAATGGGATTTTAAATCTAAAGAAAAACCTCCAAACAAGTGTAAAATTTTGTCTTATAAAATCTTCTATTTTTTTTGCTTCAACAAGAGAACCGAACCATTCCTGTGTAGCTAAGTATTTTGAGCATATATGTAAAAATTGAGATAAAGTTTTTACTGAATGTTTGGGTCTTTGATGGACAAAAGTTAAAGGTTTTAAAATAATCTTTTTTCCTTTTCTCACAATAATCTGGTCTGTATTTAGTTCGTTAATTTTTCTTCTTACTGTTTCTTTCGCAATTGAGAGATCTTCAGAAATTTCGATTAAATTTATTTTTTCAATTTCGAATTCCTCTTTGGTATAAAATTGTTCCTCGGAGTGAATAATATGTATATCCGCGTAATGACGAAAAGACTTTTGAACGAGATAAATCAGGATCAAGTATTTATCCATATCTTGAAATGTTTGATAAGCATTGTAATTCCAGGTAGTAGAAAATTTAAACCAATGATCACTTATTCTTCCAAAATTTGTAGATAATATAGAATGTACTTCAGATCTACTTATGAAATCATCTTTAAACTCATTTTTATCTTTTTTTTGAAAGTCTACTTTTGTTAAATTGGTTAAGTTTTTTATTTCTTTTTTTTCAGACATGCTTATAAAAGTGTTAATGTTAGAAAAATTATATGATAGATGTTTAGAATTAGCTAGGCATAAATTTTCTAAGCCTTTCCTGGCTTTTATATCTTTTATCGAGAGTTCGTTTTTCCCAGTACCACCAGATGTAATGATTGTACCTATGGTTCTAGCAAAAAAAGAGAATTTTATAAAAATTTTTTTAATAGCTACGCTGTTTTCAGTTTTAGGTGGAATTTTAGGTTATTTTCTAGGAAGTATGTTTTTGGAGTTTTCTATGAGTATTATAGAGTTTTATAATTATGAGGACAAAGTCTTCGTTTTACAGGACAAGTTATCAAATAAAACAGGTGTAGTATTTTGGATTGGAACTTTATTTTTAGCAGGTTTTACTCCTCTTCCTTACAAAGTCTTTACGATTACTAGTGGCTTTATAGGTTTTAATATTTATTTATTTATATTGATAAGTTTAATCTCAAGAGGACTCAGATTTTTTATAGTATCATATTTATCAATGAAATTTGGAGATAAATTTGAAATACTTCTTAAAAAGGAGGGTTTTAAATTGTTCACAATTATTGGAATTATATTAGTAATAATTTTTTTAGGAATATATTTTTATTTAAGATAATATGAATAGAAATTTTGTTTTAAATTCATTAATTTTAATAAGTTTTTTTTCGTTAAGTTTTGCATATTTTGTTGAATTTATACTTGGCCACGAACCATGTAACTTGTGTAAAATTGAGCGTATTCCTTATTTTGGTACTTTAATATTAAGTTCACTGTTATTGTTTATTAAAAAATGGGATAAAATAATTCTATTTATAATTTTTATTTTATTTGTATTTGGTGCTGTAGTATCAGTGTATCATGTAGGGATTGAACAAGGAATTTTTAGTGAGAGCCTATTATGCGAACTTGGTGGAAGTAATAAAGTTCAAAATACTGATGAACTTTTAAAAACATTAGAAAACACTCCGATTAGTTGCAAAGAGGTTACTTTTACAATATTTGGTTTATCACTTGCTACATTTAACGCAGTTTTATCTACAATAATAAGTATTATATTATTAAGGTTGATTATTAAAAATGAATAAAACAGATAAAAAAACTTTAGAAGAAATTATTAGAGTAGACCATGCTGGTGAGCGAGGTGCTATAAAGATTTATGAAGGTCAATTATTAGCACTAAAAACTTTTAAACAAGATGATGAACTAAAGAGGAAAATAGAAGATATGCGAGAGCATGAAAAAGAACATTTTGAATTTTTTGATAAAGAAATTCAGCGAAGAAATATTAAACCGACTAAACTTTTACCTCTTTGGGATTTAATGGGTATTACACTTGGCTTTGGCACTGCAATGATGGGAAAAAAAGCAGCAATGCTTTGTACTGCTTCAGTTGAAGAAGTTATTGACGGTCATTATAAAGATCAAACTTATAAACTCAGGGAAGATGAAGAGGAATTGAAAAAGAAAATTATGAAGTTTAGACAAGATGAATTGGATCACAAAGATATCGCTTACGAGAGTGGTGCAACTAAATCTGGATTATATAGTATTTTAGATAAGGTGATTAAAACTTCCTCAAGAATAGCAATCGCTATTTCAGAAAAAATATAATTAAGGTTCTAATTCAATATCCCAGTATAAGTAATCCATCCAACTTTCATGTAAAAAATTTGGGGGAAAATTTCTTCCATTTTTATGAAGGTCGTCAACAGTTGGTCTGTAAGGCTTGCTAAATAATTTCATTCCACTAGACTCATATAATTTACCACCTTTTTTAACATTGCATGTTGAACAAGCAGTCACTACATTTTCCCAATCTGTAACACCACCTTTAGATTTTGGTAACAAGTGATCAAAAGTTAAATCTTTTTTATCTCCACAATACTGACAAGTAAACTTATCTCTTAGAAAAACATTAAACCTTGTAAAATTCGGATTGTCTGAGGGCTTAATAAAACTTTTAAGTGCAATTACGCTAGGAAGGTTCATTTCAAATGAAGGACTGCGAATTTTTCTTTTATAATTTGATACAATACTAACTCTGTTTAGAAAAACTGATTTTACTGCATCTTGCCAACACCATAAAGATAAAGGATAATAACTCAGTGGTCTAAAATCTGCATTTAAAACTAATGCAGGACATTTTTCTAATGGCACTTTTTCGTTAGCAGAAATAATCATGACTAAAGCTAAATGATAAAAAAAATTAAATCAAGTTATAATTTTGTTACACTTTTTTAAATTAATACATTCGGTTTTGAATAAATTCTAGACCCAGACTGGATCCTTCCTGGGGTATTCTGTGCTCACAATTTTTAAATATTTTTGTCTGAATTTTATAATTCATTTTATTAAATAATTCTTTGGCTTCAAGTAAAAAACTAACAGGAACAACCTCATCTTTATCACCATGCATCAATATAATATCTGGTTTTGACTTAATATTGTTTTCAATGTGTTTTGTATCAATAACTTTGCCTGAATATCCAATTATAGAATTTATCTTATCTTCTCTTTTTAGTCCCGTTTGTAAACTAATCATGCAACCTTGACTAAACCCACATAAAATAATTTTTTCTGCTGGTAAATTAAGATTTGATTTAACTTCATCAATAAATTTATTCAATTTAAATTCTGCGACTAAAGATTTGGTCAATATTTCATCTTTAGTTTGATCCATTAAATCAAACCACTGAAATCCGGACGGACTTACAGCACATCTCTCTGGTGCATCTGGGCAGAGAAATACAGTCTTGGGAAGATAATTTTTCCAATAATTTGCTAAAATAGAAATATCCTTTCCATCACCGCCATATCCATGACATAAAATTATTGCGTTATCAGCCCTCTGTTTATTAGTTTCATTAATAACAGTTGTATTTAACGAGTAGCTCATTATATATATCTTTCTATGTCAGAACTTTTATTTAACTTTATTGGCTTTTCACTTCTTGGTGCTGTCGCCATAGTACTTATATTAGGTATTTATACTTTATTCAAAGGGGGAAGTACTAGTAAAAAATACTCAAATAAATTAATGCAATTAAGAGTTCTTCTTCAATTTATCGCGATAATTGTTTTGGTATTACTTGCTTATTTTTTTAAAGATTAATTTTGTCTTTTAATAAATTTCTAAATTTTTTTTCGTTAAAATCAAATTCACCCATTATTCTCCCAAACTCATGTCCTTCTTGATTAAGTAAAACTGTAGTCGGCATTCCAATTAATTTAAATTTTTTTGCTAAGTCCAATTTTGGGTCAAAATAGGTGTTCAAACTAACTACACCTATATCTTGTAACCAATCTCTTACTCTAAGTTTATTAGGTGGCTCCATGTTTATTGGGTAAACATTTATTTGAGGTAAATCTTGAGCAAGTTTTTCAAGTGATGGCATCTCCTTTTTACAAGGAGCACACCAAGTAGCCCAAAAATTCAATACCATGATCTTGCCTTTATTTTTGGATAGATCCACGTCTTGAAGGTTGATATCTTTAAAAGATACGTTTGTGATTTTTTTAGGTTTATCGTGAATAATAAGATTATTAGGAAGTTCAGCATACGCTAACGGGTTATTAACAAATAAAAAACCTATAAAAATGAACGTTATGATTTTAAAAGATTTACTAATTTTCATATTAATTTAAATTGAAAATAACACAGTTTATGACAAATAAAAATAAGACAGTTTGGTCAGGCAGAATTAAAACCCCGGTCTCTAAATCATTTCAAAGAATTGGGGCTTCTATTAATGTAGATAAAAGACTATACGAACAAGATATTTATGCCTCGAAAATCCATACTCAAATGCTTATTAAAAAAAAAATAATACCTACTAAAGAAGGTCAAAAAATTCTCAAAGGATTAGATAAGATCAAAGGACAAATAAAAAAAGGTAAATTTATATTTAAAGAGAAATATGAAGATATTCATTTGAATATTGAAAAAAAATTATTTGAAATAATTGGTAATTCAGCAGGTTACATGCATACCGCTAGATCAAGAAACGATCAAGTAGTCACAGATTTTAAGCTATGGGTAAAAAATTCATCTTTAATTTTGATTAAAGAGTTAAATTTTTTAATGAAAAATATAGTAAATAAGGCAGATAAAAATGTGGGTACAGTAATGCCTGGGTTTACACACCTAAAAAATGCACAACCAGTTTCATTCGCTCATTATCTTTTAGCTTACTATGAGATGCTTAAAAGAGACAAAAAAAGATTTCAAACCAATATGGAATTAATCAATGAGTCGCCTCTTGGAGCTGCAGCTTTATCCGGGACATCGTATAATATAGATAGAAATTTTACATCTAAAAGACTAGGTTTTAAGAAACCTACAAGAAACTCAATTGATACAGTTTCTGATAGAGATTTTGCAATAGATTTTCTCTATGCTTGCGCTGTATGTGCGATGCATTTATCCAGAATGGCTGAAGATTTTATAATATTAAATTCTGACGCTTATCAATTAATTAGTTTTAATGATAGAATGCTTACAGGCTCATCTATCATGCCACAAAAAAAGAACCCGGACCCTGCAGAACTTATTAGAGGTAGAACTGGAATTAATTATGGAAAATTAAATTCTATGTTAACGATAATGAAAGGACTTCCAATTTCATATTTTAAGGATTTACAAGATGATAAAGCGTTAGTTTTTGATGGTTTTGACACCCTAAAAGACACACTAACTATGAGCAATGAATTAATTAAAAACGTTAATCCAAACAAAACAAGAATGTTCGATATGGCAAAAACGGGCTATACAACTGCAACAGATTTTGCTGATTATCTTGTAAGAGACAAAAAAATTTCTTTTAGAGAAGCTTACAATATTTCATCGAAAATAGTTAATTATGCAGAAAAAAATAAAAAAAATTTGGACGAATTAACTTTAAATGAAATAAAAAAATTTTATAAAAACTTAAATAAAGATGTTTTAAAAATATTTAATGTCAAAAACTCGATGAATTCAAAAAATTCCTATGGTGGAACATCTGAAAGAAATGTAAAAAATATGCTAAAAAAATATAAAAAGGAACTTAGATGAAGTTTGTTATTACTCTTATAATACTGGTTTTTTTACTTGGGTCTTGTGGAAAAAAATCTAACCCAGAATACCAAGGATCAATAAAAAATTTTACAAAATTAATTTAATATATGTCTTTTATTAGATACAAAAATAATAATCTATTTGTAGAGAACGTCTCTGTCAAAAGACTAGCATCGAAATTTAATACCCCATTTTATCTTTATTCAGAAAGTTGTATTATTGAAAACTATAGATCATTTTTAAATAATTTTAAAAAATCTAATCCATTAATTTGTTTTTCGGTTAAAGCTAATTCAAACATTCAAATTTTAAAAATTTTAAGAAAGATGGGATCAGGTGCGGACGTAGTTTCTGGAGGCGAATTACTTAAGGCTTTAAAATCTGGCATAAAACCAAGTAAAATTGTTTTCTCAGGTGTAGGTAAAACAGAGGAAGAAATTAAATTAGCTATTAAAAAAAATATTTTATTAATAAACGTTGAATCGGAAAATGAAGCCATTCTGATTAATAAAGTTGCAGGTCAACTTAAGAAAAAGTCTAATATTGGTATCAGACTTAACCCTGATATAAACGCTCCTACACATAAAAAAATTTCTACTGGAAAAGCAGAGGATAAATTTGGTCTTTCAAAGACAAATTTAATTTCTTTTTGTATTAATACAAAAAAATTAAAAAATTTGAAACTCAATGCAATAAGTGTACATATAGGCAGTCAAATATTAAGTGAAAATCCTTTTAAAAAAACTTTAAAAGTTTTAGAGGAAATAATTAATAAAACAAAAATTAACTTCAAGTTTGTAGATCTTGGAGGAGGATTTGGTATCACTTATAAAAAGAATGATAAAAAGATAAACCTTAAAAACTATTCAAATTTAGTGGAAAAGTTTAAAAAAAGATATAATTGCAACATTATATTTGAACCCGGTCGTGCAATTGTGGGTAGCTCGGCTATCTTAGTAACTAAAGTTCAATATCTAAAAAAAGGATCTAATAAAACTTTTGCAATACTCAACGCAGGTATGAATGATTTTATGAGAACTGCTCTTTATGATGCAGTTCATAATATAATTCCAATTAGTAAAAATAATAAAAAAAATAAAGGACCAATTGAATTTGTTGGCCCTATATGTGAGACCACTTGCAAATTTATCAAATATAATAAATATCAAAATCTGAATCAATCAGATTACGTTGCTATAGCAGATGTCGGGGCTTATGGAGCTTCTTTGTCTTCAAACTATAATACCAAACCTTTAATAGCTGAAATAATTATAAATAAATCTAAAGCTAGAGTAATTAGAAAAAAACAAAATATAAAAAGTTTACTTAACCAGTAATGCAATTTATAAGATCACTTTTATTTACTACATTATTTTATTTAACTTTAATATTGGTTTTTATTATAGCTTTACCAACATTAATTTTACCGAGAAAAACAACTCTTATTTGTGGAAAAATATTAGCGTATATAATTATATTTTTATTAAGATTTATATTAGGTGTTAAAGTTACTTTTTCTGGAATAGAAAATTTAAAAAAAAATGAAAGATATTTTGTTGCAAGTGCACATCAATCTTTACTTGAAACATTTATACTCCAAGCTCCTTTACAGTACCCTATTTTTATACTTAAGAAAGAACTTCTTAAAATCCCTTTATTTGGCTGGTATTTAAAAAAAATTGGTTCGATAGATATCGTAAGAGATACAATAACAAAAGATAATTTAAATTTTTTTGAAAAAATTAAAAAAAATATTGAAAGTAGTAAAAGACCTTTATTAATATTTCCACAAGGAACAAGAGTTAGATTTGGTGAAAAAACGCCATTTAAAAAAGGTGCAGGCAGAATTTATGAAGTATTAAATTTACCCTGTGTCCCTGTTGCTTTAAATACTGGTAAAGTCTGGCCGAAAAATAGTTTTTTAAAACATAATCATGATATAAAGATAGTTTTTTTAGATCCTATAGAACCTGGAAAAGATAAAAACGTTTTTATAAATGACTTAGAAACAAAAATTTATTCTTCTATTGATAATTTTAGCTAATTTTTTTTTC
>CACJUZ010000007.1 GCA_902596745.1 uncultured Pelagibacteraceae bacterium | reverse complement strand
TTGAGTTAATTAACAAACCATGATCAATTTTTAAATAACCAACTTTTAAAAGAAGATATAAATAATAAAAAATACCTATCCAAGCAGATAAAGTCGTGGCAATAGGAATTATAATAAAACCTATTTGTTTGAAAAATAAAACACTAACAACAATATTTATGATAACGACTATTGATGAAACTTTAAATGGTATAATTGTATTGTCTCTAGCAAAAAAGAAATTTGCAAATACTTTTAAAATTGCAAAAGCTGGTATGCCGTAGCCAAAGTATCTTAGTGCGAGTGATGTTTGTTCAATATCGTTTTCAGTAAAAGATCCATAGCCGAATAAAGCACTGACTATTTCTTTAGAACCAATGATTAAAGCTATACTAGCCGGAAGTGACAATAATAAAGATAGTTCCAAAGATTTATTTTGAATTTTGTTAACTTGATTAATTTTTTTATCCTTAATTAATTTACTTAGTATTGGTAAAGACACTGTGCTCACTGCAATGCCGGCTATAGCAAGATTAATTTGATAAACTCTATCTGCGTAGTAAAGATAAGAAACTGCTCCAGATTGAAATGATGCTATAATTGTTCCAACCAAAATACTAATTTGCATAACACCCGAAGAAAAAATGCTGGGCAAAAGTTTTTTTAAGAAAAATTTTACTTTTTGTCTAATTTTATTTTTTAAGATCAGTGAAGGTTGATAATGTTTAGAGGCAAAGAAAATTAAAAAAACTAATTGTATAAAACCTGATAGTGAAACCCCGTATGATAAATTAAGTGCGAAATCTAGTTCAAAATAGTATGAAATAATTAGAGATAATATTAAAATTAAATTTAAAAAGATCGGGGCAGCAGCTGCAGCTGCAAACTTATTTTCAGAATTTAGTATCCCCGCAAAAAAAGATGCTAGACTTACAAAAGCTAAGAAGGGGAAAGTGATTCTTGTTAGATTAACCGCTAAATTAAATTTAGTATTATCATCGATAAATCCTGGAGCAATTAAATATACTACGTAAGGAGTAAAAATTTCCACTATCAAAACTATCGCTAAAAGACCTAAAATTAACAAGGTTAAGACCTCATCTGCAAATTTTTTACCTTGAGCTTTGCTTTTGATTTTTTCAGAAGTATAACTTGGAATAAAAGCAGCATTAAACGTACCCTCTGCGAACAATCTCCTAAAAGTATTTGGAAGTCTAAACGCAACGAAAAAAGCATCAGCATATACTGAAGTGCCCAAGAATATTGCTATCAAAATATCCCTTAAATAACCTAGAACCCGGCTTAGCATCGTATAAAAACTAAATACAGTGGTTGAAGATAATAAATTCATATTTAAGACAAAATTATCAGTGATATATTCACTTATATATTACATACTCAAAATCCAATGACAAAAAAATCAAAAATTGATCATTATACAGATAAAGAAGCATTAGATTTTCATATAGGCAATAAGTCTGGCAAAATTGAGGTTAATTCATCTAAACCTCTTATTTCAAAAAGAGATTTATCGCTTGCTTATTCGCCTGGAGTTGCTGCACCAGTAAAAGAGATATCTAAAGACGCTTCAAAAGCCTACGACTATACCTCAAAAGGAAATTTAGTAGCTGTAATAAGTAATGGTTCTGCAATTCTTGGTTTAGGAAATCTCGGTTCATTAGCTTCGAAACCAGTGATGGAAGGAAAAGCAGTATTATTTAAAAGATTTGCTGATATAGACTCGATTGATATTGAAATAGATAATAAAAATTCTGAAGAAATTATCTCTACAATAAAAAACATTGCTGGAACTTTCGGTGGCATAAATTTAGAGGACATCGCGGCTCCTGATTGTTTTATAATAGAACAAAAGTTAAAAGAAATTTTAGACATACCTGTTTTTCATGATGACCAGCATGGTACTGCTATTATTACCGCAGCTGCCTTAATAAATGCGTTAGATATTTCAAATAAAAAGATCGATAAAGTAAAAATAGTTGTGAACGGTGCGGGTGCATCAGCTATTGCATGTACAAATTTATTTAAAAAGTTAGGCGTAAAAAACGAAAATGTTATTATGTGCGATAGAAAGGGAGTAATCTATAAAGGTAGAGATCAAGTAGATCAATTCAAATCAGCTCATGCAGCTGAAACCAAACTTAGAACATTGCAACAGGCAATGGAAGGTGCAGATGTGTTTTTAGGATTGTCCGCAAAAGATGTCGTCAATCGCGACATGATTAAATCAATGGCAAAAAATCCTATTATATTTGCATGCGCAAATCCTGATCCTGAAATAAAACCTGAAATAATTAATGAGGTACGTGATGATGCAATTATAGCAACTGGAAGATCTGACTATCCTAACCAAGTAAATAATCTTATAGGTTTCCCATACATTTTTAGAGGAGCGCTGGATGTCAGAGCTAAAATTATTAATGATGAAATGAAAGTTGCTGCTGCCAACGCAATAGCCTTGTTAGCAAGAGAAGATGTTCCTGATGAAGTAGTTTCTGCTTATGGAGGGGAAAGGCCAAAGTATGGGAAAAATTATATAATACCTTCAACGTTTGACCCGAGGCTTGTTAGAAGAATACCTTCTGCGGTAGCTGAAGCAGCAATAAAGAGTGGTGTAGCAAGAAAGAAAATTGACAATTTAGAGAGTTATAAGGACCAACTATCTGCTAGGTTGGATCCTTCAATGTCTTTAATGCAAGGGATTAATGCAAATATTAAAAAGAGTCCAAAAAAAGTTATTTTTGCAGAAGGTGAAGATGAGAACATGCTTAAAGCAGCAATTGAGTTTGGAAAAAACAAATTAGGGACTCCAGTTGTAATTGGAAATGAAAAAAGAGTTAAAGAAACATTAAAAAAAATTGGTTTGGACGAGAATTTTAACATTGAAATAGTCAACTCGACTAACAAAGATAAGAGAGAGAAATACACTAAGTATTTATACAAAAAACTTCAAAGAACAGGACAACTAGAGAGAGATGTAGATCGATTAGTAAGAAATGACAGAATAGCGTTTGGCTCCTCTATGGTTGCTTGTAAAGATGCAGATGCGATGGTTACAGGAAATATTAGACACTATGCAGCGTCTATAGAAAAATTAAAACATGTCTGTGATGCAAGAAAAGGGGAGCCTATTTTTGGTATGACAATGATAGTTTTTAAAGGAAGGACTGTGTTGGTTGCAGATACAAATGTTGAAGATTTCCCTTCTTCGAAAAGATTAGTTGAAATTTCAAAATCATGTGTAAGAGTGTCTAAGCTTTTTGGTTTCGATCCTAAAGTTGCTTTTTTATCTCATTCAACTTTTGGTAAACCAATATCTAGAAACACACAACATGTGAGAGAGGCAATCGAATTATTAAAAAAGGAAAAAGTTAATTTTGATTTTGATGGAGAAATGCAGCCAGATGTAGCTTTAAATCCTATTTATCAAGATGTTTATCCTTTTTCAAAGATTGTTGGTAATGCAAATATTCTCATTATGCCAGCTTTACATAGTGCTGCTATATCAACTAAATTAATGAAATCATTTGGTGGCGCTAAATTAATTGGACCTCTACTAATTGGTTTAGATTTGCCAATTGAAGTTGCCCCGCTAAGATCAAGCACCTCCGATATTTTAAATCTCGCGTCTATCGCAGCTTATTCTGCTGAAGTGATAGACTACGATAAGAGCTAAATTTTATTTCTACTAAGTTCGGTCGCTAAATATATTGAGGGAATAACTTTTTCAACATCGTATATTTTTTCAGCCTCTAAAAGAACTTCCTTTTTTTCCTCGTTATCCATTGCTATTCCAAAAATATAAATTTTCTTGTTGATTGTTTCTAAAGTATAATTTCTAGATTTAGTTTTTTTATTAAAAATTAAAGCAGTCCTTAATTGACTAGTTATAAGGATATCTTTTGCAGTTTGTTTAAAATTGGATTCCCCTTTAATTGTAATAGCATTTTTTACCTCTCTGACACCTTTAGTCTCCCAGGCTAGTTTAGTAATTTTTATTTTTTCCTCAGGTTCATCTACTTTTCCTGATAAAAATATTCGTCCATCTAGTACCTCTACTTGTATTTTAATAAAATATTTTTTCTCACTTAAAGATAGCCTTGCTACTAAGTTTTTTTGCATAATAGTATCATCGATTTGCATACCAATAGTTCTTGGGTCAAAAGTAATATCTACTCCCGCACCAAAACGACTTGCAGGAGAGCAGCTAGAAAGGAAAATTAGTATTAATAAAATAAGTAAATATGCTCTCATTTTTTATTTTTAATGCAAAAATTATAAATAATTTTTTTTGATATTTGTTCTTTTTTTGACATTAGTTCTACAATATCTTTCACGGTATAGCTTTTAAGGTACTTTATAACTTGTTTTTCTATTTTAACATAGTCTGTTGTTAATGAATTTTTTTTTGTTTTTTTTGAAATTACAATTGTTAGTTCCCCTTTTAATTGTGTTTTGAATAAATCTATTTTATCAATAGTTTGTCTATAATAAGTTTCGTGTTTTTTAGTCATTTCTCTAGCTATAAATATATTTCGACCTGAAAAATATTTTTTAAAGAATTTTAAATAAAAATTTATTTTTATTGCTGGAATAAAAAAAACCAATGAATAACCTTCAATATTCAAATTTTTAAATAATCTATCAAGATCGTTTTTAGTTTTTGGCAAAAAACCATAAAATAAAAACCTATCTCCAAAACCAGATAGGCTTACTGCTGCAGATACTGCAGATGGTCCTGGGATAGTAAAAATCTTAATATCGTTTTCAATACATTCGTTTATGATTATATTTCCTGGATCTGATAGAACTGGTGTACCGGCATCAGAGATTAGCGACAAAATTTTGCCCTCATTTAAATATTGTATGATTTTATTGATGGATTTTTTCTCATTAAATTTATGATAAGGGAGTAATCTACTTTTTATGTTAAAATTATTTAAAAGTTTAGATGAATGTCTAGTATCTTCACAAAGTATAAAGTCAGAATTTTTTAAAATCTTTATCGCTCTAAGTGTGATATCTTCTAAATTTCCAATTGGTGTTGAAACAATGTACAGACCTTTTTCGAAATCATTCATAAAATTATGTAAAAAAATTGTTATAATTACTTATATATTATTATCATTTAATTTTAAAACTTTTGCAGATGAAAACCAAAAATCTTTAAAGGTAGGTCTATTAGCTCCATTTAGTGGAGAGTATAAGGACATAGGTCAATCAATTATGCTTTCACTTCAACTTGCCTTAGATGAAATTGGTGATGATCAGATAAAAATTTTTCCTAGGGACTCCGGATTTAATAATTCAGAAAAGTTAATACAATCTATTGAGTCACTAAGAGAGGAAAATGTAAAAATAATTATTGGACCAATAAGTCATGAAGATTTTAGCAAAGTATTAAATTACAAAGATATGATTTTTATTTCTCCTTCAAATATAAACCCCAAAATTCAAAGTAACGTTTTAAGTGTAGGCATTAGTCTAGAATCGCAAATAAAATCAATTGAGAGCTTTATAAAAAAAAACAAAAGAAAAAAGACTATCATCATGTACCCTGAAAATAAGTATACTTCTCTTGTAGATTCAAAAATAAGCAATATAAATATAAACAATAAAAAAATTTTTAAATATAGTGCTGATCCTAAAATTCTTACAAGCGATATTGAAAAACTTACAAATTATAAACAAAGAAAGAGAAATCTGGTTTCAAGGGTAAAAGTCTTAGAAGAAAAAGATGATGAAGCCTCAAAGATAGAATTAAAAAGATTAGAGCAAAAATACACAATAGGTAAAGTAAATTTCGACTCTGTTTTAATTATCGATTTTGGAGATAGTTTAAAAAGTGTCCTAACCTCGTTAGTTTATACAGATGTAGATCAAGATGATGTACTGATAATAACTGTTAATCAATGGTTTGACAAAAGTATATTTTTAGAAAATTCAATAAAAAATCTTTACTACCCTTCGATTGATATAAAAAATTTTGAGAAATATAAAAATAAATACTTTAAAACATATGGTGTTCAGCCAAGTGAAATTACAATATTAACATACGATGCTTTGGGACTAATCTATTATATATGGAATAAGAAAAATCATAAAATTACCTCAATGAAAGATTTTATCATTAAAGATAGTGTTAAAGGAAAAATTGGTACTTTTAACTTTATAGATGGTAAATTAATACAAAAACTTAATATGTATAAAGTTTCAGATAAAAAATTTATAAAGTTTTAGTTTTTTTTTTAATTTTTTAAATGCTTCACTTCTATGATCAATTTTCATTTTCTTAGAAATATTCATTTGCCCAAAAGTTAATTTTGACCTATTAGGAATAAAAATTGGGTCATAACCAAAACCCTTTGTTCCTAAAATTTTATGTGAAATATTTCCATAAATATATCCAATAGAAGTAATAATTTTTTTTTTATTTAATTTAATTGATAAACTGCATGTGAATCGTGCCTTCCTATTCTTTTTGTTTTTAATTTTTTTTAAAATGTTTAACATCGCCTTTTTAAAACTTCCGTTTTTCTTAGCCCATCTTGCTGAATAAATTCCAGGTTTTTTATTTAATGCCACGATCTCGAGACCGGAGTCATCTGATAAAGAAATTATTTTTGTTTTTTTATAAAAAAAATTAGCTTTAAGCTCAGAATTAGATTTGAACGTTTTACCGGTTTCTTTTGGAACCTTAATATTTAAATTTTTCGGTGAAATCTTCTTAATTCTTTTGCTGAGTAATTTGCTTATTTCTCTAAATTTTCCATCGTTATGGGTCCCGATTAATATTTTTCTATTTTTTTTCATCAACCACTAGTAATTATATTTTTAACCATTATATAGCAAATTATATGAGCAAATCTAACAAAGACGAAAATGTAAATAAAGAGAATAAAAAGTCCTATAATGAAAAGAAGGATGATGAACCTAAAGTTAAAATTTCTCTAGAAGAAAAGCTTAAAGTTTCAGAAGAAAAACTACTAAGAGCATTAGCTGACTCTGAAAATCAAAGAAGAAGATTCGAAAAAGAAATTAAAGATGCTTTTGAGTTTGGTGGGTTTAATTTTGCAAAAGAAATGTTAACTTTAATTGATAACCTTCACAGAGCAAAAAAATCTATTCAAGAAGATGAAAGTTTAAAAAAAAGCAGTGAATTTGAAAAGTTTTTAAAAAATTTTGAAATAATAGAAAAAGATCTAATTTCAACCTTTGAAAAAAATAAAATTACTAAAATTGTTTGTTTGAATAAAAAGTTTGACCCAAATTTTCACCAAGCGATGCTTGAAATTGAAGATGACGAGGTTGAACCCGGTACTATTATTCAAGAGGTGCAGTCTGGTTTTATGTTTGGTGAAAGATTATTAAGACCCTCTTTTGTTGGGATTTCAAAGAAAAAAAGCGAAAAAAATGAGGAAAATAAATAAAAAAATGCCTTGTAGAAAATTATTTAGACCCCATATAGAAAATGTGAACAAAGGAAATTATGAGTAGAGTAATAGGAATAGATTTAGGAACAACAAATTCTTGTGTTGCCATAATGGATGGTACGCAGGCAAAAGTATTAGAAAATGCAGAAGGTGCTAGAACCACACCATCAGTTGTAGCCTTTTTAGAAAAAGATGAAAAATTAGTTGGCCAACCTGCTAAAAGACAGGCAGTTACAAATCCTGAAGACACAATTTTTGCTGTAAAAAGGCTTATAGGTAGAAAATTTGATGGTCCTTCAGTTCAAAAAGATATTTCTAAAGTTCCTTATAAAATTATTAAGTCAGATAATGGCGATGCTTGGGTGGAAGGAAAAGGAAAAAAGTATTCTCCTTCACAAATCTCGGCTTTTGTGCTTCAAAAGATGAAGGAGACCGCAGAAAAATATTTAGGACAAGCTGTGACTAAGGCAGTTATTACTGTTCCAGCGTATTTTAATGATTCTCAGAGACAAGCTACAAAAGATGCAGGAAAAATTGCAGGATTAGAAGTTTTAAGAATTATTAATGAACCTACAGCCGCATCACTTGCTTACGGACTTGATAAAAAAGGCGGCAAAAAAATAGCTGTTTATGATTTAGGCGGAGGTACATTCGATATTTCAATATTAGAAATAGGCGATGGAGTTTTTGAAGTAAAATCTACAAATGGTGATACTTTTTTAGGTGGGGAAGATTTTGATGATACCATCGTGGAATATTTAGCAGGAGAATTTAAAAAAGATAATGGAATTGATTTAAAATCGGACAAGCTTGCTTTACAAAGGCTTAAAGAAGCTGCTGAAAAAGCAAAAATAGAACTCTCGTCTGCAACACAGACAGAAATAAATCTACCATTCATAACAGCTGATAAAACAGGTCCAAAACATTTAAACTTAAAATTTACTAGAGCAAAACTTGAGGCTTTAGTTCAATCTTTAATCGAAAGAACTTTAAATCCTTGTAAAACAGCTCTCAAAGACTCTGGTTTTTCTGCTGCAGAAATAAACGAAGTTGTTTTAGTTGGAGGAATGACTAGAATGCCCAAAATCATCGAAACCGTTAAAAATTTTTTTGGTAAAGAACCTAATAAAAGTGTAAATCCAGATGAAGTTGTTGCTATGGGAGCGGCTATTCAAGCTGGTGTACTTCAAGGAGATGTAAAAGATGTATTATTGTTAGATGTGACTCCTCTTTCATTGGGAATTGAGACTTTAGGTGGGGTTTCTACAAAGCTTATAGATAAGAATACAACAATTCCTACAAAGAAAAGCCAAGTATTTTCAACCGCTGAGGACAATCAACCGGCAGTTTCAATAAGAGTTCTACAAGGTGAAAGAGAAATGGCCGCTGATAATAAACTTTTGGGAAACTTTGAGCTAGTTGGCATACCCCCTGCACCAAGAGGAACACCTCAAATTGAAGTGACTTTTGATATTGACGCAAACGGTATCGTAAGTGTTTCAGCTAAAGATAAAGGGACAGGAAAAGAGCAAAAAATACAGATTCAAGCTTCAGGAGGTTTATCAGATGAGGAAATAAATAAAATGGTAAAAGATGCGGAAGCAAATAAGGAAGCGGACAAAAAGAAAAGAGATGCTGTCGATGCTAGAAATCAAGGAGAAAGTATTGTTTTCTCTACAGAAAAAAGTTTAAAAGAACACGGAGATAAAATTTCAGCTGATGAAAAAAAATCAATTGAAACAGGTATTTCCGATCTTAAAGAGGCTTTAAAAGGAACAGACACGGAAGATATAAAGAAAAAGACACAGAGTTTAATACAGGTTTCAATGAAACTTGGTGAGGCTGTTTACAAAAGCCAACAAAAGGGTCAAACAAAAGAGGATAAAAAAGATCAAGATCCGAAAGATAAAAGTAATGACAAAGAAAACGTTGTTGACGCTGATTTTGAAGACGTAAAAGAAGATAAAGAAAAAAGCGCCTAAGATAAAAAAAGGAGCAATTTCTTGTGGCAAAAAGAGATTATTATGAAATCTTAGGTGTATCAAAATCCGCTTCTAAGGATGAAATAAAAAAAGCTTACCGTAAACTAGCATTAAAATACCACCCAGACAAAAATAAAGGCGATAAAGCTTCAGAAGATAAGTTTAAAGAAGCTAGCGAGGCTTATCACGTGTTGTCGGATAATAAAAGAAAAACAAATTATGATCAATTTGGTCATGCTGCATTCGAGGGCGGTGGTAATCAAGGGTTTGGTAATTTTGATTTTGGGTCTTCATTCTCAGATATTTTTGAAGACTTTTTTGGAGAAGATGTCTTTGGTGGTGGCAGAAGATCTAGTAGAAGAGCTTCTAATAGAGGTAATGATTTAAGGTACGATGTTACGATTAGTATGGAAGAGGCGTTCTCCGGTCTAAATAAGAAAGTGAACTACAATACTTACAAAAAATGCTCTAGATGTTCAGGGCAAGGATCTGAGCCGGGATCAAAGCCAATAACATGTAACTACTGTAATGGAAGAGGCAAAGTAAGATCCAATCAGGGATTTTTTACGATACAACAAACGTGCCCTGAATGTAGTGGCTATGGTGAAACAATCAATAATCCATGCAAACAATGTCGAGGTAACGGAAAAACGCAAACAAAAGAAAGTGTTTCAGTTAAGATCCCAAAAGGGGTTGATGATGGAACAAGAATAAGAGTTTCAGGAAAAGGGGAGGCAGGAAGCAAAGGTGGATCTACTGGGGATTTATACTTATTTATCTCTGTGGACAATCATAGTATTTTCAAAAGGTCAGATGAACATTTATATTTCGAATTACCTATAACATTTGCTGATGCAGCACTCGGCACGTCAGTAGAAGTTCCATCTATTGATGGTGGAAAAGCAAAAATTAAAATACCAGCTGGAACACAACATGGCAAACAATTGAGATTAAGAGGTAAAGGAATGCCATTACTAAGAGGAAATGGTTTTGGAGATTTATACATTAAAATAATTACCGATGTTCCAGTAAGCCTAAGTTCTAAACAAAAGGAACTTTTAGAGGAATTCAGAAAAATAGAGAACGAAAAGTCAAGTCCAATAATAAAAAGTTTTTTTGAGAAAGCAAAAAAGTTCTGGAAAAATTCTTAATTGTATATGGTTATGCAAGAGATAATGTCTGCTGTTTTTCTTTTAGCAGTATTATTTTTGGTTCTGCCTTCTTTCTTGAATACTAACAGCAAAATTAAACAATTAATTCAAAATATTTCTATTTGGGCTATAATTGTATTAATTATTGTTGTAATTTTAAATCTTATTTAATAATGAAAAAAATCAATTTGACTATAACAGGCTGTTTAGGAAGAATGGGTCAACAACTCATTAAATCTTCCAAAAAAGATAAAATATTTAAAATTGTTTCTCTTACAGAAAATAGAAATATTTTAAAAAAGGTTTCAGGAATTAAGCCAGAGCTAAACACTTTCCATGCATTTAAAAAGGCTGATGTGATTATTGACTTCACAGTTCCTAGATGTACTTTGCAAGTTCTTAAAATCGCCTCCAAACTTAAAAAAAGGGTTGTAATTGGAACTACGGGTTTTACAAAAAAAGAGGAAGATTTAATTAGGAAATACTCAAAAAAAATTCCTATTCTTAAAGCAGGAAATATGAGTTTAGGAGTAAATTTATTAATGTATTTAACAGAAGTGGCATCTAGATCTCTAGGGAAAAAATTTTTTACAAAAATACATGAAGTTCATCATAGACATAAAAAGGATTACCCGTCCGGAACAGCTTTAATGTTAGCTAAAGGTATAGCCGATGGACAAAATAAAAATCTGTATAATTTAATTGGAAATAAGTATTTAAATAAAAAAACAATTCCATATGGAAAAAAAATTAATTTTAACTCAATTAGAAAAAGTGATGTAATAGGAGAACATGAAGTTAAATTTTCTAGCGGTAAAGAAATAGTAACATTAAATCATGAATCTTTTGATAGAGCATTATACTCTGAAGGTGCATTAACTGCATCAAAATGGTTAATGAGAAAAAAACCAGGTCTTTATTCAATGAGAGATCTTTTAAATTTTAAGTGAATAAAAAAAAAAAATCATTAATTATTCAAAAAATATTAAACAATACCTATCCTAGAGTCCCAGTTCCTTTAAATTATAAAAATACTTTTACTTTACTTGTTTCAGTTTTGCTTTCAGCTCAATGCACTGATGTTAATGTTAATAACGTAACCAAGAATATTTACCCTAAATATTACCATCCAAAACATTTTGTAAAGCTAGGTAGGAAAAAAATAGAAAGACTGATTAAAAGAATTGGAATTTTTAGAGTCAAAGCTAAAAGCATCTACTATCTTTCAAAGACTTTGGTTGAAGAATATAACAGTAAAGTACCAAATACTTATGTAGAACTTGAACAGCTTCCTGGTGTTGGTCATAAAACTGCAAGTGTGGTTATGTCACAAGGCTTTGGTTTTCCAGCATTTCCAGTGGATACTCATATCCATAGATTGGCTCAAAGATGGGGGTTAACAAATGGAAAAAATGTTATTCAAACTGAAAAAGACTTAAAGACTATATTCCCTAAAAAAAATTGGAACAGGCTTCATCTTCAAATTATCTGGTATGGCAGAGAGTACTGTAAGGCCAGAGATTGCTTTGGATTAACTTGCAAAATTTGTAAAAGCTGTTACCCAAATAGAAAAAAGAAATTTATTACAAAAAAAGCATAGTATGAAAATCTTAGGTATAGGAAATGCCATTGTAGACGTTATATGTAAAATTGATGATAACTTCTTAGATAAAAATGGGCTGAAAAAGAGCACAATGAAATTAGTCAATGAGAAGGAATTTAAAAATCTTATTCTTAATTTAAAAATAGAAAAGACAATTTCTGGTGGTTCAGTAGCAAACTCCATAGTTGGTCTTTCTCAGCTTGGTAATGAGGTTGGCTTTATTGGAAAAGTAAATGATGATGATTTAGGTAGAAAGTATTTAGAGGGACTTGAAAAAGAACAAGTAAAATTTCATTATAAAATAAAATCTGAAAAAATACCGACTGGAACTTGTTTAATTTTAATTACTCCAGACTCTGAGAGAACAATGTGCACCTTTTTGGGCACTGCAGGAAAGATAAGTGAAAGTGATATTAATGAAGATGTAGTCAAGCAAAGTGAAATTACTTTCTTAGAGGGATATTTGTGGGATAAAGGAGATCCTCAAAAAGCTTTTAATAAAGCAATATACAAATCTAAACAATCAGCTATGTCTCTTTCTGACTTGTTTTGTGTTGAGAGACATAAAGATTACTTTTTAGATTTAGTTCAAAATAAATTAAATATTACTTTCGCTAATGAGCAAGAAATTATGGCATTAATAAATGTAAAAGATTTTAAAGAAGTTATTACTTTTGCTAAGAAAATTGGAAAGATGATAGTTGTAACCCGTGGAGAGAAGGGTGCTATTGTTATTGAAAATGATAAAGTAATAGAATGTAACGCCAAAAAGGATTTAAAAATAACTGATCTCACCGGAGCAGGGGATTTATTTGCGGCAGGGTTTTTACACGGATATGTTAATAAATTATCTTTAAAAGAAAGCCTGGAAAAAGGAACAGAATTATCATCCAAAGTTATTCAACAGGTTGGAGCAAGATTATAATTTTGTTAACTTTATTCTAAATTCTTGATCTTTTTTTTTCTTTTAAAACTACCTTTGCCTTTTTTTGGTTTGACTATTCTCGATCTGTACTTGGGTGTCATTAAATCTTTTGCGTATTTATTTCTACTTTTCAAATTGTGTATCCTTTTTTTTCACTTTTTATAAATGATTTATCTTTGAAGATCTCATTAATTTTTTTTCTTAATCTGTAAATATGAGTTTCAACAGTATGGGTGTCTGCTTCTTTTGAATACTTCCATATGGTTGAAAGTATTTCTTTTTTCTTTGTAAAAGAATTTTTTCTAAGTAACTCTACAAGTTCAATTTCTTTTTCAGTTAATTCTAAATATAATTCATCTTTTATCAATCTTCTAAGATTTTTATCTAATTTATAATTATTTATTTTTAAAGAAGAATTAATTTTAAACTCTTTTTTTATAATATTATTAAAAACTACTTTATTAATTTGGCCAACAGATGTAGGTAAATTAAGTTTTTCAATATTATCAAATCCTTTAATTTTTTTTGACTTAAGGAGCATTAACTTATTCAAATTTTGATTTTTAATTATGTCCTTATATTTATTCTCTTTAAGCGCATCTTCATGAATTATAAAACCCTCGTAACTGTCTATAGATTTACTATTTTTTAAATTATCTGTAGTTTCTAAATTAAAACGTAGATATTCTTTAACTTCAGTTAAAGAATCATTAAATTCTTTATTTCCAAAAGCTAAAATGATATTTTTTTTATCAGTCATGGATATAATTCTAAAAAAAAAATTTATCTACTTTAAAGATTATAAGGCAAAATGTGCTATTGGTAAAAGAGGAATTACGAATAAAAAAGTTGAGGGGGATAAATGTACTCCTAAAGGTCGATTTAAACTAAAATATATTTTTTATAGAAAAGAAAGGGTTAAAAATATTCGTTCAAGCTTAAAAGCTGTTCCACTGAAGAAAAGCTTTGGATGGTGTGATGATGTAAATTCTAAATTTTATAATAAGTTAATTAAGTTCCCCTTTAAATACAGTGCTGAGAAATTATATTTAAAAAATAATATTTACGATATTATTGTTATCATTGATTACAACCTCAAGCCAATAAGGAAAAAAAAAGGTAGTGCTATATTTATTCACGTTGCTAAAAATAATTATTCACCAACACTTGGCTGCATAGCACTTTCAAAGAAAGATTTAAGATACTTGATATCAATTGTAAATAAAAATACTTATTTAAAAATTCTTTAGTTTCTTGATCCAAATATGGCACTTCCAATTCTTACAAATGTTGCTCCATATTTTATGGCGTGTAAATAATCGTTTGACATTCCTATACTAAGCTGTTGAAAATTAAATTCGCTATTTAATTCTGATACTTTTTTAAAATGCTTTTCAGGCTGGTTATCATTTGGTGGTATAGCCATTAAGCCTAAGATTGTTAAGTCTAGCTGATTACAATAATTATAAAAAGTTTTTATGTCTTTAACATCTATTCCGCCTTTTTGCTCCTCTGAACCGAGGTTTACTTGGATAAAATAACCTAAACTTTTACCTTTTTCTTTTTGTCTTTTGCTGAGTTCTCTAGCTAATTTTTCACTGTCTAAGGAATGTATATAATCAAAGATCTCTACAGCTTTTTTAGCCTTATTAGATTGTAATCTTCCAATCATATGAAGTTTTAAATTATTTGAAGTTTTTTTTATCTGTGACCATTTTTTTTCTGCCTCCTGAACTTTGTTCTCTCCAAAATGTTTATGTCCGTGTTCAATAAGAGGTAATATATGATCAATAGGAAAAGTTTTGCTCACAGCAATGACTTCTATCTCTTCTTGAACTAAATTTTTCTTAATTTCTTGTTTTATTTTATTAAAATTGGTTATTATATTCATATGTTGATGTTTAAAAAAAAATACTACTTATTCATAGATAATACTAGAGAATTCAATTTAAATTTAATTAAAAAAAGAAAAAAATTTAACGTTATTTATAGAAATCAGGGGAACAAAGAAAAAATCGAAGCTCTTGAAGTCTTTAGAAATAATTGCAGGCGAAATGGTGTAAATTTATATATTGCTAATGACACGAAGCTTTTAATTAAAATAAATGCAGATGGGTTATACATTTCTGCTCATAATAAAAATTTGCTTTTAAGTTCTTATTCGAAAAAGGGATATAGTGTTATTGGTGCAGCTCACGATGAAAAAGAAATTGATCTTAAAATTAAACAAGGGTGTAGAGTAGTTATTTTTTCAAGACTTTTTGAAACGGCCTATCCTTATAAGCAAGGATTTTTAGGAGTTCAAAAATTTAATAAAATATCTTTAAGATCACAAGTCGAATTAGTTCCTTTGGGAGGAATAAACGTGAAAAACTTAAATAAATTAAATACAGTTAAAGCAAAGTCTTTTGCCTGTTTATCGGCGATAAAAAAAAAGCCGGCTAATATAATTAACCGGCTTTTTTAATTTTTTCTAACTAACTAAATTAGAATGCAAGAGATATCGCAACAATTGTCTCTGTTGTGTCATCACCTGAAGTGTAAGAGTCGTTAGAAGTTTCTGAATTAGAAATTCCTAATGTAGCTCCACCCATAGTGTATGATAGATCAATTGTAGTGATTTCCATCTCTACATCTGTTCTAGTAGCTGTGTTTCCAGCAGCTGCTTTAGCTTTGTTTTTCTTCTCTGAATTTTCTTCAGTGTAAGAAACTGATAAGCTTTCATTTACTGCAAAACCAATTGAAAACGCATCGTTTTCATAGTGTTGAGTAACAGCTGATCCAGCTGATGTAGAAGTCATTCTCTGTGCTGGAGCATGTAATGTTTCACCATATCCAACTGAAAATTGACCGAATGAATAGTTAGCTGCGTATGAACCACCTTCTTGTTTCTGTCTGCCATCTTTGTTACCCATTTCACCAAAGTCATAATATGACGCTGATAAAGTTAGGCCATCGATTGGAGCCATAGTTACTGCGTACTGTTTCATTTCGCCAGTTACATCACCATTTACAGAGTGAACAGAAGCGTTAGCACTTCCACCTGCACCACCTGGTGTCATACCTGCTTTGAATGTCATACCTAATGGTAGAACGTCCGCTGGAGCATGGTACTGAATGTTATTGTATGCACTAATGTTGTTACCATACTGCATAGTTGTTGTAGCAGCTCCGCCGCCACCATAACCTGTGTCAGAACCTACGCCATAAGCTGAGTTATCAAACGCGTATTTTGTTGATAGACCACACTCAGATACACAAATTTTAACTGTACCGTAGTCAGTTCCGAATGCTAAACTAGCATCGTCCTGTACTGTAGCACCGTCGATATCTTGTGCATATGACCATGTCATACCATTATCTAGTTCGCCTGAAGCTGATAAAGAGAACTCGTTTGATATACCAAGACCTTTACCAATTGCATTCGTACCAGATGTTCCTGTATTTCCTAATACTGTGTATGTAGCTTTTACGCCACCAGAAACCGTGAACTCACCAGCAAAAGCTGATGTAGCAATAGCTACTGAAGAAATTACTGAGAACAATAGTTTTGTTAATTTATTCATTGTTTCTCCTTTGTTAAAACGTTAATTATAATTAACACGCTATTTATCTGCCTTTTAGAAGGAGAATTGTACAAAAAGATATTAAATTGCTTGATATTCTTTTTAAGTGTTGTATTAATACCACACTCCAAAAAGCCCCTATTTACAGTATTTTCATTGGATTTTGAACAAACAATGCTATTTAATATAATGAGATCCATAAAATGAGAAATATAATCAAAATAATTGCATGTTTTTTTCTTTTTTCATCAATTGTTTCCTGTGGGGGATTTCAAAAAGTAGATACTAGAAAAGTTCCTATATCTGGACCAGAAAGAGCAAAACAAAATATTAAAGAAGGGCGTGGCGTCTCTTTAGGTTCAGCAATTTCAAAGTCAAGAAGTACGAATTATGAATTTAGTACTTCAAATCCTATGTGGAGAGCTACTTTGGATATTTTGGATTTTTTACCTCTAAGTACAGTTGATTATTCTGGCGGTGTGATCATCTCTGATTGGTACACAGATAACGCTGACAAAAATCAAGCTCTTAAAATCACAGTGAGATTTTTATCAAATACTGTTCAATCAAACAGTATCAAAATTACTGTTCACAAAAAACAATGTTCTGTAAATCAAACATGCAATGTTGAATTGTTCAAATCAAGAATACAAGAAGAACTCACAGCGTCTATTTTGAAAGAAGCGGCGATTTTAGAAAAACAACAAAAAAAATAAGATATAGAGATTATGGAAAGACTGAATTTTCAAGCAATTGAAAAAAAATGGCAATCTACTTTTGAAAAAGAAAAACTTTATAACAGTAAAAGTTCAAAAAAGTTTTATTGTTTAGAAATGTTTCCATACCCATCTGGAAAAATTCATATGGGACATGTAAGAAATTACACAATTGGTGACGTGATAGCTCGCTTTAAGTTTATGAATGGTTTTAATGTTTTACATCCCATGGGTTGGGATGCTTTTGGTCTTCCTGCTGAAAATGCTGCAAAGGAGAATAAATTACATCCCAAAAAATGGACTGAAAAAAATATTTCAGAAATGAAAAGGCAACTCAAACTTATGGGTTTGTCGATTGATTGGGATTTGGAAGTTTCTACTTGTGATGAAAAATATTATAAGCATCAACAGGAAATATTTATCGATTTTTACAATAAAGGTTTTGTAAAAAGAAAAGAAAATTACGTAAATTGGGACCCAGTTGAACAGTCAGTTCTAGCTAATGAACAAGTTGTAAATGGAAGAGGATGGAGATCTGGGGCCGTTGTTGAAAGAAAAAAACTTTCTCAATGGTTTTTTGATATCACTAAATTTTCTGAGGATTTGCTTAAAGGTTTAGAAGAACTTAACAATTGGCCTGAAAAAGTAAAAACTATGCAAAGAAACTGGATAGGAAAATCTGTGGGCTGTGAAATAAAATTCAATATCGAAGTTGAAAATAAGAAGATAAATATTTTTACAACTCGACCTGATACAATTTTTGGAGCTTCTTTTCTAGCTATATCAGTAGACCATCCAATTTGTAGTAAATTTGTAAACGACCAGAAATATATTGAATTTAAAGAGAAATGTTTAAAAGTTGGTACTACAGAGGAAGCTTTAGCAAATGCAGAAAAAATTGGTTTTAATACAAATTTATTTGCAACTCATCCGTTCATTAAAGACAAAAAACTACCAATTTATGTCGCTAATTTTATTTTAATGGACTACGGAACTGGAGCTATATTTGGGTGTCCCGCTCATGACCAAAGAGACTTAGATTTTGCAAAAAAATATGACCTGGAAATTACCGAAGTAGTGTCTGATGAACCATCAAAACCAAAAAACTTTAATAATTTAACAGAAGCTTTTGTTGGAGATGGAACGATCATAAATTCTGATTTCTTAAATGGACTTACAGTAGAGCAAGCAAAATCTAAAATTATAAGAGAAATTGAAAAACAAAAAATTGGAGAAAAAAAAATAACATATAGATTAAAAGATTGGGGAATTTCTAGACAAAGATATTGGGGGTGCCCTATACCAATGATTCACTTAAAAGACGGCTCAATTGTGCCAGTTGATAAAAGTGAACTTCCAGTTAAACTGCCAGACGATATAGACTTAAATAAAAGTGGAAACCCTTTAGAAACTCATAAAAACTGGAAGAATACTATCCATAAAAAAACCGGCAAACCAGCTGTGAGGGAGACAGATACTTTAGACACATTCGTGGACTCCTCGTGGTATTTTTTAAGATTTTGTTCTCCCGAAACTGTTTCTGAACCTTTTGATATTAAAAAAGTAAACTATTGGATGCCTGTTGACCAATATATTGGTGGCATAGAACATGCAATATTACACTTGCTTTACTCTAGATTTTTTATGAGAGCCTTAAAGAAAAGTAATAATAAAATTAATGATTTGGAACCTTTTAAGGGCCTGTTTACTCAAGGCATGGTATGTCATGAAACTTATAAAGATAAAAATGGTAAATGGTTAACTCCTTCGGAAGTTGAAAAGGGTGATAACGGTAAATATCAAAAAATATCAGATAAAAGTGAAGTAAGAGTAGGTCCTTCTGAGTCTATGTCGAAATCAAAAAAAAATGTGATTGATCCTGAAAGTATGATTAAATCATATGGGGCTGACTCAGTAAGGTGGTTTATTCTATCTGACAGTCCTCCAGAAAAAGATATACAATGGTCTAATCAAGGTGTAAATGCTGCTTACAAGTTCCTACAAAAAGTTTACAATCTTTGCTGTGTTGTCAAAGAAAGATCTGAAAAAAAAAATACTTTAGATAAAGAATTTGATCTAAAGATGAACTCTTATATTAATAAGATTACCAGATCAATAAACGACTTCAATTTAAATGTAGTGGTGGCTAACGTATATGAGATTTACAACTTGTTTAACGACTACCTAAGCAAAGATACCAGCAACAAAAGTATAAAAAAAAATTTTACAAACTTTATAAAGATTCTTATTCCATTTACGCCACATTTAGCCTATGAGTGTTTAGAACTACTGGGTGTTAAAGAAACAAAGAGCTGGCCAAAGATAGATACAAAATTAATTCTTAAAGAAAAAATTAAAATTGCAATACAAATAAACGGTAAAACAAGAGAAGTCATTGAAGTTGAAAAAGGGATTAATCAAAGTTCTGTAGAAAAACTTTGCAAAAACAATGCTAAATTGAAAAATAAGATCATGGACAAGTCGATAACAAGAGTTATCTTTGTGCAAGATAGAATTATAAATTTTATAACAAGATAGTTGATATGATTAAATCAAATATTTTAATTTTTTTTGTTATCATTTTGTTTACAAGTTCATGTTCTTATCAGAAGATGAATTCTGCCGACCAAAAAAAATTTCATGTACAAGAATTTGAAGTTACTGGCGAGTTAAAAGAAACTTTCATAATCCAGAAGAAAATACAAAGATTTTCAAACGAAAATAGTCAAAATAAAATTAAAATTGTCATAGATTTGAAAAAAGATAAATCGATAAAAGAAAAAAATATTCAGAACAAAGTGACAAAATATAATCTGTCATTATTAGCTAACGTAAAAATAATTGAGCTTAATTCAAATAAAGAAATAAAAAGAAGTTTCTCTGCTAATGAAATTTATAGTGTAGAAGACAGTTATTCAAATACGGTTAGTAACTCAAAAAAAGCAAACAATTCTCTAATAGATAGAATTGTAAATGATATATTAGATCAACTTAGAATTTATTATAATTAGAATGATATTAAAAAGCTTTGAAATAGAGAATAATATAAATAATTTGGTCCAATTTAAGTTCATACTTATTTACGGAGAGAATATTGGTCTCAAGGAAAATTTAAAAAAAAACATTGTAAACGTAGAAAAAAATGCAGATGTCGTTAATATTTACCAAGAAGATTTAGCCAAGAACAAAGATGTAATTTCTAAAGAGATAAAAAATATTTCTCTTTTTTCAGAAAAAAAGCTTTTAATTTTAAATCAAGTTAATGACAAAAGTTTTTCAGAAATTGAAGACTTAATTGATTCTAAAGAAAATGTCAGGATCTTATTGTTAGCCGATTTATTGGATAAAAGATCAAAATTAAGATCATTGTTTGAAAAGGATCCAAAACTAGCGATTATTCCGTGTTATAATGATAATGAAATAACTCTTAAAAGACTAATACAAAATGAACTTAAAGAGTTTAAGAATATCAACTCAAATATTATTAATATGATCCTTAACTATTCAAACTTAAATAGGAAAACTATTTATAATAATATAGAAAAAATTAAATCATTTTATGATAAAAAAATATTAGAGGAAGATAGTTTAGAAATATTATTAAACTCAGATAGAAACGAGTTATTTGAAAATATAAGAGACGCAGCATTAAATGGTGAAAAGAATAAACTAAACAACCTTTTAGGAAACTTTACGTTCGCAAACGAGGATACATATCTTTACTTAAACATGATTTATATAAGACTTGTGAAACTTTTAGAGATTCATAAGCTTAATAGTACATATCGGAATATTAATGATGCGATAAGCAAAGTAAAGCCTCCAATTTTTTGGAAAGATAAACCCATTTTTCTAAATATGCTCCAAAAATGGGATAAACAAAGAGTAATTAAAGCACTAGAATATTTAAACAAAATAGAAAAAAGTATCAAAACTAACAGTTCTTTAAACAATCTTACTATTGTTAAAAACTCTATTACGAATATTTGCTCTAATTCTTGGATTTATTTTTAAGCAATTCAGATAAAAAGTCTAATTGATCTAAATTTTTGTATTCTATGGTAAGTTTTCCAGAATTATTTTTTTTATTTTGAATCAAAACCTTTAAACCTAGGGATCTTTCAATATCCCTTTGCGCATCAAACACATTGGGGTCAATCGTAAAAGATTTAGTATTCTTTTTTTTTATATTTTCTATAGATCTAGCAGATAATTTCTTTGCAACAATCTCTTCTGCGATAGATGAAGCGTTAGGCATTCCAATAAGTGGCCTCGCTTGTCCAGCTGTCAGCTCTCCCTGTTCTAACATTGCTATAATATCTTTGGGTAAATTTAAAAGTCTTAAAGTATTGCTAATATGGCTTCGACTTCTTGACATCATAGTAGCTATTTTGTCTTGATCATATCCAAACTCCTCGTTCAATCTTTTATACCCTTTGGCTTCTTCAACAATATTTAAATCTTCTCTTTGAATATTTTCAACTATGGCAACTTCTAAAGTCTCACTATCATTTAAATCCAAAATAGTTATAGGAACTTCATGCAAGCCAGCTTTTTGAGCTGCTAGCCATCGTCTTTCACCAGCAACAATTTCATATGGCTCGGATGAAGATTTGTTTTTACGAACTGCAATTGGTTGAATAATCCCATTTTTTTTTATAGATTGAGAAAGTTCTGTCAATTTACTTTCATCAAATACCGACCTTGGTTGATACTTATTTCTAGCTAGCTCCCCTATAAGCGCTTTTTGAACATTCTCCTCAATTTTATTTGTATTTTCAGGCTTTTTTTGATCTCCAAACAGTGCTGATAATCCCTTTCCTAAGCCTTTATTTTTCTTTGCATTCATGCTGCACTTCCTATTTTATTTGTTTGACTTTTAAACTCTTCCGCTAATTTAAAATATGCCTTACTTCCACTACAAGATTTATCGTACGTTACACATGGTTGGCCATGAGAAGGTGCTTCGGACAGTCTTACATTTCTTGGTATAACTGATTGGTACACTTTTTCTTTAAAATAATTTCTCGCTTCTTTATCAACTTGAGATGATAACTTATTTCTTTTATCAAACATTGTGAGTAAAATTCCTCTTACACTTAAAGATGGATTCAAATTAATTTTTATTCTATCTATTGTTTTAACCAATTGAGTTATTCCCTCTAAAGCAAAAAATTCTGTTTGAAGAGGAACTAATATTTCATTTGCTGAAACTAATGCCATTATCGTTAATAAGCTCAAGGATGGCGGGCAATCTATGAAAATATTATCATACACATTTATTATTTCACTATTGTTGTTTAAAATCTCTTTTAGAATGAAAGCTCTATTCTCATCACTAGCAGTTTCGACTTCCAAGCCTGAAAGATTTACATTTGACCCAAAGATATCTAAATTTTTGATATCAGTTTTTTGTAAACCGTCTTTTAAATTTATTTTTTTTATAAGAAGATTGTAAATATTTTTATCGTCATCGTTATTAGACTTTCCTAGACCCGTAGTAGCATTACCTTGAGGGTCTAAATCCATTACAAGATTATTTTGACCCAAAATGGACAGTGAAGCGGCTAAATTAATAACAGTAGTGGTTTTTCCAACTCCACCCTTTTGATTTATCACAGCTATGATGTTCGGTTTCACAAAATTTATTTCGCATTAAGAATAATTATTTTAGAATCACTATCCGTAATACTATTTTCTAATCTATACTTATAATTGTTCATCATGGAAGTATTATTTATTTCTTGTTGTGCATTTCTTCCTTTCATAATGATAATTTTATGCTTTTTTGTACAGTTTTCACGTGAAATATTCAATATATAGGGTAATTTTCTAAATGCCCTACAAACTATGTAATTGGAGTCAATTTTTATTAAATTTATGTCCTTACATATGATTTTGCAGTCCAGGCCTAGTATATTTGAAATATTTGTCAAAAAAGCTGATTTTACTGGTGATTTTTCATATAGTTTCACGTGAAAATTGAAATTTTGAAAATAGATAGCTAAAATAATACCAGGAAAACCACCGCCAGTACCTAAATCAGCTATCCCTGAACACTCCTTAACATCGATAAATTTAATAATTTGTGCACTATCTAAAATATGTCTGTCCCATATTTCATTTTCCGTATTTTTAGATATTAAATTGTGTTTTTTATTAAAAATGAGTAGTTTTTTTGCGAAAATATCCAATTTATTTATCATTGGAGCATTAAAATTAAAATCTTTTAGGAGTATTCTTTTTACACTAGACCCGGTTATCAAGCTGAAGCCCTTTTTTTCCTGGTTTTAATATAACCGAGTAAAATAATAGCTGCTGCTGGAGTTACTCCATCTATTCTTAGAGCTTGTCCAAGTGTTTTAGGCCTTATTGATTTTAATTTTGATTTGACCTCATTAGATAGACCGCTAAATATGTCGTAGTCAATTTTATCAGGTATTTTTATACCCTCATCTTTTTTGAAAGCGGCTATATCATGAGACTGTCTTTTAAGGTATCCAGAGTAGTGAGCATCAATTTCAACTTGATCATCCAAATCAACTCCAAACGAAGGTAATGCGGGCCATATCTGCCTTATTTTTGCCATATTTAAATTTCTCTGTGACATCAACTCAATACCAGATCTTTTAACTCCATCTTGAGCAATTTTGATTTCATGTTTACTTGCTTCATTGGGTGATATTAAATTTGATTGAAGATAATCTAAAATCTGAGTTAATTTTTTTTGTTTATCTAAAAATATTTTGGTTCTGTTTTTTCCCACACAATTAATTTTAATTCCTGATGGAGTTAGCCTTTGATCTGCGTTGTCTGCTCTTAAAGATAATCTATATTCTGCTCTTGACGTAAACATACGATATGGCTCTGACACACCTTTAGTTATTAAATCATCTATCATAACTCCAATGTAAGACTCAGATCTGTCTAAAATAAATTCTTGTTTTTTTATAATTTTCAAAGCAGCATTAATACCAGCAATTAGTCCCTGAGCAGCAGCCTCTTCATACCCAGTAGTTCCATTAATTTGTCCTGCTAGAAATAACGATTTAATTTTTTTTGCCTCTAAAGTCGGGTTTAGCTCCCTTGGGTCTACATAATCATATTCTATAGCATACCCCGCTCTTTTCATCTTAACGCTCTCTAAACCCTTGATTTTACTTAATATTTTGAGCTGTATCTCCTCAGGAAGGGATGTTGAAATGCCATTTGGGTAAACAGTATTGTCCTTTAATCCTTCTGGTTCTAAAAAAATTTGATGTTTTTGTTTTTCTTTAAACTTTACAATTTTATCTTCTATGGACGGACAATATCTTGGTCCAACACCTTTAATGTTGCCAGAATACATCGCGCTCCTATTAATATTATCACTAATGATTTTATGTACCTCATCATTAGTATGAGTCATGCCACATGAAATCTGTTTGTTTTCTAATTTCTCTGTTAAAAAAGAAAAAAAGTAAGGATCTGCATCAGCTGGCTGCATTTCTAAATCATCATAATTTATTGTAGACCCGTCCAACCTAGGTGGTGTACCAGTTTTCAGTCTTCCTATTTTCATTTTAAATTTAGCTAATTGTTCACTTAAGCCAGTAGATGGTTTTTCGTCATATCTTCCTGCAGGGATTTGTGTTTCACCAATGTGTATTAATCCGTTTAAAAAAGTTCCAGTCGTCAAGATAAGTTCCTTACACATGATCTCCTTACCACTTTTACATAAAAAACCTATAACTTGATTGTCATCAAACAAAAATTTAACAACAGGGTCAGCTATCACAGTTAAATTTTTATAATTTAGTAAAATTTTTTGCATATGGTACTTATAAAGAGCTCTGTCTGATTGAGTTCTTGGTCCTCTAACTGCTGGTCCTCTGCTTCTGTTTAATAATCGAAACTGAATACCTGATTTATCAGAGACTATACCCATTACACCATCTAGGGCGTCTATCTCACGAACCAAATGACCTTTTCCAAGTCCGCCTATGGCTGGATTACAAGACATCTCACCGATGGTCTCAATTTTATGTGTAAAAAGAGCAGTATTGACGCCCATTCTAGCGGAAGCTGCAGCAGCTTCGCATCCAGCATGCCCACCACCAATAACAACTACATCATAATTTTGTTTAGTCATAATTAGAATGTAACGCTGATAATTTAGATTACAAGAAGTAATTACTACACAAAATTAATTTATTATTATTTGCCTATGCAAAAATCCTTAAAAATTGACCCTAAAATCTCTTCTACATCTACTTTTCCAACTATACTTCCTAAATGTCTAGTAGCCATTCTTAGATCTTCAGCAGCTAATTCTAAGTCTTTGTTTTGATCTTTCTTTAAGAACTTATCTATCTCTTTCAAACACTCGTTTAGCTTTACTCTATGTCTCTCTCTTGTAATTAAAGCATTGTTATTTGATGAAAATTTTTTATCAAGCTTTTGTTTGATTAAATTTATTAATTTATCAATATTCTTATTATTTTTTACAGAAGCTAATATTGTATCTACATCAAATTTATGATTTTCTTTATCTTGAACATCAGATTTATTTAGTAAAACTATTGAGTCTTTATTAATCATAGATTTAATTTTATCATTAATTGTTTTATTTGAATTATCAACTACTACAATATTTAAATCAGCTTCTTTAAATTTTCTAAATGCTAGTGATATTCCTTTTTTTTCAACTTCATTCTTTGCTTCTCTGATCCCAGCTGTATCTGCAAGAATAACTGGATAACCATCTAGGTTAAGATAAGTCTCAATGACATCTCTGGTTGTTCCAGCTTCATCGGACACTATTGCTGCATCTCTTTTTGATAATAAATTTAATAACGAAGACTTCCCAACATTTGTTTCTCCAATAATTGATACTCTAAATCCGTCTCTGATTTTTTCACCTACTTTGTTGTCATCAATAATTTTTCTTATGTCACTATATATTGATTTAATTGTTTTATGAGCCTCTTTTAAAACATTTTCAGGAAGATCATCCTCGGCAAAATCAATTTTAGCTTCGATAAAAGAGAGGGATTTTATTAATTTTGATCTTAATTCATCGTAATATTTGGAAGCGTGACCATTAACTAAATTTACTGCTTGCTTTCTTTGTAGTTCAGTTTCAGAATGTATTAAATCTCCAATACTTTCTGCTTTTAAAAGGTCAATTTTATTATTATGAAAAGCTATTCTTGTGAATTCTCCTGGTTCAGCCATTCTGCAGTTTTTTTGATTTGATAATACTTTAAGAAAATAGCTTATAATTGCATTACTTCCATGAACATGAAATTCCGCTAAATCGTCACCTGTAAAACTATTTGGCTTTGGAAACCACAACAATAAAGCTTCAGGATCAATAATAGTACCATTACTTGGATCAAAAAATTTACAAAGGTTTATCTCATTTTCTTTAATCTTCTTTTCTTTTGAAATGAGTTTGCAAATACTTAAAGTATCAGGACCTGACATTCTAATTATAGCTATACCACATGGGCCTCTGCCAGAAGACAAAGCAAAAATATTCATTAGCTTAAACCTAGGTTTGCAACCCTTTTGGTAATTTTTTTTAATAACTTTGATTTGGAAAAATTATTTAAAATGTTTTCTTTTATTGGATCTAAATATTTATTGCTCTTAAAAAATTTTCTTGTTGTGTCTATTCCTAGTCCTACTAGTATATTTTCTGGTTTCCTGCTATCTGACAAATCTTTAGGTATATTTGAGTCTTTTATAGATAAACCCAATCTAAGATTTTTAGAAATAAGTTCACTCAATTTTTTAATATCTCTTAGAATTAAATTAAACCCTTGTCCTGCTAAAGGATGAACTACGTGCAGACCATCTCCTAAAATTATTGCATTTTTTTTATAATAGTTTCTTTTTAATGATAACTTCAAAGGATAGCTTTGAATATTTCCTAAAGATATTTTATTTGTTTTCAATAAATTTGATAGTTTAGTTTTTAAATAGTTTGTAATATTTTCTTTATTTTTTATAAAATATTTATCTTCAATACTCCATACTACAGAAAATTTATTTTTATTATAAGGTAATATCGCAAGAGGTCCTTCTTTCAAAAAAAACTGCTGAGCTCCAATGTCTTTAATCTGATGTTTAACAGAACAAGTTATGGAGTGCTCTTTGTAATTTTTCTGGATTTCTCTGTTGCCACTTATCTTTTGATAAATTAAGGAGTTTGATCCCAAACATAAAACTACTAAATCATAAGATTTTGAAGATAGATTAGTAAAAACTTTATTTTCAGCTAGATCGATTGATTTTATTGTTTTTTTTTGAACTTTAATTTTTGTTTTTTTCAGTAATTTAGTTAAATGATCTTTAGTCAATTTGTTTTCAAAAAAGAACATTAAATTTTTATTTTCATCAAAATTTAAAAAATTTTTTGTTTGATTATTCTTCTCAAAAAAAAGATTAATTTTTTTAACAGGATAGAATAATTTAAAATTTATATTTTTTATCGAAGATTTCAAAAATTCCACATTTTTTTCAGATACTGCGGTAACTCTTAAATCTTTGTTTTTAGATGTTTTGTTTTCAACTATTAAATCTATACCCAATCCTTTTTCACTCAATACAAGAGCTGTTATCAGACCAGTTAAACCACCGCCTACAATGCATATTTTATGTTTTTTCATAATAATGGTAAAAAGTAGGTATTACGATTCGATATGAATACAAACTTTTTAAATAGTTTAACAAATTTTTTAAAAAAGCGAACCTTTGAGTTTATTGGATTGCTGCTGATTTCTTTAGGAATAGCTTTAACTATTTCATTCGCGACTTATTCTCCATCTGATCCAACGCTAATATATGGTGAATCCAACTCAAATATAAAGAATTTCTTTGGCATATACGGAAGTAAAGTTTCAGATTTTTTATTACAAAGTTTTGGACTAATTTCATTTCTAGTTTTAATTACTTTAATTTCTTGGGGTTTAAAATTAATAATTTATAAAGAATTAAAAAATATTACTTTAAAATTATTTTTTCTTACTTTGTATTTAATATTCGGATGTACATATTTACATATAACTTTTAATAATTCTTTTTGGCTTCTTGATAATGGAAACTCAGGATTTGTTGGTGGATTAATTTTTAATTTTATAAATCAATATTCAAATGTAATAGAAAATCAATATTCAAGCTTTGTTTTAATTGTTTTAACAATTTTATTTTTTGTTTTAAGCTCTGAGATAAATTTGAAAATAATTTTATTAAAATTATTTTCTTTTTCATCAAATAAAAAAATTGAAAATATCTCAAACACTAATGATGAATTGGCAGAAAAAGATTTATTAAATGAAGATAAGAAAGAGCCTCAACAAAGTTTTTTCTTTACCAAAGAACAGGCTAAACCAACTGAAAAAATAAAAAAATTTCATTTGCCCTCTATTGATTTACTTGAGAAGAACAATTCAAAATTATCTCCTCAACAAATGAACAAAAATAGACCTGATGGGGAATTTATGGAGGGAATTTTACAAGACTTCGGTATTAGTGGAAAAATACAAAAAATTAATAATGGGCCAGTTGTAAGTTTGTATGAGTTTGAGCCAGCAGCAGGAGTAAAAGTTTCAAAAATTGTAAACTTGTCTGATGATTTGGCAAGAAATACCAGCTCAACATCGGCAAGGGTCGCAGTCATACCAGGTAAAAATACTGTTGGAATAGAAATACCAAATGAGAATAGAGAGGGTGTCTTTTTAAGAGAAATTATATCTAATGATCGATTTAAGAGTCGTGATTTAAAACTTCCTATAGCATTGGGAAAAAGTATTTCTGGCGTACCTATAATTGGCGATTTAACTTCAATGCCTCACTTATTAATTGCAGGCACTACAGGGTCTGGAAAATCTGTTTGCGTAAACACTATTATAACATCTTTGTTGTACAAATTGAGTCCTGAACTTTGTAAACTAATTTTAATTGATCCAAAGATGTTAGAGCTTTCAGCTTATGAAGGAATTCCTCATTTGCTTTCACCGGTAATTACAGATGCAAAAAAGGCTACATTGGCATTGGGATGGACAGTAAAAGAAATGAATAATAGATATAAGTTAATGTCAAAAGTGGGAGTAAGAAACATTGACGGATATAATGAAAAACATAATTTAAAAATGCCTTATATTGTTGTTGTTGTAGACGAAATGTCAGATCTCATGCTCGTTGCTGGAAAAGAAATAGAAAACTACATTCAGAAACTATCTCAAATGGCAAGAGCAGCAGGAATTCATATAATAATGGCGACGCAAAGACCAAGTGTCGATGTAATAACTGGGACTATCAAAGCGAATTTTCCGACACGAGTTTCTTTTCAAGTGAGTTCTAAAATAGATAGTAGAACAATACTTGGGGAACAAGGTGCAGAACAATTACTAGGAAAGGGGGATATGCTTTTTATGTCATCGGCTAATAGAATTATTAGGATTCATGGTCCATATGTTTCAGAAAAAGAAATAGAAAAAATTAGTAGTGTTTTACGAGCTCAAGGTGTACCTGATTACATTGAAGATATTACAGCGGTGTCCAACTCTTTAGACGAAAATACCAATGTTTCAGAAGAGGAAGGGGATGAGCTTTATAATGAGGCTATAAATATTGTTAAATCAGAAGGAAAGGCTTCAACTAGTTTTTTACAAAGGAAATTGCAAATCGGATATAACAGAGCAGCTAGAATTATTGATATGATGGAAGAAAAAGGTATCGTTAGTAAAGCAAATCATGTTGGTAAAAGAGAGGTATTGTAGAGTTGAAATTATTAAAGGCTGCCATTTTTTTTTGTTTATTTTTCATCTTTGCAAATATTTCAGCCGCTGAGAAATCTAAAATCATAAATAAATTAAATAGTATAGATAATATACAGTTTAACTTTATTCAAAAAACAAATGAAAAATTAGAAAGAGGAAAATGCATTCTTGTTTTTCCTAACAAATTAAAATGTGATTATGCAGATAAAAATAAAAAAGAACTTATTATTAATAAAAAAATGATGGCAATTACTCAAAAAAGGTATGGAAAAACACTTTTTTATCCATTATCAAAGTCAAATTTTCTTAACATTCTTAGTAAAAACGAATTAATAAAAATTATAAAAAATAGTGATACTACAATTGATGATTACTTAAATATTGTCTTTATTGATGAAAATAATTCCAAAACATTGATCAGGTTCAATAAAAATAATTTCTTATTAGCTGGTTGGGTAACATCAGATCAATATAATAATCAATTGATATTTGAAATCGAAATTACATCAGTTAATCAAATGGTTGATGATAAAATTTTTTCTTTACCAAAAAAAGGTTAAGCTACAAAATCAATTTGTTCTTTTTTGAATAGTTTAAAACCTCTTGATAAGTAATTTGATAAAGCGAACTTATGGTCTAATGAACAAGTATGAACCCAAACTTTATCGGCTTTGTTGTCAAAAGAATTTTTAAGAACATGATTTAACAATAAAGATCCATAACCCTTAGATCTATGTTCGCTTAATACACCCATATTAATAAGCTCAAATTCTTTATTGTCGTGTTTTTCAATTTCATAATATCCTATCAAATTATTTTTACTATCTTGGAGAACCCAAGTCTCTAAAAGTGGATTAGAGGAATATTTAAGCCATTGTTTATCTGTCCATACTAGTCTATCTCTCCAAAAGTGGTCTTTAC
The DNA here is from genome assembly GCA_902596745.1 of uncultured Pelagibacteraceae bacterium. Lineage (GTDB taxonomy): Bacteria > Pseudomonadota > Alphaproteobacteria > Pelagibacterales > Pelagibacteraceae > Pelagilacustribacter. The sequence goes on along the minus strand of CACJUZ010000007.1, from coordinate 6,283 downwards.
CGATTTGCTTATAGAAAAATTTATTTACATCATAATTTTTTTTATCGTTAAGAAAAATCTTTAATGAGTTTTCACTCTTGATTTCAACAACCTTACCATTTTTCGAAAATTTATAATCTAAAAAATATCTTTGAACTTTTTTCATTTTATGCGACCATTCTTCCTACTTTTTCTCCTGCAAAAATATGAAAATGTAAGTGTGGGACTTCTTGGCCCCCGTCGGAACCAATGTTTGAGAGCACTCTATAACCTTTCTTTGTAGCACCCAACAAACTTGAAACATGACTTACAGCTCTATGAAATTCGGCTATTTCCTTGTCGCTCGCTTTTTTATTGAAATCATCTAAATCAATATATTCTCCTTTAGGAATAACAAGCGCATGAATTTTTTTTTGAGGATTTATATCATGAAAAGACAAAACATAATCATTTTCAAAAATTTTTTTACAGGGTATTTCACCTCTTAAAATTTTAGCAAAAATATTGTTTTTGTCGTAAGGCATTATTTTTTTCTCTTTTCTAATTCTTTCATGACCTCTTCAATTTTAATGTTGTTTGCTTCTAAGTATACCAAAAGATGGTATATTACATCAGCACTTTCGTGAATTTTATTTGTATTTTTTTCCACAGCTTCAATTAGCTCAGCCACTTCTTCTTTTACTTTAGAAACAGATAAATCTTTGTCATTTAATAGTTTGTTTGTATAGGATTTATCAGAAGATGAATTTTTTCGGTCTCTAATTGTTTTTATTAAGTCTTCCAAATTTTTAAGCATTTTACAACCTTACTGGAATATTCTTAGATTTTAAATATTCTTTTGTTTCTTTAATAGTGAATTTTCCATAATGAAAAATGGAAGCTGCAAGAACAGCGCTAGCTCCTCCTGTTTCTATGGCATCATATAAATGATCTAAAGTTCCAGCTCCTCCAGATGCAATAACTGGAATATTAACAGATTTTGTAACTATGTTTAAAAGTTCTAAATCATATCCACTTTTGGTACCGTCTTTATCCATAGAAGTTAAAAGGATTTCGCCAGCACCATTAGCTTCTGCTTTTTTTGAGAAATCAATAGCATCTATTCCAGTTTTTTCTCTTCCTCCATGGGTAAAGATTTCCCATTTACCATCTGAAACTTTTTTTGCATCAACAGCCACCACCATACATTGAGTTCCAAATTTCTTTGAAGCTTCTTTAACAAAATCAATGTCTTTAACAGCTGCAGTATTTATCGAAACTTTATCAGCACCAGCCAGTAACAAATTCCTAATATCATCTATCGTCCTTATTCCACCGCCAACTGTCAAAGGTACAAAACACTTCTCTGCAGTTTTATTGACAACATCTATTATGGTATTTCTTTTTTCATTGCTTGCAGTTATATCTAAGAAACATATTTCATCAGCGCCTCCATTGCTATAAATGCTAGCTTGTTCAACTGGATCACCGGCATCTTTCAAATCTACAAAATTTATTCCTTTAACTACTCTTCCATTTTTAACATCTAGGCAAGGTATGATTCTATTTTTTAACATTTTTCTTTTTTTTTGCTTTACTAGGTAATAATCCTTTGTTAACAGCTCTGGCTCTTTCCGAAAATCCTAATTTTTCTCCATTTTTAATTTTTCTTCTTATCGTAGATAGCTTTGCAACCATTTTAAATTTAAATTTCTTTCGCTAATTCATCAAGTTTTATATCACCATCATAGATAGCTTTTCCAATTATAATTCCTTCAATGTTTTTATTACCTAGCTCTTTTGCTTTTTTGACATCTTCAATAGAAGACACGCCTCCAGAAATAACTACAGGGCAATTAGATTTGTCTGCTATTTTTATTGTTTCATCAAAGTTTGGGCTAACTTTGGTGCCATCTCTGTTAATGTCTGTAAAAATTAATCTACTAACACCAAAGTCATTTACCTCATTTAAATAATCGACAGTTTTAATATTTGAATTTTTTGTCCAGCCTGAAACTGCAAGATATCCATCTTTAGCGTCTAATCCTAGGGCAATTTTATTTTTAAACTTAACACAAGCCTCTTTAAGGAATTCTTTATTTTTTATTGCTGCACTACCTAGAATTACTTTTTCAACACCTAAATCAATATACTGCTTAATACTGTCTAGCGTTCTTAAACCTCCGCCGATTTCAATATTTAAATCATATTTACTTAATATTTTTTTTATGGCATCTAAGTTCACAGTTTTTCCATTTAAAGCTCCATCTAAATCAACAATGTGTAAATTTTTAAATCCATAATCTTTGTATCTTCCAGCTTGTTCAATTGGTGAAGATTTATATGTAGTTTGATTGTTAAAGTCTCCCTTTATCAATCTTACACATTTCTTGTTCTTAATATCTATCGCAGGGAATATTTTCATTATAAATTAAGAAAATTTGTTAATATTTTTGTTCCAGTATTTTGACTTTTTTCTGGGTGAAATTGTGAACCAAAAATATTTTCTTGAGATACAGCGGCTACAACATCTTTACCGTAATTTGTTGTTATAGAAACGTTATTTTTATCTTGTGGAATAAATTCATAACTGTGTATGAAATAAGCATGGTTATTATCTACTACATCTTTAAAAACTTTTGAAGTATTTTCAATTTTAAGTTCGTTCCATCCCATGTGAGGGACTTTAAAATTAGTTTTGCCTATATCTAATTTAGCAACGACTCCAGGTATCCAATTTAACCCATTAGTTTCCTCCTCTTCGTACCCTTTAGTGGCAAATAATTGCATACCTGCACAAATTCCATAAATAGGTTTCTTTTTTACTAGAACACTCTGATTAAGCTCATCTAACAATCCTTTGATATTATTAATTCCATTTTTACACGCTTTGAAAGACCCTTGACCTGGCAAAACTATTTTGTCTGATTTTTTTATATCATTTATGTCCGAACTTACTTTTATAGAATAATTTAGCTTACTATCTGAGTTTGCTTTTTCAATAGATTTAGCGATTGATCTTAAATTGCCAACTCCATAATCAACAACAGTTAATAACATTAATTTAAATTTTACCTTTGGTCGAGGGTATCGAATTCTTAATTCTACTATCTATTGTAAATGCATCTTTCAAAGATCTTGCCAGACCTTTAAAGCAAGACTCAATTTTATGATGACTGTTATCTCCGTATATATTTTCAACATGGAGAGTAATGCCTGCTGATTGAGAGAAAGCTTGGAACCATTCTTTAAAAAGCTCAGTATCCATTTCTCCTAATTTTTCTACTTTAAGATCTACTTTCCAGATAAGATATGGCCTGTTGGAAACGTCTAAAGAAACTCTGCTTAAAGTCTCATCCATAGGTATCATTGTAGAAGCATATCTTTTTATACCTTTTAAATTTCCAGCGGCTTTTTTTATAGCTTCACCAATTGCTATTCCGCTATCTTCCGTGGTGTGGTGGAGATCAATGTGTGTGTCGCCTTTCGCTTTGATGTTTAGATCTATAAGTGAGTGTTTTGAAAGTTGTTCAAGCATATGATCTAGAAATCCTATTCCAGTTTTTATGTTGTATTTTCCCTTGCCGTCTATATTGGCTTCGACAGAGATGTTTGTTTCTTTTGTTTTCCTTAAAATTTTAGCTTTTCTTTTCATAAAATAGCCTATTAACCCTATGATATATATATAAACGGGCTTTTTATCAATAAACTCAAAATGTCTATTGAAGAAATAAAATTAATCTCCACATAAAACAATATGAATACAGCTGAAAAATGGCATGGAACCACAATTGTTCTTTTGAGAAAGAATAACGAAACTATAGTAGTTGGAGATGGTCAGGTAAGCCTGGGTAATACAGTACTTAAGAGTAAAGCAAAAAAAGTCAGAAAGATTGAGAAAAGAAATGTGATTGCGGGTTTTGCAGGTTCAACCGCTGACGCACTTACATTATTTGAGAGATTAGAAGCAAAACTTGAAAAACACGCAGGTAATCTTTCCAGGGCTGCCGTGGAACTAGCCAAAGATTGGAGAAGCGATAAATATTTAAGAAGATTAGAAGCTTTAATGGCAGTGGCAGATAAGGAGAAAAGTTTTATTATATCAGGCACTGGTGATGTTTTGGAACCAGAAGACGGTATAATTGGAATAGGTTCAGGCGGTAATTATGCCTTAGCTGCAGCAAAAGTTTTAATGGAAACTGATATGAAGGCTGAAGATATAGCAAAAAAAGCTATTAAAGTTGCTTCAGAGATTTGTGTTTTCACGAACAACAATATTACAATGGAAAAATTATAAGATGTCTGGAACAAAAAAAGTTACAAACCTTAATTTGGTTAAAGATAAAAATAAAACCGATCAAAGTAAAGTTAGCGCTTTATCTCCTAGAGAAATAGTTTCCGAGTTAGACAGATATGTAATTGGTCAAACAGAAGCAAAAAAAGCTGTTGCTGTTGCTTTAAGAAATAGATGGAGAAGGCAAGCTTTATCAGACGAAATGAAAGATGAAGTTTTACCTAAAAATATTTTGATGATTGGACCAACTGGAGTTGGTAAAACTGAAATATCAAGGAGGTTATCTAAGTTAGCAGAAGCGCCATTTATTAAAGTAGAAGCTACTAGATTTACTGAGGTAGGGTATGTTGGAAGAGATGTTGAACAAATTATCAGAGATCTAGTTGAAATCGCAATAGCTATGGAGCGAGAGAAAAAGAGAAAAGAAGTTAACGCAAAAGCTCAGTTACTGGCAGAGGAAAAAGTGCTTGACGCTTTAGTTGGTAATAAAGCATCTGTCGCTACAAGAGAAAGCTTTAGAAAAAGATTAAGAAATGGTGATTTAGATGATAATAAAATTGAAATTGAGGTAATGGACTCTTCATCATCCATGCCAAGCTTCGAGATACCTGGTATGCCTGGAGCAAATGTCGGGATGGTAAACATTGGTGACATATTAGGTAAATCCATGGGTAACAAAAAAGGTAAAAAGAAAAAAATGACCGTAAAAGAATCTCACGAGATTTTAGTTGCCCAAGAGTCAGATAAGATGATTGAAGAAGACAAAATTGTTCAAGAAGCAAAAAAATCGACCGAGGATAACGGTATAGTTTTTTTAGATGAAATTGACAAAGTTTCTGCAAGAGGTGATAGGGTCGGTGGAGATGTATCAAGGGAAGGAGTACAAAGAGATCTTCTCCCTCTTATAGAGGGAACAACTGTAAATACAAAGCATGGTCCAATCAAAACAGACCATATTTTATTTATTGCTTCCGGAGCTTTTCAACTTGCAAAACCTTCAGACTTACTTCCAGAACTACAAGGCAGACTACCAATAAGAGTAGAATTAAGTGCATTAAATGAGAAAGACTTTATTAGAATTTTAAAAGAACCAGATAATAGCTTAATAAAACAATACAAAGCACTGCTTAAAACAGAAAATGTTGATTTAGAATTTAAAGATGATGGTATTGAAATGTTAGCTAAAATCTCTACTGAGGTAAACTCCTCAATTGAGAATATTGGAGCTAGAAGATTACATACTATTATTGAGAAAGTTTTAGATGATATAAGTTTTAACGCAACAGATAGAGCTGGAGAAAAAATAGTTGTTGATAAGAATTTTGTTCAAGAAAACTTGGGTAATCTGGTGAAAGATACAGACCTCTCTAAATTTATTTTATAATTTATTCAATTTTATAATTATAGCACCTTCTCCTCCATCTTTTTGTGGTGCATTAATAATAGACTTAACTAGTTGAGAAATTTCTGTGTCAGATTGTATAAAATCAGGAACAGAAAATTTTAATTTTCCCAAATCAGAAGATTTATAAACATCATTTTGATTTGAATGTAACCCTTTCCCAGTAATTAAAAGTATTTCTTTATAATTTTTTTCACTACATAATTTAATTATTTCTTTAACTTTTTTATTTGCTTCATCTAAAGAGTATCCATGTAAATCAAATTTAAATATATTAGTTGTATTGTTTTCAATTTGATGTTTTTGATCTTTATTAGGAATGGGAGAAGTATCTTCTAAAAAATTTTTCCAATCATCTTTGTCTCTTTGTGATAAAGAATCCTTTTTTTTCACTTAGGTAAAATTTCAGCTAAATACCAATTTGGGGTATTACTCGAAACTTTTTTTGAAAATTTCCAGTGGTCTGTAACAGTTTTTATTCTGTCTGGATTTCCTTCAACCACATTATTGTTTTTATCTTTTTTTACTGAAATTATATCGGATACAAATTTAACTGTAGCAAAAATATTGTCTTGAATTTTTTCATATTTTTCAAGACTTGACTCTTTCATACCTATAAATGTTAATTC
>CACJUZ010000006.1 GCA_902596745.1 uncultured Pelagibacteraceae bacterium | reverse complement strand
ATTGAAGATGACGGACCAGGTTTCCCAGAAGATATTATTAAAGCGCTTGGAGAGCCCTATATAAAATCTAGATCAAAATTATATAAAAATAATGCAGGTCTTGGTTTAGGAACCTTTTTAGGTAAAACCTTATTAGAGAGAAAGTCAGCAGTTATAACATTTGAAAATGGTGGCTCCTTAAATGGAGCCAGAGTAAAAATAAAATGGAGTATTAACGATCTGAAAATTTCTATTTAAATTCAAACACATATGATAATATTTTATAAGCTAGTTTTGCTGTTAAAAAATTACAAGCATTAAAGTTTTTTATTGGTGCAAGCTCATTTATATCTGCACCTACCACATTAGAAACTGAGCATACGTTTTTGATAATAGGCATTACATCTTCCCAAAACATTCCACCTGGCTCTGGCGTCCCGGTTGCTGGCATGAGACTAGAGTCAAAGCAATCAACATCAAAAGTAATATAAACATTCTTGTTTTTAAATATTTTACGAATTTCAGATATTTTCCATTTTTTTTTGTGACTCCCCCAAAAAATTTTAATTTTTTTTCTATTTTTATTATAAAAAATCATTTCCTCTTTTGATAAATTCCTTATTCCAAATGATATTACCTTTACGTTTTCAAAATCTAAACATCTTTTTATAGCTGTCGCGTGAGAATATCTTTCTCCGTTGTAATGTTCTCTTAAATCAGCATGTGCATCGAAATGAAGAATATAAAGTTTCTTGAATTTTTTCACGAACGGTCTTATTGAGCCACTTGTTATAGAATGTTCTCCCCCCAATACTAGAGGAAATAATTTTTTTGAGAGAATACGTTCATTAATAGTTGCAATTTGAGACATAGCAGATTTTATCTGTTTTTTAATTTTAAAGGGTTTTAAGGTTTTTATACCAATGTGTTTAAAAGTTTCTTTTTTAAATTCTTCATCAAATAATTCAACCTGATGAGATGCTTTAATAATTTCCTCAGGACCATTTTTTGTACCTCCTCCATATGAAACTGTTTTTTCTAATCCAAAAGGCACAACAACTACTTTGCATTTGATTTTAGAAGCGGCATCATATCCAAGGAAACCGTCTTTTTGTTTTAGAAATTCCATTTATTTGAAAATTTTAGAAAATTCTCTTTTATTTCTTTTTTTCCAATTTTGCCTATGATAAGCATCGCTCGCGATAAGAGGCAATACACTCGTTGCTTCAGCAAAAACCATTTGTTCTTTTGATACATCAACTTTACCCCAAGAACTTGCTTCCTTTAATGTTGAACTACTACAAGCACCATCCCTTGTATCTGCCACAGTTATCTGAACAGCGTACTTATGCATATCAACTTTTTTTCCAAGTAGCTCAGCACATACAACAGTATCCTGTATAAAATTTTTAGGAACTCCCCCACCAATCATAAGCAAACCTGATTGTTTTGATCTAAGTTTAATTTCAGTTAATTCTCTAAATTCTCTAATAGAGTCGATTGTAATATGTTTTTTTGGGTTTTGTTCTTGATGCATTACTAACCCAAAACCAGCTGAACTATCAGTGAAAGCTGGACAAAAAATCGGTACATTATTATCATAAGCAGTTTCAATTAAAGACCCTTTTTTTTTTGAGTTTTTTTTTAAATATTTTCCCATCTCGAATATAAATTCTCTTGAAGTGTAAGTTTTAGGCTCTAGTGAATTGGCTATATCGCAAATTTTTTGATCACAAGCTTGAAGCTCATCTTCGTCAATGTAAGTATCGTATATTCTATCAATATAATTCTTCCTCAATTTTGTGTCATCTTCAAACTGTGAGCCTTGATAATGTTTAAAACCAAGAGCTTCAAAAAAGTCCATATCTACAATAGAGGCGCCTGTAGATACTATTGCATCTACCATGTTGTACTTAACTAGGTCTGAATATAATTTCATGCAACCGCCAGCTGAAGTAGAGCCTGCTAATGTTAAAAAGATTGAGCAAGATTTGTCATTAATCATTTCATTAAATATTTTTGAAGCATTCGCCGTGTCTCTTGAAGTAAAAGACATTTTGCTCATTGAATCAATTATATTTCTAGCATCAAATTTTGTTATATCGATATGTTCAATAGGCTTACTTAAAAATGATTTTTTATTATGCCCTGCTGAAGGACTATCTTTTTTATTCATTAGGCAACTAAGTAATTTATTTTACCTGTATCATCATACAATGACATTATGGGTTTATCATTGAGCTCAACAATAGTATCCGAGTAGAAACCATTGAACTTAGTTCTAAAAGTTAAACCATAAGCCCCTAATTGACCAAGTTCAATATAGTCGCCTTCTTTAATATTATTGGGTAATAAGAAAGGTCCTTTCATAAAATCTAAACTATCGCACGTAGGACCATAAAACTGGAAAGCAGTGATTTTTTTTGATTGAATTCTTCCATTACTAATCATTCTTGTAGGTAAAATAAAATTAGGTACACCTGCATCAAATAATGATCCATAAGTTCCATCATTAATATAAAGTTTATTTTTTTTTCTAAGATTTACCCGAACAATTGTTGAACCGCTTTCAGCCACTAAAGCTCTTCCGGGTTCACATATCACTTCAGGCAATCTTTCCAATTTTAAATGATTTAAACCTTCCTTTATTTCATTAAAATAATTTTCTAAAGGTTCAGGTTTTAAGTCTGGATATATTGATGGAAATCCACCACCAACATTAATTGTATCAGGAATAATTTTTGTTTTTTTAATTATATTAGAAATTTCTTTTAACCCTTTTGAGAAAGAAATTTTATGCATACATTGAGATCCAACATGAAAACTTAAACCTAATTTTTTTGCATGTTGCTTACAAAGTCTCACTAAACCTAAAGCTTCACTAGTCAAAGCACCAAATTTTCTTGAAAGATCTAATTCTGCATGTTCATTAGACACTGCAACTCGCACAAATAAATTTAAATCTTTAGCATTTTTCGTTGAATCAAGTATTTTCATTAGCTCCTCTTTTGTATCTAAAGAAAAATCTTTAACATTGTAGTCAAAATATGCTGATGAAATATCCTCTCTACTTTTAATTGGATGCATAAAATATAACTTTGATTCTGGACTAAGTTTTCTAATTAGTTTTATTTCGTTTATTGATGCAACGTCAAATCTGTCTATTCCGCTTTTGATGATATGTTTGAGGACGTATTCATTAGGATTTGTTTTAACTGCATATAATATTTTTCCCGGAAACTTATTTTTAAAAATTTTTATAGAATTTTTAATGGTCTCTGGTCGTATACAGTATATTGGATTTACTGGTTTAAGTTTGTTAACTAGTTCGTTAACGCTACTAAATTTTTCCATTTCATGTGTCCCCCATTAATTAACACAAAAGAGCTTTCAAAAAATTTATAAAAAACTCTTATTCGATCGTATTTAGTGTTTTTTCACCTTATGTAAAGAAAAAAATGCATAGCTGTCATGTTAGAAACTTTTTTTTGGGGTTGAAAATGCTCCCAGAGCACCCATATGTAAAGTCATGAGAAAGACTAATTTACAAACTCCGCAGCTTAATTTGAGTGATTTTCAAGATAAATCCTTGCTAATTCTCGATGATGATGATCCTCTTAGAGGAAGATTATCCAGAGCAATGGAGAAAAAGGGTTTTGAGGTAAAAGAGGCTAAATCTGTGGCTGAGGGGTTAGAAATCGTGAGGAAATCGCCCCCAAATTTTGCTGTAGTTGACCTTAGACTTGAGGATGGAAATGGTCTTGATGTGATAAAAGAGCTATCTAAGAGCAAGTCAGATAGTCGAATTGTGATGCTAACAGGATATGGAAACTTACCTACAGCAGTAGCAGCAGTTAAAGCTGGAGCTATAGATTATATTGCAAAACCTGTGGATGCCGATGATGTAGAGTCTGCATTATTAGCAGCGCCAGAGTCTAAAGCAAAACCACCTGAAAATCCAATGTCTGCGGATAGAGTTAAATGGGAACATATTCATCGGGTTTTCGAACTATGTAATAGAAACGTTTCAGAAACTGCTAGGCGTTTAAAAATGCATCGAAGGACATTACAGAGAATTTTATCTAAAAGATCACCAAGATAAATTTATATCCATTTTTTTAGAACAGACAATTTATCGCTAAATAAAGTTACGATTACAGCTAGTAAGGTTATTTTAAAAATTTCTGCCAATAAAAATGGTGTGACCCCTAAATCTATTATTGGTTTGTCCCATCCTATCAATCCACCAAGCCACAATACGCCTAAAATATATATAACACTTACACTCAAAAGTAATTTGAAAACATTAGATATAATATTTTTATCATATTTAAAAATACCACAAATCATAGCTGCAAATACGAAACCTATCAAGTATCCCATAGTTGGACCGACAAAGTAAACAATACCTGAACCTTTTTCTGGCGTTCCAGAGAATACTGGCAATCCAACAACCCCCTCTAGTAAATAAATAACAACAATTGACCCGCCTAATTTCCAACCAAAACATATACCTATTAAAAGTACGACAAATGTTTGCATAGTCATAGGAACAGGATAAAATGGTATTTTTAGTTTTGCTGAGACAGCTAGCAACAAAGAACTTACTAAAATAATAAAAAAATATTTTAAAATATTTACTTGTTTTAAATTTTTTACTAACTCCATAATTCAACTTACATCTATTTAAAGAAATTATCTAGTTTTTTGTTAATTGGATAAAAACGTCCTCAAGATCTCCCTCATCTATTGAAATATCAAGTATTTTCAAGTTTTTTTCTTTAAGATAATTAATTAATTTTTCAAAATTAATTGACTCTTTTTCATAATTAACAGTTATAGAATCGTTTGAGTCAATTGAAAATTTTACATTTGGCATGCTTAAATTAAGATTTGACTGAAACTTTTCAAGTTTAAATATTATTTTTTTCATTTTTATTCTATCTAGTAATTTTTTAGTTGTATCTAAAGCTACTAAATTTCCCTTATTGATAATTGCTATTCGATCACACATTTCTTGGGCTTCAAATAAATAGTGCGTAGTTAAAATAATTGTAACTCCAATTTTGTTAAGTTGTTTTACGTTTTCCCATAAATTTTTTCTTAGTTCGACATCAACTCCAGCTGTAGGCTCGTCTAGCACGAGAATAGGGGGTTGGTGAACCATTGCTTTAGCTATTAATAATCTTCTTTTCATTCCACCCGATAAATTTCTAGAATAGCTATTTGCTTGCTTGTCTAAAGAAACGAGTTTAAGAATAGTTTCGGTAATTTTTTGACTGTTCTTAATCCCGTAAAGACCTGCTTGTAAATCTAATAATTTTTTTGGACTAAAAAAAGCATCCAGGTTTACTTCCTGTGGCACTATTCCAATTGATGCTCTTACTTGTCTTGGATTTTTATCAAGGTCAAACCCCCACACATTTACTTTTCCATTGGTTTTTATAACTGTCCCCGCTAATATACTCAAAAAAGTTGTCTTACCAGCGCCGTTAGGACCTAATAATCCAAAAATCTCACCCTGTTTTACCTCAAGAGTAATATTATTCAATGCATTTGTATTATTTGTCTTTTTTTTATCTCCTAAATATACTTTTGTAAGCTTTTCAACAGATAAGGCAGTTTTAATCATAAAATTTTAATATAACATAAATTTAGGTATTATAAGTTATGAGCAAAATTAAAAAGTCAGATCATTTTTATTTAATTGATGGCTCAGGTTATATTTTTAGAGCTTATTATGCTTTACCACCTCTTTCAAGAAAAAGTGATGGTTTGCCTACCGGGGCAGTGAGTGGATTTTGTTCAATGCTTTTCAAACTTTTGGAAGAATCTAGAGCTGATGATAGCAAAGAAAGACCCACACACTTTGCAGTAATTTTTGATTCTGCAAGAAAAAATTTTAGAAATGATATTTATAAAGATTATAAAGCTAACAGAAGTGAGGCACCAGAAGATCTTGCACCACAATTCGAATATATTAGAAAATCAGTAAAGGCATTTAATTTACCTTCTATAGAATTATTAAATTACGAAGCTGATGATTTAATCGCAACTTATGTAAAGGAAATTCGAGGATTAGGAGCTAAAGTAACAGTAATTTCATCCGATAAAGATTTAATGCAACTCGTTTCTAAAGATATAAGGTTATACGACCCAATGAAGAGTAAAGTCATCGGAGAAAAAGAAGTATTTGAAAAATTTGGAGTAAAACCAAATCAAGTTATAGATGTTCAGTCACTAGCTGGAGACTCATCTGATAACATACCTGGAGTACCTGGTATTGGTATTAAAACAGCCGCAGAGTTGATTAATAAGTACAAAAACCTAGATACTTTATTAGAAAAAGCTTCAGAGATTAAACAAAACAAAAGACGACAGACATTATTAGAAAATAAAGAAAAGGCTATATTAAGTAGAGAGTTGGTAACTTTAAAATCAGATGTACCGGTAAAAGATGAGCTTAGCAGCTTTATCTTAAAAGATGTAAATAAAGGAAATTTATTTAACTTTTTACGCGAGATGGAATTTAATAGACTTTTAAGTCAAGCGATAAGTTTTTACGGTGAGGATACTGATAATTCCAAAAAAGCTGTGGAAAAAAAAATTAAGTCACCAAAAATTGAAATTAATAATTACAAAAGTATACTTAGTGAAAATGATTTAGACAAATTAATTAAAAAATTAAATGAAAAGTCATTAATTTCTGTTGATTGTGAAACTACCTCACTTAATCCAATTGATGCTGAAATTGTTGGTATTTCTTTTAGCTGCGAAACCAATGATGCATATTATATTCCAGTTGCTCATGAAAACATTAAAAGTTTAAAAAAAGAATTTGTTTTGGGGAAAATTAAAAATCTTCTAGAAGATAAAAGTATTAAAAAAATAGGTCAAAATATTAAATATGATTTTATGATTTTTCAAAAATACGGGATAAATATTGATCCTATAGAAGATACAATGTTACTCTCTTATACGTTGGACGCAGGGAATAATAGACATAACATGGATACTTTATCCGATCTACATTTGGGTCATAAAACAATTTCTTATAAAGACGTTGTTGGATCAGGAAAAAAACAACTTAACTTTTCTGAGGTAAATCTTAAAGAGGCTACAAAATATGCTGCAGAAGATGCTGATGTTACTTTAAGACTTTATAAAACTTTAAAAAGTAGAGTAGATAATGAAAAACTCAATAAAATTTACGAAGTTTTTGAAAAACCAATGGTAAAACTTCTAGCTAAATTAGAGATAAATGGAATAAAAATTGACGATGGATATTTGAAAAAATTATCTAAAAGATTTGAAGAGAGGCTGCTTAAGAAAGAAAAAGAAATTTATAAAATATCCGGAAAGAAATTTAATATTGGTTCACCTAAACAACTTGGAGAAATAATTTATAACGATTTAAAAATTGCTAAACTTAAAAAAACAAAAAAAGGCAGTCTTGCAACTAGTGCTAAAATCTTAGAAGATCTAGCTTTAACTGGACACAAATTTCCTAAATTGGTTCTCGAGTGGAGACAAGACTCTAAGTTAAAAAGTACTTATACCGATGCTTTACAAGACCATATTAATAAAAATACCAAAAGAGTTCACACCTCCTTTTTACTTGCGTCAACAAACACTGGTAGACTGGCTTCTAGCAATCCAAATTTACAAAATATTCCAATAAAATCTGCTGATGGAAAAGAAATTAGAAAAGCATTTATTGCTGACAAAAATAATGTACTAATTTCTGCAGACTACAATCAAATTGAAATGAGAATTCTTGCTGATATGGCAGATGTAAAAGAGCTTAAAAAAGCATTTAAAAATAATCTAGACATACATTCTATGACAGCCAGTCAAGTATTTGGAGTTTCAATAAAAAAAATTGATGAGGATTTAAGAAGAAAAGCAAAAGCAATTAATTTTGGTATAATATATGGAATTACTCAATACGGATTAGCCAAACAAATTTCAGTCTCAAATCAGGAAGCTCTCGATTTCATAAATGAATACTTTAAAAAATTTCCAGAAATTAAAGATTATATGAACACTACAATAAAGTTTTGTAGAAAAAACGGATATGTAAATAACATTTTCGGTAGAAGAATTCATTTGAGAAATATAAATGATAAAAATTTTAGTGTTAGATCGTTTCAAGAAAGAGCAGCAATTAATGCTCCTATTCAAGGTTCTGCGGCAGATATTATTAGATTAGCGATGATTGAGATAGATAAACTTACAGAAAAAGAAAAAAAAATTAATGCAAAAATGTTACTTCAAATTCACGACGAGTTAGTTTTTGAAAGCTCAATAAAAGATCAAAAAAACAATGAGAAATTGATCAAAAAGGTTATGACATCTGTTTCTTCTTCGGAGTATCATATGTTTTCAATTCCATTGGAAGTAAGTATAAATTCAGGATATAATTGGGGTGAAGCCCATTAATTAATATTTTGTCGCCTAAATTTTGACAATTTAATTATGAAAATTTAATTATGAGTAACACAATTGCTTTAGTTGACGATGATAGAAATCTTTTAACAAGTATTAGTATCGCGTTAGAGAGAGAAGGATTTAAAGTTCAAACATATATAGATGGAGAATCGGCTTTGATTGGTCTCACAAGAAATCCTCCTGATCTTGCTATCTTAGATATTAAAATGCCAAGAATGGATGGAGAAGAACTTTTAAAAAAGATAAGAAAAAAAATGTCTATTCCAATAATTTTTTTAACATCAAAAGATGAAGAAGTGGATGAGTTACTCGGTTTAAAGCTTGGTGCAGACGATTTTGTAAAAAAATCTGGAGGTTTTTCTATGAAAGTCTTAGTTGAAAGAATTAGAGTTCAATTAAGAAAAAAATTAGACAAGGTAGAAGACACTAAAAATATAATAACTCATGGAAAGTTAAAATTAGATCCCTCTCAATTAGAATGTGAATGGAATGGCAAAGCTCTTCCCGATAAACTGACGACTACAGAATTTTTAATAGTAAAAGAATTGGCTAAAAGACCTGGTGTAATAAAAGAAAGAGCTCATCTGATGGATATAGCATACAAAGAAAACACTGAAATCGAAGACAGAACTATTGATAGTCACGTAAAAAGAATTCGAAAAAAGTTTAAAAAAGTAGATGAGAAATTTTCAGCAATTGAAACAAGGTACGGAAGTGGATATAGATGGAATGTTAGTTGATGAAAAAGAAAAAAACATCCTCAATACTAAGAAAGTTTCTACTTTTTAACTTATCTATTTTCTCCATCTTAGGATTATTTACTATACTTTATTTAAATGCAATTCAGCCAAATTTAGTTAAAAAAGTTTCCGCCAGTCATTTTATAATAATAAACAACACTTCAGATCATATAGAAAGGTTAGGGGTTGAATTTAACAAAGAGGGTATCAAGCAATTTTTACTCTCAACAAGATTTCTCTTTCAAGGTCTGGATAGAGTTCAATTTCTTTCTGAGAAAGGCGACTTAATTGGAGATACAAATATATTGGACTTGGATACAAGTGTTTTTGAAAAATCAGATGAGATAATCGAGGAAGGAGTAGAAAAAAAACAAACAAAAAAAAAGTCAACAGGGAATAAAAGTTCTGAAGAAAGTTCATTAAAAAAAATAGTTCAAAATAGATATAAAAATCAACCAATAACTATTCAAAATGAAATAAACAATTCTTTTTTTGTTAGTACTATAAGCGAATTAAAATTAAATGACACTATAGCCGGCTATATAGTAGTTACCAGTGAAGCGAACGATATTTTGATAGCCGTATCTGAAAGAAAAAACTTTATAATAAGAACTGTTTTAGCTATAGCTCTAGTGATTTTAATTTTTTCATTATTTCTAAATAAATATATACTTAAGCCTATCGGATTTTTAGTCTCATTTACTGAAGCAATAAAAAATAAGTCAGATCAGAACATAGATATACAAAAATTTTTTGTTAGGGAAGATGAAGTCGGCAAATTAACAAAATCAATTGATGAAATGACAAAAGAATTACAAAAAAGAACTACTAGAGCTGAGACCTTTTCTACAGATTTGGCACATGAAATAAGAAATCCACTAGCTTCTTTAAAAGGTGCTTCAGAACTTTTAGATAAAACAGATGACCAAAAAGATAGAATAAAATTATTTGAAATAATTAACCATGATGTTGAAAGAATTGAAAGGTTGATAACTGACTATTCTCAAATGTTAAAGGATGAAGCGTCTTTATCTAGAGAGAAAATGTTAAAAGTAAATTTGATGAAAATTATATTAAACGTAGTTGAAGATTTTAGACAAGATCTTGTAAATCAAAATAAAAAAATAGAAATTTTAACAAATTTTTCTAGCAAAGATGAAAAAAACTATTTTATTATTGGTATTGAGAATAGACTTGAACAGGTAATAGCAAATTTACTTGATAATGCGATATCATTCAGTAATGATCAACAAAAGATTGAAATTGATCTTACTGAAACTTCAAATAATTTTGTAATGACTATTAAGGACCAGGGTCCAGGTTTTACAGAAGCATCTCCACAAAAAATTTTTAAAAGGTTCTATAGTAATAGACCATCCAAATTTGGAGAACATTCAGGCTTAGGTTTAAATATTGCTAAAAATATTGTAGAGCTACATAAAGGCGCAATAGCCGCCTCAAACAGAATTAATCAAAAAGGGGCTCAGGTAGAAGTATTGTTGCCAAAAATTTTATCTTAGTTCTTACTTGATTAGGGAAGTTTATATTGTTAAAAACCTTTGAAATATGTCGGAAGATTTTAAAGTAAAAGATATAAAACTTGCAGAATTTGGAAGAAAAGAAATTTCTTTAGCAGAAACAGAAATGCCAGGCTTAATGGCACTTCGAAAGGAATATGCAAATAAAAATCCTTTAAAAGGGGCGCGTATACTAGGTTGTTTGCATATGACTATTCAGACTGCAGTTTTAATTGAAACTTTAGTAAAACTGGGTGCAGAGTGTAGATGGTCTTCTTGCAATATATTTTCTACCCAAGATCATGCTGCTGCAGCAATTGCAAAAGCAGGCATTCCGGTATTTGCTTGGAAAGGTGAAACAGAAAAAGAATATTGGTGGTGTGTAAAACAAACCATTGAAGGGAAAAAAGATTGGGTACCCAACATGATATTGGACGATGGAGGAGACCTGACGGCATTAATGCACAAAGATTACCAAAATTTACTTAAAAATGTTAAAGGGGTTTCAGAAGAAACTACTACTGGTGTGTTAGCCCTAAAAAAAATGGAGTTAAATAAACAATTATTAATTCCAGCTATAAATGTGAATGACTCAGTTACAAAATCAAAATTTGATAATCTTTATGGATGTAGAGAAAGTTTAGTAGATGGTATTAAAAGAGCCACCGATGTTATGATGTCAGGTAAGGTAGCTATAGTAGCTGGATATGGAGACGTGGGCAAAGGTAGTGCTGCTTCATTGAGGCAAGCTGGGGCCAGGGTTTTAGTTACAGAGACTGATCCAATATGTGCCTTACAAGCTGCAATGGAAGGGTACGAAGTTGTTTTGATGGATGATGCAATTAAGGATGCTGATATTGTTGTAACGGCTACAGGAAACAAGGACATTGTAACTGCGGATCACATGAGAAATATGAAAGACAGAGCAATTCTTTGTAATATAGGTCACTTTGATAATGAAATTCAAGTTGAAGCATTAAAAAATTATAAATGGGATGAAATCAAACCCCAAGTTCATGAAATAGAACTGCCAAGTAAAAAAAGAATAATTTTACTTGCAGAAGGCAGACTGGTAAATCTTGGATGTGCCACTGGCCACCCTAGTTTTGTAATGAGTGCCTCGTTTACTAACCAAGTTATAGCTCAGATTGAATTGTGGAATAATTCAAGTAAATATGAAAATAAAGTTTATGTCCTACCAAAACATTTAGATGAAAAGGTCGCAATGTTACATCTTGAAAAGGTAGGAGCAAAGCTTACCAAAATGTCAAAAGATCAAGCAGATTATATTAGCGTTAAACAATCAGGGCCATTTAAACCGGATACTTATCGCTACTAAAGTAGTAGCTAATGATTATAAAATCACTAGAGCAATTAAATTCTCTATCTAAGAAAATAGGCGATAAACTCGAGGAATCAGATTGCATTTTTTTAATTGGAGAAATTGGAGTTGGCAAAACTACGTTTACAAGATTTTTAATAAATAATTTACAGAAAAAAGAAGGTACAAAAACTACTGATGTATTAAGCCCTACTTTCAATTTGTTATACGAGTATGACTTAAAAAACTACAAAATCATGCATTACGATCTCTACCGACTAAAAGAGGAAAAAGAACTCAATAATCTTGGTATATTTAAAGAAAATCAAAAGGCTATAAAAATTATAGAATGGCCAAACTTTATTAAAATTTCTAAATTTGAAAAATTAGAAATTCACTTAGATTATGCTAAAAATGAAAACAATAGAAATCTAAGATTAATGGGAACAGGTAAATGGAAAAACTTTGAATGAACTATAGATTAAAAAAAATTTCCGGAGACGCATCTTTTAGAGAATTTTATAGATTAAAAAAGGGAAATAAAACTTCAATTATAGTTAAAGCAAATAAAGAAAAATTCAAAAATTTGATTACTTATTCAATAATTAATAATATTCTTAAAAAGTATAAGATCTATGCGCCTAAACTTATAGGCAATTATTATCAAAATAATATGATTGAAATTTCAGATTTGGGGGAAAAATCCTTTTACGACATAGTTAAAAAAAAAAAGAATAAATTAAAGTATTATAAAGATTTAATTAATATTATTTTAAAAATGCAAAGAATAAAGATAAAAAAAAGATATTACCTAGGAAAGTTCAACATAAAACTTCAAAAATACTCTTTAAAAAATCTTCATAAAGAGTCCGACTTATTTTTTGATTGGTACCTCAAGTTTAGTATAAAAAATTCAAATATTGTTAAAATCAAAAGAACCTTAAAAAAAGAACTTAATAAACTGTATAAAAAACTTTATTTTAAAAATAATACTTTTGTTCACAGAGATTTTCATGCATCGAATATAATGATTAATAAAAATAATTATGGTGTAGTTGATAGTCAAGATGCAATAATTGGCAATCCGCTTTATGATTTAGTTTCACTAATTGATGATGTCAGAATAAAACTACCTGTTAATTTACAAAATAAATTAATTAAATTTTACTTCTCAAAATCTAAATTAAAAAATGAAAATTATAGAAATTTAAAAAATGATTTTGATATTTTATCAATACAAAGAAATTTTAAAATTTTAGGTATATTCGTTAGGTTAAGTAAAAGAGATAACAAATCAGCTTATTTAAAATACTTACCATATACGTGGAGTCTTATTAATAGAAGGCTTAAAAATCCTATTTTTAAAGATTTCCAATTCTTATTTAATAAAAACCTTAAAATAAAAAAATTAAGAAAAATTGATACTCTATGAAAGTTAAACACGCAATGATATTAGCTGCAGGACTGGGAACACGAATGAAGCCCTTAACTTTTAAAACACCTAAACCACTAATAAAAATAGGTAATAAAAATCTACTAGAGAGATCTATAAATCTTTTGGAAAATTATGGAGTAGAACAAATAGTCATAAATGCTCATCATCTATCTGATCAAATTGAAAAATTCATTTCAGATTTTAAATCAAAAGTAAAAATAACTATTTCAAATGAAAAAGATTTACTTTTAGATACTGGTGGCGGAGTAAAAAAAGGGTCAAAAATATTTGCAAAAAATCCTTTTTTTGTTCTAAATCCGGATACGTTGTGGTCAAGTAAATATTTAGAAGAAATGGAGTCATTGGAGAAAATTTATTTCTCAAGCAAAAAACCCTGTCTATTATTAGTTAATAAAAAACTATCTTTAGACTCCTCTTTTAAAGGAGATTTCAACTTAAAAAATAATGTTGTATCTAAAGATGTAAATAATAACTTTATTTTTACTGGCCTTCAACTGATAGAGAGAAATTATTTAAATTATATTGATAAAAAAATTTTTTCTATGAATGAAGTTTGGAACAAATTAATTAATGAAAATAAACTTTATGGTTTTGAAAGTAATCTAAAATTTTACCATATTAATACAGAGGAAATGTATAAAAAAATTTCAAATTTAAATATTACTGATTAAAAAGAATTTTTTTAGCTCTTTTTTCATCTAAATAAAAAAATTTCTTAATTTTTAAATCTTTTTCAAATTCAACAATTAATGGGTTTCCAGTTGGAATTTCTAATTCATTTACTTTTTCATCTGAAATTTTAAATAAAAATTTACATAGCGCTCTCAAAGAATTTCCATGTGCTGAAATTAGAATATTTTTACCCTCAGATAGATTTTTCTTAATCTCTTTTTCATAAAAAGGGACGACCCTTTCATAAGTATTTTTTAAAGACTCAGTAAATGGAATCATACCGACAGGAATACTCCCATTTAGAGGACTGAAACTTGATATATATTTACTGTCCTCTTGCATTGGTGGTGGAGATATATTCCACGACCTTCTATACTTTTTAAACTGCTCTTCACCGATTTTCCTTTTAGTTTCCTCTTTATTAAGTCCAGTTAATGATCCGTAATGTCTCTCGTTTAATTGCCAAACAGTATTAAATTTTAGTTCAAGTTTATTTTTTTGAAGTATTGTTGTTAAAGTTCTAATTGCTCTTTTTAAGAATGATGTATATGAAATATCAATTTTGATGTTAAATTTTTTAATTAATTCCCCTGACATTTCTGCCTCTTTGACCCCTTTCTCTGAAAGATCTACATCTACCCATCCTGTAAATCTATTCTCAGCGTTCCAAATACTTTGACCGTGTCTCGTAAGGATTAAAATACTCATAATAGTTAAATCAATTATTTTGTACTATACTAATATCAAAATGAAAAATACAATATTTGAGGGGATAAAATATATTTACTATTTATCTTTAATGATTTTATTACTTCTATACTTATTTCCCGGTAGTTTAATTGGTTTTTTTTTATATAATGATCTTGGAAAACAACCAAATTTAGTTTCTAACCCATTCGGCACTTCAATAAACCATTTTATATTTTTTTTCTATTTGAGTATTAATGGTTTCATTGTCCATATTAAGCACAAAAAACTAATTTATAGCTTCCCTTTTCTATTGTGTGTTTCAATCTTATTTGAATTGCTACACTTAATAATTCCAAACAGAGCTTTTGAATTTAACGATTTGTTTGGTAATTTCGCAGGAGTTGTATCAGCCTTTTTTATTTTTAATATAATTAAAAAATTAAAAATTAAATTATGAGATTAATAATTATATTTTTAATGTTTACGAACAATATTCTAGCTGAAGAAATAATTGGAATTCCTAGAATTATAGATGGTGATACCGTTCATATTAATAATTTCAAAATAAGATTAGAGGGTATTGATGCCCCAGAAATAAAACAAAAATGTAAAAAAGAAAAGCTCAAAATTTCTTCAACCTTAGGATATACTTTTTTTGAAGACTATAATTGTGGAAAAAATGCAAAAGAAAAGCTTAAGGCTAAAGTAAACGACTCCAATATTAAATGTATTTCTTTTACTAAAGATAGATATAAAAGATACTTAGCCACATGTTTTAAAGAAGAGTTAAATTTGAATAAATGGATGGTTAGAAATGGTTATGCAGTAGCATATAGACGATATTCAAAAAAATATGTACTTGATGAAGATTTTGCGAGGAAAAATAAGCTGGGACTATGGAAAGGTAAATTTTTAAAGCCAGAAAAATGGAGAAAGCTTAATTGATTTTTAGTATAAATTGATAAGTGATTCTCTCAAAAAAAAATTTAATTATATTTCTTTTTTTAATATTAGTAGCGTGCTCTTCAATTCCAAAAAACACTCAGAATAGTTGTGCAATATTTGAGGAAAGATATCTTTGGTATAAACATTCTAAAGCATCATATGAAAAATGGGGTGCACCCATTCATTTACAATTAGCTTTTGTAAAAAAAGAGAGTGATTTTAACTGGTTAGCAAAACCACCGCGGCAAAAACTTTTTAAAGTAATTCCTTTTAAAAGACCCTCATCATCATTTGGATATTCACAAGCTGTGAAAGGAACTTGGGAACAATATAAAAAAGAGACCAAAAATCCTTTAGCAACTAGAGCAAGATTTAAAGACTCTGTTGATTTTATTGGGTGGTATATACACAAAACTAATAAGATCTTAAAAATTTCAAAGAAAGATCCTTACAGGCAATACCTAGCATATTATAAGGGATGGGGTGATTATAAAAATTATTCAAGAGACAAAAAAGCAATCATCTATGCTAAATCAGTTAAAGAAATGGCTTCAAAATATAGGAAACAATTAACAATTTGTAAAAAAAACTTGGATAAGAATAAATATTTTATTTTTTAAGCTGCTTATTAAGTTCAATTTCAATAGCATCAATGCTTTGAGTATTCTTACCTATAATAGAATAAATTGTAGGAATTACAAATAACGTAAAAAAAGTTGAAAATAGCATTCCACCAAATATAGTTATTCCGACAGTAAGCCTGCTCGCAGCCCCAGGTCCTGATCCAAGTATTAAAGGTAAAACTCCAATTATAGTTGAAAGACTTGTCATTAAAATTGGTCTAAATCTGATCGAAGCAGCTTCTATAATTGAAGTTTCAAGATTTTTTCCTTCTTTTCTAAGTTGATTTGCAAACTCAACTATTAAAATTCCATTTTTTGCAGATAGGCCAATTAATATTATCAGAGCAATCTGACTATAAATATTTAGAGAAGAACCCACAACTAAAATGCCTAATAATCCACCAAGTATTGCTAAAGGTACCGTGAGCATTATAGTTAATGGATGTTTCCAACTTTCAAATTGAGCACACATTGCTAAATATGCTGTGACTAAAGCCAATACAAAAATAATGTATAATTCTGTGTTAGTTTTTTTGTACTCTTCACTTTCTCCCTTGTATGCAATTTTGGCTTCTGGAGTGTTGTCCTTAACAACTTTAACTAAGAAATTTAAAGCTTCATCTAAAGAATAGTCCCCAACTAATCTTGCTGAAATAGTTACAGCTTTTTGTCTATTATATCTTGCTAGAAAAGGCGACTGACCCTCCTCATCGTATCTGATTAAATTTGAGACCGATACAAGCTTTCCATTATTGTTTGATCTAACAAAAACTTTACTAATGCTATCTGGTTCTTGTCTATCTTTAATATCACCTTGAAGTATAATGGAGTATTCTTTCCCATCCCTAGTAAAATTAGTTACTCGCTTAGAACCAAAAATGGTCTCAATTGTTCTCCCTATGTCCTCTGTCGATACACCTAAATCTGCAGCTTTTTTTTGATCAATTTTAACATTAAGTTGTGGTTTATTTAAATCAAAGTCATCCTGTATTGATGTTAGACCTGTATTCTTTCTAGCCTCCTTCTTAATAATATTTTTCCATTTTATTAATTGATCGTACGTATTTCCTAAAATGACAAATTGAACAGGGCTTTCAACACCGCCAGTTCTTATGCCTTGAGGCATTATTGGAAATGCTAATACACCTGGCACTTGAGAAATTTTCCCAAAAGACTCTCTCATAATTTTAACGCCGTGGCGATCCCTTTTAGCCCATGGCTCTAAAAGAACTATTATAAAGCCGCTATTTACTTGTTTTGCTGATTTACCAAAACCAGGCACCCTTAATATTAATTTTCTATATTCACCATTTCCTACTTCAGGTAATAAAAGATTTTCTATGTCCTCAGCTTTAGATTTTGTGAAATTGAAACCTGATCCTTGCGGAGCCTTAACTATTACGAAAAAAGCACCTCTATCCTCTGGAGCAATTAATTCTTTAGGAGCATAATTAAATAAAAAAATTGTAAGAGATAACACAATTCCTAAAAATGAGATTATGATTTTTCTTTTTCTTACCCAAGTTATTAAAGTCTGTTTATAAACAGATGTAATATTTTTTAAAAATTTTTCAAATTTAATAACAATTTTTGATTTATTCATGTTTTTTTTAAGAACTTTACTGCCTATCATTGGACTTAAAGAAAGTGCAACAAAACTTGATATAATTACAGCCGAAGCTAAGGTAATTGCTGTTTGGGTAAATAATACACCAGTTATACCCTTAATAAATATTAGTGGAATAAATACTGCTACTAATACGACTGTAGTTGCTATAATAGCAAAAGAAACTTGTTTAGCACCTTTATATGCAGCAACTAAAGGTGAGTCCCCCAACTCTATTCTTCTTACAATATTTTCTAACATTACTATCGCATCATCGACTACTATACCAATTGCTAAGACGAGTGCCATTAATGTGAATAGATTTATTGAAAAATCAAAAAAGTATATTGATAAAAAAGTAGATATTAAGGAAACTGGTAAAGCTATAAGTGGCACTATTAACGCTCTGATGTTACCTAAAAATAGATAAATAATTATTGTAACTAATATTAGAGCAATAAATAAAGTTTTATATACTTCTTTTATTGCAGCCTTAATGTAATTACTTCTATCAAAAGAAACTTCTAAAGATGTTCCAGGAGGCAAACCTGGTCTAATTTCTTTTATCTTGCTCTTAATTCCATTTGCAACTCTAATAGTATTCGCATCTGATTGTTGGTAAATACCAATTCCAACAACTTGTTTTCCGTTACCTTTAAACAAAGTTCTAGTAGACTCTGCTCCAAGTTCGACTCTAGCAACATCTGAAAGTGTAATAATTGATCCGTCCCTAGCTCTTTTAAGTGGTAATTTTTTATAACTTTCTAAATTTTTATAGGCTTTATCTAACTTTATCGTCAAATCAACGTCTTTTGACTCTATTCTTCCTGCAGGAAACTCAACATTTTCTTTTCTTAATACCGACTCCACTTCTTGTGTGGTTAAATCTCTTGCTGCTAAAGCTAAGGGATCAAGCCAAACTCTTAAAGAAAGTTCTCTCTCACCTCCTAAACGAACTCTACCAACCCCTTCCACAGTCGAAAATAAATCTGTAAGATATCTATCTGCGTAATCAGTTAATTCCAAATCCGTCATGGTTTCTGAATTAAAAGACAACCACATTGTAGTTCTCATACCAGCACTTTGTTTAAAAATTTCAGGTTGTTCGGCCCCATCTGGAAGATTATCTAAAACTCTTGCAACTGAACTTCTTACATCATTAGCTACATCGTCTAAGTCTAAATTATTTTCAAAAGTAAGCGTAATTCTTGAACTTTCATCCTCACTAAAAGAATCTATAGTTTCTAATCCAGGAGTTCCTCCAACAAAATCCTCTATTCTTTGAGTAATCTGAGTGTCAATTATTTCTGCTGAAGCACCTCTATATTCAGTCTGGATCGTGACTACAGGTGGTTGAACATCTGGCAATTCATCTGTTGGTATTTCACTAAAAGTAAATAAACCAAAGATAACCAAAACTAAACTCATCACTGAAGCAACTACTGGTCTTTTAATTGATAAATCGGTTAAAAACATTTTATTATTTCTTATTAATAATTTTTACTTTTGATTTATTTCTTACTTTAGAAACCCCCTCAGAAATTACGAAATCTCCCTCATCTAAACCTGATTCAACAGAAATTTTGCCAAAATTTCTATTTCCAATTTTAATATTTCTTTTTTCAGCAATATTATTTTTCACAACATATACAAAGGAAGTACTACCTTGAATTGTAACTGCACTCTCTGGGACACCTATTTGATTTATCTCATCATATATTATTTTGACAGTCATTAACTGACCAGGAATAATTTCAAAATTTTTATTATTTACAGAAATTCTTGCTAAAATTGATCTTGTGGAAGGATCAATTCTTGAACTTATAGAGGATACATTACCTTTAAATATTCTTTCTGAAAATGCAGAGCTAGTTATCTCTGCTTTTAAACCAGGCTTTAAAATTCCAACATAACTCTCAGGAATTTTAATATCTATTACAATTTTTTTTAAATCATCTAAAGTAATAATCAAACTATTAGATCCAAGCACTCCTTGAGCAATTTCTCTTTTGCCGAGTTTTCCCGCAAAATCTGCTATAACATTATTGCTGTTTTTTAATGCAGCTATGATCTCACCTTTTTTTACAAATCTATTTTCTATTTTAAGATTACCAACTACTTCATTTTTTTTAATTCTATAAGTTTTTGAATTTTGGGCTATAGCAGTACCAAATGTTTCAATACTTTTATAAAATTCAGATTTTTGAACCTCTTTTACTATCACACCAGGAGTTGGCCTAACACTAAATTTTTTTTTGAAATGCAAACCTATAAAATGTCTTGCAGCAATTATAACTATTATGGCTACAAAAAATATAATTACGAAAGTTTTTATTTTAGTTGCTGTTTTCATTTTTATTTATTAAAGCCCGTATTCTGCCCATGACCCATCATAGATAACCGGTAATTTGTTATTTATAATAGTACTAGCAAGACCCAGGACACAGGCAGTTATACCACTTCCGCAGCTAAAAGCTAATTTTTCGTTAATGTTAATTCCATGGCTTGAAAATACTTTCTCCAATTCATCTTTATTCTTAAAAGTGTTGTTTTCTAAATTTATTATTTTTAAATACGGGAGGTTTTTAGAACCTGGAATATTGCCTTTTTTCAGATTTTTTCTTGGTTCATCAACTAAACCTTTAAATCTTTTTTCACCCCTAGCATCAACTAAGCAAAAATCTTTTTTTATTATATTTTTTTTAATTTGCTCCTTATTTAATATTAAGGTATTTTTTGTTGAAGCTTTATAATTTGTTTTAGTCAAATTTATTTTTTCGTTAGTAAGAGGTCTGTTTTCTAACATCCATTTTTTCAAACCTCCATTTAAAACTGAAACTAAATTTAAATCGTGACCAAAATATATAAATGTGAACCAGCATCTGCTAGCACTCAGCACATCAGAGTTATCGTAAACTACTATGTGATCACTATTTTTAATCCCAAAATTTGAAACTATCTTTTCCCAAGCATCCTTTTTCGGTAACATGTGCGGGAGAGAAACTTCCTGGTTTGAGTTTTTATCTAAATCAAAAAAAATTGAGTTTTTGATATGACTATTATTATATTCATTGAATGCGTTTCGATTTGAATTAGGTAGATGCCAAGTAGCATCAAGTATTTTTACGTCATTGATATTCTTAGCAAGCCATTCAGTTGATTTTAAAGGATTCATCTTCGATTTTTTTCGATATATTTTTGATGATATTCTTCTGCTTTACAATAATTTTTAATTGGTGAAATATTTGTTTCAACTTTATTATTATAAATTTTATTAAATTTGTCTTTAAACTTAATTGCTAAATCTTTTTGAACATCATTTTCATAAAATATTTCACTTCTATATTGTGTTCCAACATCTGGGAATTGCATATCCTTTTGAGTTGGATCATGTAATTTAAAAAAGAGTTCTAAAATTTTTTCAAATGATATGACATTTTCATCAAATGATAATTTAACCACTTCTGCATGACCTGTATTTCCTTGGCAAACCTCCTCATATGTTACTTTAGATTTATAGCCACCGGCATAACCTACCTCGGTTTCTATTATACCCTTAATATTTTTAAACTGCTCCTCTGGTTTCCAGAAGCAACCCATTCCAAAGTAAATTTTTTGCATAAGTAATTTTATATGTTATGAAGTTATAAGGATAATAAATTGCTTACTAAAAATCAAATAGGCGTATTGTACATGGCGGGGAGCGTAATTTGCTTTTCTATAATGGATATTTGTGTGAAATGGCTTGATTATTATCCAGTTGGACAAGTTTTATTTTTAAGGTTTTTTATTGGTTTTATTCCAATTTTTTTTATTATACCTAAAGACAAATTACTTAATTTTTATAAAACATCTAGACCAGGTCTCCACGCATTCCGTGCTATTTCTGGTGCGGCAGCTATCATTGCATTATTCATAGGATTAAGAGAATTACCTTTAGCTGATGTAGTTTCATTAACATTCGGAGGACCAATATTTGTTACTGTTGCCTCAATTTTCTTTTTATCTGAGAAAGTGGGAATAAAACGTTGGTCTGCTGTATTTTTAGGTTTTATTGGAATGCTTTTAATTGTTCAGCCAGCTTTTATAGATTTGAATTTTTATTATATCACTCC
Source organism: uncultured Pelagibacteraceae bacterium (assembly GCA_902596745.1). Classification (GTDB taxonomy): domain Bacteria; phylum Pseudomonadota; class Alphaproteobacteria; order Pelagibacterales; family Pelagibacteraceae; genus Pelagilacustribacter. The sequence continues at coordinate 21,732 of CACJUZ010000006.1, read as the reverse complement.
AATTATTTTTTGCATTTTTTTTGCTTGTGTTGCTATCAGTGTAAGGTCCTTATCTAAAACTGAACCGAATTATAGAATTGCTTTTTATTTTACAGTCCTTTGTTCAGTTCTAGGTCTAGTAACTATTTTTAAAGGAGATTGGGTTTTTCCGACTAAAATAGATTTTGCAATTTTTACAATAATGGGTTTATGTGGCAGCGTAGCTAATTTATTGCTTACCCAAAGTTATAGATTAGCTGAAGCGTCATTAGTTACTCCAATTAAATATTTAAGTTTAGTTTTTGCAATAGTCTTTGGATTTTTAATTTGGAGCGAAATTCCGAAAATTTTGACTCTTTTTGGTGCGCTGTTAGTTATAACCAGTTCTTTGATAATCTTTTTAAGAGAAAATAAACTTAAAAAGCAAATTATAAATCCAAGAGCATGAATAATTCTCCTACTTATTGGAATAAAGCCAAAAAAATTTTAGCCAAAAAAGATAAAGTAATGGCTAAATTAATTATAAATTACAAAGATGGGTCTTTAATTACTAGAAATGATATTTTTTTTTCATTATGTAAAAGTATAATTGGACAACAAATAAGTGTGGCCGCTGCTAACTCAGTATTTTTAAAATTTAAAAAAAAATGTAAAGGGAGAATCAACCCTAATATCGTAAATAAATTATCAATTTCAGTTCTCAAAAGTTGTGGTTTAAGTAGGCAAAAAGCTAAAGGTATTAAAGAACTTGCAAAAAAAATAATTTTAAAAGATTTTAATCCCAAGCTGATTAAAACAATGAGTGATGAAGAAGCGATAGCATATCTATCAAAGCTAAGACAAATAGGCAGATGGTCTGCTGAAATGATACTTTTATTTACATATAACAGACCAAATATCTGGCCATTACAGGATATAGGCTTGCTACGGGCAATTTCTAATAACTATAAACAGAAGTACTTTCCCCCTAAAAAATTTCTTAATAAACTCTATAAAAGATTTTCACCTTACTGTTCGGTTGCTACCTGGTATTTATGGAGATCAATTGATAACGAGCCAATACAGTATTAAACACCTTCTAATATTTGAAATTGACGGACAGCGTGACCTTTTAAAATATCATGTGCTTTTTGATATTCATCTGACTGATAAAATAAATTAGCCTTATCATATGAAGGAAATTCAATTACAACAGTTCGAGGAGATCTTTCACCCTCATTTGATGTAGATCTTCCCCCTCTAATTAAAAACTTACCTTTATGATTTTCAACTGCTGCTCTAGCTTTAACTGCATATTCCTTTAATTTATCCTCACTACTTATACTTTTATAAACACAAACAACGTATCCTTTCATTTACAACTCCTTTAAAATAAATTAATTTTTTCTATGGCTAAGAAATTAATCATAGACTGGAAAGAGTATAATCTAATAGTAGAGAAGCTTGCAATACAGATTCATGACAGCGGTTATAAACCGAATATTCTTATAGGTATAATGAGGGGTGGAGCACCTATTATAGACGTATTAAGTAGAGTATTTAAGCTTAAGTGCGCTTATCTAGCTGTAGAGTCTTACTCTGGAGAGAATATTGAAGACCAACAAGGAGAATTAGTTTTTTCTCGTGAATTAAGTTCAACAGTTCAAGATATGAGCGGGAACATTCTGCTGTGTGATGATTTATCTGACACAGGAGTGACTTTAAATAAAAGTATAGATTGGCTAAAAAAATATCCACCATTAGAAGGTAAAATTGAAACTATTAAAACAGCTGTTTTGTGGAAAAAAGCTGACTCAACTTTTGAACCTGATTTTTGTGCTCAAAGATTAAAAGATAATCCTTGGATAGTTCAACCTTTTGAAAAATATGAAGAAATTAGAATTGAGGATTTAAAAAAAAATCATAGTTGAAAAGGGGCCGGCTCACCGGCCCCTAAATTCTTAAGCTACAGCAAAACTTGCAACACTTAACGCGGCTATCAACCAAATAGCTGGTGAAGTAGTGCTAAATTTTCCTGTAAAAATTTTAATCAATGCATAAGCAATAAAACTTAAAGCAATCCCGTGACTAATAGAATAAGTCAAAGGCATAGCAATAAAAGCAACTACTGCAGGCGCTGACTCTGCAATGTCATTCCACTCTATATCTGTTAAGTTTCTTACAAATAATACAGCAACGTATAATAAAGCTGCCCCATCTATTTCTTTAGGTAATGAAGTAGCTAAAGGAGAAAAGAACAAACAAGCTAAAAATAGCACTCCTATAACAAGTGATGTCATTCCTGTTCTTCCGCCAGCTTTTACTCCAGCACCAGATTCAACATAACTTGTGACAGTAGTTGTTCCCATAAACGCTCCCGCGACAGTACCAACGCTATCAGAAAGCATGGCTTTATTTATATCTTGCACTTTTCCATCTTTACCGACTTTACCAGCAACATTTGCAACAGAAGTCAAAGTTCCAGCAGTATCAAAGAAGTCAATAAATAATAAAGTAAATATCACTGTTGACATTCCTGCTGTAAAAGCAGCCCCTAAATCAAATGCAAAAAGATAAGTCATTGGCGGAGGAGTGCTTACCACTCCATTAAATTTAGCAAGGCCAGTCACCCACGCGATAACACTGAAAATTAGTATTCCAATTATTATATTTCCACGTATTTTCATTTTTTCCATTACGACCATAGAAACAAATGCTAAGCATCCAAGTAGTACTAACGGATTTTTAATGTCCCCCAAAGTAACTAAGGTAACGGGGTGATCTCCTACTACACCCATAATTTCTAGTCCTATAATTGCGAGAAAACCACCTATCCCAGCTCCAATTCCTAACTTCAAACTTTTTGGGATAGAATTAATTAACCAAGCTCTTATCGGAGTTAAAGAAATTAATAAGAACAGTACTCCAGCAACTAATACCGCACCTAAAGCCTCTTGAGGCGTGTAACCCATTCCAGCTACAACTCCAAAAGCAACAAATGCGTTTATTCCCATCCCAGGAGCTAAACCAATTGGCCAAGTTTTTCCGTAAAAAGCCATTATAAAACAAGCTATGGCGGTTGCTATTATCGTTGCAGTAAAGACAGCACCAAAATCAAAAAATCCTTTTTCGGGTCCTGCAAATTCTCCAGATAAAATAAAAGGATTTAAGAACATAATGTAAGCCATTGTAAGAAACGTGGTTACACCGGCTATTACCTCTGTTCTAAAATTAGTTTTGTGTTTTTTGTATTCAAAATATTTTTCAAGCATAAAAGCCTCCTATAAGTTGTGATTACAATGATTCTCTAAATAAATCTTTTAAAAATCTCCGCAAAACTGTAATTACAACCTACGATAAATATTTCTGTTTATAAAATTGATGTATATTCTACACTTGGTTGAAAATGAAATTTATTCTTGTATTGATTTTTCTTTTTACAAGTTTGGCTTCGTGTCAAACTGTTTCTAACAAAATTGATAAAAAAGTTTCAGAAGAAGAAAAGCAATTAAGTAGTTGGTTAGATAGATCAGAGGAGGAACTTAAACTAGAGTTCGGAAAACCCGACAAAGTTAATTTTAAAGATAATTCGAGAAATAGATTTTATGTTTATACAAAAGAAAAATTAAAAATAAAATGTGAGCGAATTTTTGAAATTAATAATAGCAATAAAGTTGTTGGTTTTACAAGTAAAAACTGTTTTTAGTGACAAGCTTTATTAAATTTCTTAAGTCTCCAATAATTATAAGGCCAAGGTGTTAAAAATCCAACTAGCAACATTATAGGCACGACCCACCATACTAATTTTGCTGAACCTACAATTAAGTAGTCTGTCAAGTTCATCGCCACTTCCATAGAAATCATACTGATTAGTGACATCCCACAAGCGATTTTAAAAGCTTCTATTAGCTTAAATTTTTGTTTGAATAAAATTATGGTTTCAAGAATTATAGAGGTAATTATTCCATTAATTATAGCAATTAACATTACCAAAAATACTGATAAAGAGTGAGGGGTTGTTTGAAAAAAGTAAATAGTTCCAAAGTCACCTATAGAACATCCAATGAGGCACCATAAAGTATTATATGCACTTTTGGACCAAGTAGTTTTACAAAACCAATCAAATTTTTGTGTTATTTCCATAATTAAATTTACTTGCGGAGATTACTCCGCAAGTAAGGCAAACTTATTTTATCTCGATAAGTCTTTTTTTCTTAGCTTCTGGCACGATTTTTTCACAGGAGATCGTCAAAAGTCCATCTTTTAACTCAGCATCACCTACTTTTACATCATCTGCAATTGTAAATGATCTTGCAAAAGATCTTTGAGAAATACCTCTATGAATTATCTCGTCGCCATCCTTTTTTTCAGTGCTTTTAACTTGTTTAGTTTTTACAGTTAAAAGATTATCTTCATATTCTACCTCAACATCGTCTTTGTTAAAGCCAGCTAACGCAACTTCTATTGCGTATTTATCTTTACCAGCTTTTCTAATGTTGTATGGCGGATAGTTACTTTGTACTGAAACGCCATTTCCACCCAACATTGACTCGAATTGATCAAACATATCATCGAATCCAATGCTAAAAGGTCTAAGTGAATTAAAGATCGATAGATCCTTACTTGTCATATTTCCTCCTTTGTTAGCAAGGTTAATGTTGATCCCTAGCGGCAATCAACAAGATATATGTGGTAATTGTTTTTTAATTTTCAAGAGGATATTTAATACTTCGCATTCTTCAATATGAAACTATATTCTTCTGCAAGTTCTTTAATGGCGTTATCTCTACCACTCATACCTCCGTGACCAGCTGCTTCCATTTTACACTTTAAAAGTTGTTCATTGTCATCTTCTTTAACATCTCTAAGCTTAGCGATATATTTTACAGGTTCAGAATATAAAACTCTATTATCAAATATTGATGATGTTATTAACATAGGAGGGTATTTTTTTTTGCCTAAATTATTATATGGAGAATAAGACAGTATGTATTCAAAGTACTCTTTACTTTTAATTGGATTTCCCCAAAGTTCCCATTCTGCAGGTGTCAGTGGAAGTTTTTCATTTAACATCGTTGTCATAGTATCTACAAAAGGCACAAGCAAAAGCATTGCAAAAAATAGTTCTGGAGCCATATTAGCAACACTACCCCCAGTAAGTCCTCCGGCACTTCCTCCGTAAAAACACAAACCACCTTCATGCGTATATCTTTGATTAATTAGATGTTTTGCACACGCGATATAATCATGAAAGGTATTTTTCTTAAACTTCTTTTTTCCCTCAGTGTGCCAACTGTCTCCTAAATCTCCTCCACCTCTTACATGTGCAATAGCAAAAGTTATACCTCTATCTACCAAACAAAATCTAGATGCGCTAAAAGATGGAGATACGCTATGTTTATATGCACCATAAGCGTATAATAATATTTTGGATTTTCCGTCTTGTTTTGCACTTTTTAATCTGACTAGACTAATTGGTATCATCCGGCCATCATGAGATTTAGCTTTAATTCTCTCAACAACATATTTGTTTGGATCATGACCAGAGGGAATTTCTACCTCTTTAACTAATTTTCTTTCCTTGGTTTTTAAATCGTATTCAAAGATTTTACCTGGTGTAGCCATACTTTCCCAACTAATCCTTATTCTAGATGTATTTGAATCCTTCTGCATTAAACTTACACCTGGAACACCAATCGGTTCATCAGATATTTTAATTTCTTCCTCTTTATTCGTATTTAAATTTCTTACAAATATCTTTTGAATTGCATCTGATTTTTCAGCTCTTAGAATATAATTATCTAGAAACTCTAACCCCCCAATAACTGTTTCTTTTTTTGGTGGTACAAATTCTTCTAAATTTTCAATATCTTCTTTTTTACATCTTAAAATTTTATAGTCTCTTGCATTTTCATTAGTGTGGACATAGAAAAAATCTTTCCAAGAGTCCACAGAATAGCGTACATCTATTTTTCGTTTTTTGAATAATTTTGGTTTAATATTTTTGTTATTTGACTCAAAAAAATATTCCTCGGTAGTAATATGATCAGAGGTAGAGATTATAAAATATTTTTCATCAGATGATAAACTAATACTACATGTAAATGTTTCATCTTTTTCTTCAAAAATAAGCTCATCATTATTAACAGGTTCACCTATGTTGTGTTTAAAAATTTGTCTTGGTCTATGAAATTTATCTAATTTGGAATAGTAAAAACTTTTACTATCCAAAGACCAAGTAATACCACCACTAGTATTTTCAATTTGATCAGATAAATTTTTGTTATTACTTAAATCTCTAAGATATATAGTATAATATTCAGATCCTTTTAAATCCAATGAATATGCCATTAAGTCATCATTATGTGAAACACTAACACTGCCTAAACCAAAATATTTAGAACCAGATTTTTTTTTCTCAAGATCTCCATCAAAATAGATTTCCTCTGGCTTTGACTTATCAATTATTTGTCTTAACCTTTTACCATAATTTCCTTTAGTCTCAGTTTTACTCCAATAAAAGAACTTCTTATCTTTAAATTTTAAGGAAGTGTCATCAAGCTTTATTTTTGATTTGATTTCATCGAAAAGTTTTTTTTGTAAATCTTTAACATTGTCAAAGTATTTTTCAGTTAATAGGTTATTTTCCTCTATATATTTTTTAACTTCAGGAAGTAGTTTATTTGGGTTTTTTAAAACATCCAAAATATCAGGCTGATCGACCCAAGAATAATCATCTTTTAAAGTTGTATTATGATACTTTTTCTCACTCTTTATTTTCTTTAATTTTGGTATATTCATTATAAATATTTATATGAATTGGTTTTTAATTGGAATTATCATATTTGTCATCGTTTATTTATTTTTAAATTGGTTTGCAAAAACTAGCTCTAAAAAAATTGCCCAATTTTTAAAAAGACTAGCAATTGTTATATCTATCTTTTTAGCCGCAATTTTAACTATTGGAGGCAAATATATATTTTCATTACCTTTTTTGTTAATTCTTTTAAGTGGATTAAAAATAAAAGGTTTTACCGCTTTACAACTGTTTCAATTGTGGAGATTAATTCAAGTTCTTCGAAGTTCAGGAAGATTCGGAAACAAAGGATCTAAGGCTACTTCAAGCATATCTACAGAAGAAAGTTATAAGATTTTAGGCTTAAAGAAGGGATGTTCTAAAGAAGACGTTTTAAAATCTGCAGCCAAATTACAAAAAAAAATTCATCCTGATATGAACCGCGATGTTAACTCAGAACGCTTAAGTCAGTTAGTCAATGAGGCAAAAGAAAAAATTATAAAAACAGACTTCAATTAATTTAATAAACTTTTAGCATTTTCAAATACTTTTTCAAAAGACACTTTGTCTTTTCCTAACGTGTCGTGCGTTGTACTTTTAATAGTCTCTCCCTCTGGAACTATTGGAATTATATTTTTTGAATAACCACTATAAGAATAAGCTGGAGAGTCTGTAAAAATACCAATTGATTTTATTCCGAGCGCAGCACTTATATGCATAAATCCGGTATCATTTCCAATATATAAATTGCAATTTTTAATAATAGGAAGAATTTTTGAAATTGATAAGTTTTCTAGAGTAAATAAGTCCGAATTGATTTTTGAAATCTTTATTTTATCAACAATCTCTGAATCATCTTTACCTGCCGCAATAAAAAACTTACATTTCTTATAATGATTTAATTTTAAAGCCAATTTAATATAATTATCTATATCCCATCTTTTTGTTGGTCCAGAAGCAGAAATACCTAAAATTATATTTTGAGTTTGATCATTAATAGCATAAGTTTTTTTCGCAGCTATTACATCTTCAGTTCTTAAAAACAAATTTGGTTCAGTCGATAAAATTTTACCAACACATGTTTCAGTGAAGACTTTTGCCGTATGAAATATTACGTCTTTAGAGGTAAAAAGAGGATATTGATATATTTTTTTTATACCCGAAAAAAAAGCTAGAAGTTTGTATCTTATAGAACCATTAAATATATATACTTTATCAAATTTTCTTTTTTTAATTTCTCTAGAAAGTTTAAAGAAACCTAAAATTCCATCATTAGTAGTATCAAGATTTATGATCTCATCTAAAAAATTCTCTGCATTAAATAATTCAGAAGATCTTGAAGTTTTTTTTGCCAATAAAGAAATTTTTGTATTATTTTTTTTTGCAATAGCCTTTAGATAGGGCAAAAATATAAGCATATCCCCTATACCGTACCTTTGCTGTATAACAAGAACTTTCATTTTGAAATATATTATTATAACTTAGACATATAAATTTGGGTAAGATTATGATTAAAAAAGGTGTCTATGCAGCAACTCTGAGCGTTTTAGATGAAAATGGCTCATTAAATGTTAATGAAACAATATCACATGCCGAGAATATAATTGCAAAAGGTCTGCACGGTGTTTTCTTTTTTGGATCTACAGGACAAAGTCAATTGATCTCAATGGCTGAAAAAAAAGAACTTGTTTCAAAACTTCCATTAAGCAAATTTAAAAAAAATTTTCACTTAGGCACTGGAAGTAACTCACTAAAAGAAACCATAGAATTTATAAAATATTCAATGGAATTTGATTTTCAAAATTTTCTTATAATGCCACCGGCATATTATAAAGGAAATACTGAAAACGGGGTTTACGAATTTTATGCGAAAATAATTCAAAATATTCCTAAAGTAAAAATTATTTTATATAACTTTGAAAAACTTAGTGGTTTTAAATTTGAGGGAAATTTTGTTAAGAAATTAGTAGACACATTTCCAAAAAACATTATTGGATGTAAAGATTCTACTTACAACTTATATGACACTCTTAAAATAAAAGGTTTTCTTATGTTTCCTGGAGATGAGTCTAAGTTACTTAAAGGTTTAGAAATTGGATGCTCAGGATGTATATCAGCTATAGCTAATGTAACTCATAAACTAGCCAGAGATGTTTTTGATAGTTACGAAAACAACAAATCACAAACTAATAATGAAAAATTAATTCAGGTTAGACGTGCTTTTGATAATTATAATTTAATTTCTGGTCTTCATAGTTTCATGGCAACTCAAAATTCTCATTTTAAAAATTTGTTGCCACCATTAACCTTACTTAATTCCAAAGACAATAAAGAATTATTAGAAAAACTTGAAAGTTTGAAATTTGATTTAAATAAAAATATTGCAGCTTAAAATATGATTTTAGCAAAAGTGTTAAGTAAAATTTATAAAAAAGATGGAATTATTTTAGAGGACTCCACAGGTCAAAAATATATTTGTGGAAATCCAAGAAAAAATAATCCAATTACCATTAAATTATTAAAAGAAAATTTAAAATGGAAACTAATTCTTGACCCTGAGCTGGAGTTTCCAGAGGCATATATGAGAAATGAAATATTGATCAAAAATGGAAGTTTAGAAGAATTCTTGATGTCTTTATTGGAAAATTTAGGTAGAGAGGAAATAACTACAGCTAGCCTCTTTTCGAAAAAAATTTTTCAAGCAGTAAGATTTATTTCAAATTTCAATTTGCCGGGTAAAGCTAGAAAAAATGTTGAACATCACTACGATATAGGAGGTGAAAAAGGAGAAAAATTATATGATATATTTTTGGATACAAAACACAGACAATATTCTTGTGCTTACTGGAAGGAAGATACTAAAACATTAGAAGAGGCACAACAAAATAAGATAAATCATATAATTAAAAAACTAAATATTAAAAGTGGGCAAAAGATTTTAGAAGTTGGTTGTGGATGGGGAGGAATGGCTTTTGAAATAGCAAAACAGAAGGGATGTGAGGTCAAGGGAATATCTCTTAGCAAAAATCAAATTAACTACTGTAAAAAAAAAGCTAAAGAATTAAATTTAGATAACCAAGTTTCTTTTGAATTGGCAGACTATAGAGAAGTCAAAGGTAAATACGATAGAATTTATTCGGTTGGAATGTTTGAACATGTAGGAAAAAAATTTTATAATATTTTTTTTAAATCGATAAATAAACTTTTAAAAGATGATGGATTGTTTTTATTACATACAATAGGCGTAGTAGACAAACCCTCTCCGCCTAACAAATTTATTAATAAATATATTTTTCCTGGAGGCGTCTGCCCCTCTTTAAGTCAAATTGTTAAGCCAATTGAAAAAACTGGTTTAATTGTTGCTGATACAGAAACTCTAATACGTCATTACGACAAAACACTTGTAAGTTGGTTAAATAGGTTCTTAGAAAAAAAAGATTTAGTAAAAGACATGTTTGATGAAAAATTTGTAAAAATGTGGTCTTTTTATCTAGCTAGTTGTGCTGCAGCATTTAGATATAGAGACTTAGTGGTATTTCAATTACAAATTGTGAAAAACTTTAATGCGGCTCGACCTACAAGAGACTATATATATTCATAAAAACTGATATTTAATTACTATCAGGTATGAAAAAAAAAAAGAGAAAAAATAGAAAAAAAGCTCGAATTAAGAAAAAACTGAAATTAAAAAAAAGGATTAAAACAAGATTTAAATCTAAAAAAAGAGTAAAAAAAATTAAAAAACGTTCTTTTAAAAAAAAAACAAAACTTTCAGCAAAAAAAAGAAAAACTAGGTTAAAAAAAAGAAAAAAATCTGCAAAGGAAACTTTCAGAAAAATTATAAGATTTACCGATAAATTTAATTTTAATTTTAAAATTAACTTTAATATAGATCAAAAACTTCAAAGTTTTTTCCAAAATATTTCAGACAAAATCAGCTCATTTAAACAGGTTATTGAAGAAGAAAGAGAAAGAAAAAGATTGGAACAGCTTAAGCAAATGAAAAAGGAAAAAGATGAAATAATCAAAAGAGATAAAATGATGAAGCGAGAAGAATTAAAAGCAAAACAAAGTGAAATAAAAGAAGAAATAAAATTAGTTAAAGAAAGGAAAATAGAGTTAAAGAAATTTATAAGAGAAGAACAAGCCCAGGTTAGAAAAGAACAAGCTGAAAAACAAAGATTATTTTACGAAAAAATTAAATTGGAAAGAAAAATTGAACAATTTAGGAAAAGAGAAGCCCTAGAGATTAAAAATTTAGAAAAATTTGTTTTAAGTCAAGAAAGAGAAAATTATGAAGAAGTCCAAGAAAGAATAGAAAAAATTAAATTAAAATATCAAGCTATAAGAGATCAAAAGATAAGAGAGAGAATTGAACAATTAGGTATAGAGGTTTCAGATAATGATACTAGATCAGATCTATTGGAAAAAGAAAGACAATTTAATATTGCCAGAGAAAAAATTGAAAATAACTTGGAGAGCTTTTATAGAAGTATGGCCTCTTGCATTTTTCAGCTTAACAGAAGGTGGTTACCAAAAAAAATGTCGCTTTTAAGAGTCATTGATAGACGATACGAGACTTCTGAAATTTTTATTAAACTAGATGAAGAGGTGGATGAAAATTGGATTATGTTAGTGTATTTAAAAAATAATGATCCAAATTCAAATATTATCGTTGAAGATAAAACTGACCCAGCAAAAGGTCAGTCTAATGAATATAAACCAAATGAAATTTTTAAATTTTCCGATTCACTTGTTGACTCTTTAACTTCAATGATTGACAGAGAGTATAAAAAAAAATTAAATTAATCTAAAATTTCAGATAATTTTGTTACTTGTCCGATTTTAAAAATAATTGCATCATTTTTTTCAAAACCAAATTTCTCTGCATTATTTTTAAATCTTTCGGGTGGTTCCATTATAGGTTCTAAAGAAAGAATGACTGTTCCCCAATGCATACCTATGACTTTTTTACTTTTAAGATCTCTTGCTATATCCAAAGCTTCCTCTGGATTTGTATGATAAACTGATTTATCTTTTTTGGGCATAATTGGAAAAAAATTGTATGCTCCAATATTAATAAAAGTAATATCCATAGGTCCATATTTGTTTCCAAGTTCTTTGTAAATACCTCCCACACCAGTATCACACGCAAATAAAATTTTTTTGTTTTTATACTCGATTAAATAGTTTCCCCACAAAGTTTTGTTCGTATCAAATAAACTTCTTTTTGACCAATGAACAGCAGGTAAAAGTGTAATTTGTAATTCTTCATTAATTTTGATTTTTTCATACCAGTCTAATTCATTAACGTCTTTGTAACGATTAAAATATTTTGATAATTTTAATGGAGTAATTACTTTTGCATCTTTATGTGGAAAGTTCCTTACAGCATTAATGTCTAGATGGTCATAATGATTGTGTGTCAGTAGAAAGATATCAGTTTTAGGTACCTCGTCAATATTAATAGCCGGATCGACATACCTTTTCGGACCAAAAATTAAAGGTCCTGTATTTTTTGAAAACAATGGGTCAGTAATAATTGTTGTATTTCCAAGTTTAATTAAAAATGTTGCATGCCCTATCCATGCAATATAATCATTTTTAAAGTTATCATTTAGGTCTTTAAGAACCTTACTTCTTGGAACAACATGATCATTAGGAAAATTGATTTTAATTTTTTTTCTTTCATCATTGAAGACTTTATACGACCATTTAATGTTCGGATCCCTTTCGGGCGATCCTTCCGGATTTCTAAAGGTTCCGTCTGCCAGGTGGTGATATGGTTTTTCCGCCATAACGTTAACTGAAATTAATATATTTAAAACCAAAAAATATATGAAATTTAATTTCATAAATTTTTTTTATTTCTAGCTTTATCATTAATCTTTTTTCCATATTCCTTAATATTATCCCACTCATTTAAACTTTTTGAATTGTTTTCAGCTTTTCTACTTATTATTAATGGCATCATAATTAATAAAATAAATAAGACTACTAAAGCATTAATAAGGGATAATGACATTATCCCTTATTAGCACATTTTTGTTTTTTTTCTAAATAAATTAACTATTTAAACAATGTTTTTTATTGATCCTTTTATCGAAGTCATCGAGTGCTTCTTTAGACACGAACCAGATAAGTGAGGACTCTTGAATTTGCTTTGAGTCAGCAACTGTACATTTTTTGCCTAATTTGATTTTTGCTACATTACCACCGGCACAGTTTGTCAACATAAGTAGTAAAGTTGCAATTGATAATATTTTCATAATTATTTATTTAAATACTAATTTAGTAGATTGGTTGTCATAAAATTGTTCAAAATAAGAAAGAAATTTAAGCAAGTTGCAGTTGTACAAATAAGAACATATATTCATCTAATGGATCATAAATTTAAAGTGAGAATATATTACGAAGATACGGACGCTGGAGGAGTTGTATTTTATGCTAATTATTTTAAATTTACTGAGAGAGCTAGAACAGAACTTATTTATGAAAAGTTAAAACTCAAACATCTCGAGCTAAAAGATAAATTTAATGTCATTTTTGTGGTAAAGTCTCTTTCATCAAAATATATAGCACCAGCTAGATTTGAAGATGATTTGACCGTCGTTTCAAAGATAGTAGAAAAAAGCCCAGTAAGACTAGTTCTTGAACAAAATATCGAAAAAGGCAATAAAATGATTTTTACATCCACAATTGAATTAGCTGTAGTTTCTTCAAAAGGTAAAATTACGAAGTTACCAGATCAGCTAATGTCATTAATTTAATTTTTTAAATGCTCTATTGTATTTTTCTTAAAAATTGTTAAAAATGTTTTGTGAAAGCAAATTCTCCAAATAAAGTAGCAATAATCATGGGTAGTAGAAACGACTATCCAGTCATGAAAAAATGTGAATTAATATTAAAAAAATTTAAAGTAAAGAGTGATGTTTTAATCGTAAGCGCTCACAGAACTCCTGACAGACTTTTTAAATTTGCAAAAAATGCTCATAAAAATTACTCTGTTATTTGCGCGGGCGCAGGACGTGCTGCTCATCTGGCAGGAATGTGTGCGTCTTTAACAAAAATTCCAGTAATAGGTGTTCCAATAAAAGACAAAAAAACAGATGGGATCTCTGCTTTGTTTTCAGTAGCAGAAATGCCAAATGGGATCCCCGTTGCTACGACTGCTATAAACGGAGCTCTTAATGCTGGGCTTATAGCAATCTCAATTATTGCTCTTCAAGATAAAAAAGTGAGAATAAAACTTGAAAACTACAGAGCAAGACAAACTAAATCAGTAAAAAAAAGACCAAAGTAAATGTCTAAATCTATTAGCTTAGGAGTGATTGGTGGAGGTCAATTAGGCTCACTTTTGTGTTCTGCTGCAAAAAAATTAAAAGTAAAAACAGTGGTACTATCAGACGATAAAGATGGACCAGCACAATATTTTTGTGATGAATTCATTTACAGTAAATATGATGATAATGCAAAAGTGAGGGAGTTTATAAGTAAAGTGGATTTTGTAACCTACGAGTTTGAAAACATTCCAGTGGATTTTTTAAACCTAATTCAAAAAGAAAAGAAAGTATCACCATCTCCCAAAATAAATAAAATTGCCCAAAATAGGAAACTTGAAAAAAATTTTGTCAATGAACTAGGAATTAAGACTACAGAGTGGGTTTTCATTAAATCTGCGGAAGATATAAAGAAAAATCAGCACCTTTTGCCTGGAATACTAAAATCTAATACTTTAGGCTATGATGGAAAAGGTCAGTTTGTTTTAAACTCTTTAGACGATATTAAACAAGATTGGTGTTTTACTAACGATTATATTCTTGAAAAAAAGGTAGATTTAAAAAAAGAGATTTCGGTTATTATTATTAGATATGCAGATGGGACAATGACAATTTATGAGCCGATTGAAAATGTCCATAAAAATCAAATATTATATAAGTCAAAAATACCCGCTGATATAAGTGAAAAAATATTTAAAGACGCGATTAAAAATGCAAAGAAAATTGCAGAAAACTTTTCATATATTGGAACATTAACTATCGAGTACTTTATTACTCAAAAAGATGAGCTATTAGTAAATGAACTTGCTCCACGTTTTCACAATTCAGGTCATCTTACCATTGAAGCTTTTAATATATCTCAATTTGAAAGTCATATAAGAGCTGTCTGTAATCTTAAATCAAAGCAAATTGAAAAAATCTCTAATGCAGAAATGTACAATATTTTAGGTTTTGAAATTCAAAATTATAAAAAAAAAACTTTTAAAAAAAACGAATTTTTTCATGACTATTTAAAAAAAGAACCTAAAGAAGGAAGAAAAATGGGTCATCTTACAATTCTTAAAGATTAATTACTGTATTGTTATCCTAAACATTTTTCTGTCACCGTTAAAAGCAGTTGCTGCATGAAGCATAGAACGATTCGACCAAAGAGCAATATCACCCTTTTTCCAACTAAAACTATAAGTAAATTTTTCTTTAATTTGGTGAGAGGATAAAAAATTTATTATTTCTTCTTGCTCAGAGCTCAAATTAGCTATTCCAACAACGTGACCTGGAGAACAATAAATAGTTTTTCTTCCGTTGATTGATTGAACTAAGTTATGCTCAGATTTAATTTCTCTCGTTCCAATTGTGCCATGATCTGCCATTCTCAACTCTCGTGTTTGAGCTATTTTTCCTTGAGAGGAAAAAACACCTTTTAAATTTTCAATTTTTTGTTTTATATCTTTAGGTAACGCTTCATATGCAAGAAATTGATTATAAAATAAAGTGTTTCCTTTTCCCTCCTCAGGGACATCAATTGCTTGTAAAAAAGTAAACTTTGGAGGATTTTCTAAATATGAAGAATCTGTATGAGGACCCTCGCCAAAACTTTTTCCAGTATCCGTTTTTTTTCTTTCAATAACATATATATCTTTGAAATCTTTGTGTGGTTTAAGCATAGGGTATTTTGCTGGTGTTCCAAAATTTGATGAAAAATTAACATATTGCTCTGGATTAAGGCTTTGATTTTTAAAAAAAAGCACTCCATATTTATTAAGCAGTTTTTTTATTTCATCTATTTGTTCTTTTTTAACTTCTTTTAAATTAGTGTAAATAAAACATCCTACTTTATTATCTGTTGGTTCAAATTCTATTTTTGACATGTAAAATTGTAATCTAAATTATATCAATTTGGCAATGGGTTAATTAGTTCTTTGAAATTATTTTTTGGGTTATTAATTTCAAGCCCAATTTGATAAAAATTGAGATCTGGCGGTTTAATAGATTGTAAAATTTCTTGGGCATTATTTTTAAGATTTAAATAGTCATTAATTTTTGATTTATTAATTATCAACGGTTGGCGGTGGTGAATTTTAGAATTTTCACCATCAGCCTCTCTTGTAATTATACTAAACTGATTATTCTCAAATACTCCAGCAAAATACATTAAATCATTATCATCTTTTAATTTAAAACAATAAGGAACTTTTTTATTTTCTACAGATTTAGACCACTCATAAAAATAGCTACAAGGTATCAATAATCTATTTGTCGAAATTAATCTTTTAAAATATGGTTTAACTAAACTTTCCAATCTAGTGTTATGCAAAGGTCTAAACCCTTCTTTGTCCTTTGCCCAACTTGGAAAAATACTCCAACTACCAAGCTCTAATGCTCTTCCATTACTGTATTTTTTTATAACAGCAGCCTCTTGTCCTGGACTTATATTAAAATTATCTATGCTGTCTACTTTTCCAATGACAGTTTTTACTATATCTGATGTTGCTTTTATTATATTAGTTTGTGCAAATCTTCCACACATTAGAAATCTATTTTACGAATTCTTTTATACGCTCGATCGTACTTTTTTTTGGACCATCATATTTAATCGAATATGAGTTTGACGTAGTTAAAACCTCAACACCTTTTGTAAATATAAAAATAAAAAATATTATAAAAAAAACTACAAATATCTTTGCTGGATTATAGTTTCCTGTCTCAAAAACACTTTTTTTTTCTATGTTTGCTTTGTGGAAAAATTTAAAGGTTATATATACTGCAATTATTAAACCAATATGTGCTAATACAACACCAGCCCATCCCCAAATAAAACTTGTTAAGCTAAATACATATAAACTAAAAACAGTTGACCATACAAAAGATAATACTATTAAAATTTGAAGCCTGACAGTTTTTGGAAGCGATCTTAAATCATTTTTACTGTCGTCAAACATTATGTTTGCTGTTTCTACCATCCAATTTTTTAAACTTTCCATAATTGACTTATATACTTTTTATATAAAAATTTAAATTTATAATTTTCTTGCTAAATTTCTTACTCTGCTCATATGCTTTTCAAACTTTTCCTGCGACATTCCAGGCAAAACTTCATAGAATCTAATATAACTTGTTTTCATTCCTCCAAGCTTTAAAACACCAGCTTTAATTCTTCTAAATGGAATATTTTGAAACCATGTTTGAATACTAAACCAATTCCCACCATAACTCATACTCATAATTGCTCTCTTATTTTTCATGGCACCTGCAACAGGATATCCCCAGTTTCCCACTAATCTTTTGAAAGAAAAGAACCACTTAGGAGCAAGCACAAGATCAATCCAGTTTTCTAATATTGCTGTCGCTCTTAGATTATAACAAGGAGAAATCATAAAGAGCACGTCACTTTGTTCTAATCTTTTTCTATAATCTAAGATTTGTTCACTTGGTTCAGAACCATCATAAAAAGGTATAGGTTTTTCCTCATGCAAATTTATTAAATCTATTTCATGACCTAATTTTTTAGCTTCTGAACAAAAAGTATCTCTAATTTCTTGATTGAAACTTTTATCTAAATTGTGATGTCCATAAACAACAAATATTCTACTCATATAATTCTTTTATCATTTTCTAAAATAATTAATAATTTCCTGTATTCTAATAAATTTAACACCAAAGACAAATCCTAAACCAGCTCCATACCAAACAGCACCAGCTAAACCATATCCATCAATACTTATATCAACTTCATAATAAGTTTGAATTTTTCTAACAAAATAATAGAAAATTAAAGATCCAATTATTCCATTAATAAAAAAAAATTTATTTATCTTCTTCACTTTCAACTTTATCCTTCCAAAAAAATATTCCAGTTCCACCGCCTATAAGAAGAGCTGACACAATCCACGCCGATTCGTGTTTCACAAATACGGTAATCACACCTGCTAGCACTAAAAGTATACCTAAATGTCTATTTTTCATT
The DNA here is from genome assembly GCA_902596745.1 of uncultured Pelagibacteraceae bacterium. GTDB lineage: Bacteria > Pseudomonadota > Alphaproteobacteria > Pelagibacterales > Pelagibacteraceae > Pelagilacustribacter. The sequence continues at coordinate 3,734 of CACJUZ010000006.1, read as the reverse complement.
ATTTATCCTATATTGACATTTATTAAGGTTATACAATAGAATTAATTTACCATCCACATGGTCAGAAAGTGGCTCATCTACATGAGTTAAAAGTAGGTTGAATAAACTAACAAGGAGGATGTATGGATAGACATACAAAATTGTTAAAAGAATTCAGCCGAAGTAAAACACAGGCTGAACTCTTAAATAAATTAAGCAAATCCAGAAAAGCCATCAATACTGGTAACTCCGGTACTTTTGGTTACAGGTTGAAAGAAGGAACCAATGCTGGAAAAGTTCTTAAACATTTAAAAAAGACTTCAGATAATATTTAACTCTTGTAGGGGTAGCTCTAGCTACCCCTAACAACCATATTAATGTATATTAAAATATGGATTCGTTAATTATAGTTTTAATTATACTTTTAGTAATTATTAACCTGGGTGTAGTTATTTTTTTTATCAAAAGTAAATCTGAAAAACTTACAAATCCTGAACAAATCTTTAAAAATGAATTTAATTCATTCAAAGAAAGTTTTGGGCAATCTTTTGGAACTATGAGTAAGGAAATTGCAAAGGATATGACGGGGGCACTTACTAAAGTTGATGAAAAAGTCTCCGTTTTTAATCAGCAAGTAAGTGAACTCAACAAAAGCCAAGACAATTTTAGTAAAATTTTAAGTGGTGTTAAAACATACGGCACACTTGCAGAATTTGGATTAGGAGCTCTTCTTAAAGACTTACTTCCAGCATCTCAATTTATTGCTAACGCGAAAATGAAAGATGATACATCCGAGACAGTTGAATTTGCTATTAAACTCAAAGATGTCCTGCTACCAATTGATAGTCATTGGCCTGTTGAAAAATATAAAGCAATTGATGATGCATACAATGCTAATAACAAAGAGGCTCAAGCCGAGGCTAGGAAAGATTTAGCTGCTGCTTTTAGACTAAAAGCTAAAACAGTTAATTCAAAATATATAGCTCCACCTAAAAGTACAGATTTTGCAATTATTTATGTTCCGACTGAAGGACTGTTTTCTGAACTCTCAAGCTACAGAGATCCCAAAACAAAAGAACTTTTATTGCAAGAGCTTAGAACAAAATACAAAGTTACGATATCTGGGCCAAACACTTTATCTGCTTTGTTACAATCTTATTATTTAGGATTTCAGACATTAAAAGTTCAACAACACGCTACTCAAATCTACACTGATTTAAGAAATATAAGCTCAAGGTTTGAAAAGCATTTTGATGGAATTAAAGATCTAAGAAAGAAATTAGAACAAGCACTTACTGTAACCGATGGTTTTGGTAGAGACGCTAGGTCTATCATGAATACGCTTGGAAATATTAAAGATCCACAACAAGTAACAGACTCCTTGAAAGAAAATCCAGAAAAGATAAAAGTGCTAAAGTAAAAAAGAAATATGTCTAACTTTGTCTTTTATGATTTTGAGACCAGCTCATCTAATAAACACTGGGGTCAAATAATTCAAATTGGAGCCATATTAACAAATGATAATTTAGAAGAACTCGACCGTTTTGATGTAAGGTGTCGATTAAGTCCTGGAATAATTCCAGAAGCGATGGCTCTTATTGTTAACAAAACTTCACCTATAATGTTGAAAAAATCTAATCTTTCACACTATGAAATGATAAGACAATTTGTCGAGACTCTAAAAAAATGGGGCAAAGCAACTTATATAGGATTTAATAGTATTGAATTTGATGAAGAATTTTTAAGAAGTACTCTTTTTCAAACTCTTGAATATCCTTACATTACAAGTACGAACGGTAATACAAGAGGCGATATATTAAGTTTGGCAAGAGCAGCTAATCTTTATTATCCAAATACATTAAAAAATTCTAAAAATGAAAAAGGTAACGATGTTTATAAGTTGGACCAAATGGCACCACTTAATGGAATTGATCATGGTAATGCTCATAGTGCAATTGGTGATGTTATTGCCACGCTAGGTATCGCGAAGCTAATAGCAAAAAAAGCTCCAAATGTATGGAAGGCAAGTTTAATGACATTAGATAAAAATCAAACTTTAGAGCTTATCAAAAAAGAAACTTATTTTTGCACCAATGAATATTTTTACGGTAAAAGTAGGCCATATGTTCAAACATTTGTTTGCCAACATCCGCAATATCAGTGGCCATTATGTTTTGATTTAAGACACGATCCAAATATATATTTAAAAATGCCAATACAGGAACTGTCAACTGTTATGAAAAAACAACCAAAATTCATTAGGACAATAAGACATAATAAACACCCAATAATTATGAATCCTCAGTATGGAGAAAAATTTGATGAATATAAAATTATTGGCTCTCCTAAACTATTGGAAAGAGCAAAACAAATTAGAGGAAACAATGAATTCGCAGAAAAAATTTTAACAATAAAACGTTTAGAGTCTGAAGAAAAAGAACAAGCCAAATCACAGGAAGATTTATATGAAGAGGAGAGCATCTATACAAAATTTACCTCTGCAGAAGATAATAAAATAATGCCAGAGTTTCATTATGTAAATTGGGATAAAAAATTATCGATAATATCTAAATTTAAAGATGATAGACTAAAGTATTTTGGAAAAAAACTTTTATATATGGAAAAACCAGAATTATTATCAAAAGAGGATTATAATTTAATTCACAAAGATTTAGCTAAAAAATTACTCAGCACAAACAATGAAAAGTGGAATACAATTCCACGAACGTATGCCGAAATTGATACCTTACGCGAAAAATTTCAGAGAGAAAATAATCAAGATAAATTAGTTATTTTGGATGAAATTAACGCATACGTTGAAGAATTAGAAAAAACATATTCAAAAGTTTAGTTGACTTTAAAAAAAAAATAATTAATTAGATATTATGCCAACAAAACCAGTAACGGATAATTCTTTTGAGAGCGATGTCATAAAATCTGATAAACCAATTGTGGTTGATTTTTGGGCAGAATGGTGCGGACCTTGTAAACAAATAGGTCCTGCTTTAGAAGAAATTTCAGATGAAATGAAAGACAAAGTAATTATTGCAAAACACAATATAGATCAAGAACCAAATACACCAACAAAGTATGGTATTAGGGGAATTCCTACAATGCTATTATTTAAGGGCGGAGAACTTAAAGCGACAAAAGTAGGGGCAAGTACAAAAAGCAATATTCTCGACTGGATCAAGGAAAATATTTAATTTTTATTTAAAACATTCCCACATTGATAAAGAGACCCAAATACACATATAACTTTATTTTCTTTGGATGATATTCTTTTTAGAACAGTGTCAAAATCTTTAATTGGCAACGCATCTATTTTATTTTGTTTTGCAATTTTCGCTAATATTTTTGGTGGCATCGAATTTTTTTCACCACTTATAGGTATAGTATAAATTTTTTTAAATATTCCCTTAAATTGTTTTATAAAACTAGATGGATCTTTATTTTTCATCATTGACCATATTCCATATTTCGGAGATTGAATTGTTTTTAAATAATCTGATAAGTTTTTTCCACTTACTGCAGAATGACAACCATCTATTAAAAGCTTTTCTTTTGAATTAAGTTTTTTAGTTAATTTTCCAGAAGATATATATTGAATTCTCCCTTGAAACTTTAATTTTGGCAAAGCTTTAGAAATTGTTTTTTTATTGATACCAATATCTATTGCAATTTTTATTGCCATAGCAATATTACTTAATAATCCTTTAGAATAAATATTTTTTGTTTTTAAAAGGATAAAATTA
>CACJUZ010000005.1 GCA_902596745.1 uncultured Pelagibacteraceae bacterium | reverse complement strand
ATTTCATTTAAAAGTGATATTTTAAAAAGAAATATAAGATTAAATGTAAGTAATGCAGCATTAAGAACTGTAGATTTTAAGGGCGGACTAGACAAGTTTTTGAAATCAGCCAAAAACAAAAAACTTTCTAAAAGAGTTCAAAAATTAAAATACTCAATAATTTCTCAAAAATAATTTTTATGCTTTTGACAAAAGAAAAAAAGTTGTTTTTTATATTATCTTTTTCTATGGGATTGGTCGTAATTACATCAAATTACTTGGTTCAATTTCCAATAAGATTTTATAATTTAGAAAATTTACTTACGTATGGTGCATTTAGTTATCCAATTACATTTTTAATTACTGACTTGGCAAATAGAGCATTTGGAAAAAGTAGAGCTCGCCACATTGTTTTAGTTGGTTTTTTTATAGGAATAATTTTAACGTTATTTGTATCAACGAATTTTAACGATGTAATATCAATAAGGATAGCAATAGGATCTGCCACTGCATTTTTTGTAGCTCAAAATCTTGATATAAATATCTTTGACAAATTAAGAAAAAAAATTTGGTATGTTGCACCAATGGCATCATCAATAATTGGCTCGTTCATTGATACTTTTCTTTTTTTTTCAATTGCTTTTTACGGCACAGAAATACCATGGTTTTCACTAGCATTAGGTGATTTGACAGTAAAATTAATTGTAGCTTTAATAATGCTAGTTCCTTTTAGGATGTTTATTACTAGGATTAATGATTTTTCAGATTTAAAATTTAAAACTTAAATTACTAATTTAATATTCTTTTATCGTCTTTAAATAGATCAGTTAATTGATTTATCATAACATCACCTAGATCTTGAACATCAGTAATTTTTACAGCTTTTTTATAATATCTTGTAACATCATGACCTATACCTATTGCTAAAAGCTCAACATTGGTTTTGTCTTCAATCCATTTCACAGTACTTTTTAAATTTGATTCCAAAAAGTCACTTGAATTAGTTGAAAGTGTTGAGTCATCAACAGGAGCACCATCCGATATAACCATTAGAATTTTTCTCTCTTCTTTTCTTTTTGTCATTTTTTCAAATGCCCATTTCAAGGCTTCACCGTCAATGTTTTCTTTAAGCAAACCCTCCTTTAACATTAAACCCATGTTTTTTTTTGCTAATCTCCAAGGCGTGTCCGCTGACTTATATATTATATGTCGTAAATCATTTAACCTACCAGGTAATTGAGGCTTATCATTTTTCATCCATAACTCTCTGCTTGATCCGCCTTTCCAATGCTTAGTTGTAAAACCCAAAATTTCTACCTTTACAGAACATCTTTCCAATGTTCTTGATAAAATATCCGCACAAATTGCTGCAACTGAAATTGGCTTTCCTCTCATTGAACCAGAATTATCAATTAAGATAGTCACTAAAGTATCTTTAAATTCAGTTTCTTTCTCTTTTTTGAATGATAATGAGTTTAAAGGATCAATGATAATTCTTGAAAGTTTTGAAGTGTCTAACATTCCTTCTTCTAAATCAAAGTCCCAAGAACGATTTTGCTTAGCTAAAAGTTTTCTTTGAAGTTTATTTGCAAGTTTAGAAATAAAACTTTTTAATTGTAATAGTTGTTGATCTAAATTTTGTCTTAATCTAAACAACTCCTCTTCTGACTCAAGGTCTTCGGCAACTATTACTTCATCAAATTCTTTTGTATAAAATTTATATTTTTGGTCTCCAAAATTATTTTTAGATCTCATTCTTTTTTCAGAGTCATTTGAAGTTTCTTCAATTTCTATTTCATTAGAATCTTTGTCATTTTCGTCTGTTAAATTGTCTAAGTCTGTTATACTAGTATCGATAGCCATCTCTTGATTTTCATCAAACTTAGACTCTTTTTTTTGGTCAGAGTCTTCCTTATTACTTACCTCTTTGTTACTATCCTCCTCTTTTTTATTATCCATTTCCTCATAATCATTGGTTTCTTCTATTTTTAGACTTTTTATAATTTCTGAAATAGCCTCATTAAAAATTTCTTGTTTGTTTACATTTTCTTTAATTTTATTTATTTTTGTCTTAAAAGCTTTATCGAAGTTTTTTTTAAATTTTGATGGGACTTCTTCTATTTTCATTTTTTCGTCATATTTAAAAAACTCTCTTCTTAAATAATTTTCAAATGCGAAATAGATATTTTCTGTTTTGTTCTGAGGGGATTTTTGTTTTTCGTAGTAACTTATAAGGTTATCTTTTATCCCTTTATATTCTTGTGTACCAAGGGACTCATATCTAATTTTTTCGGCTATTTCGTAAAGCTTTTTTGCTTTTGATCCAGCAGGTTCGAAATTTTTTAAAACTCTCTTATTACAATACTTCAATCTAAGCGACTCCGAGTCTGCTTGCGCCCTTGTTAAGTCAAAATTTATTTTATTAAACTCATTTATTTCAGGTAGTCTTAGTTTATTATTCTCACTTAAAATATCTTGTCCTCCAAAACTTATCTCTAAATCATCTTTATTTGAAATTGATTTAATAGTTGATTTAATTGCTGTTTTAAAACTTTCTAATATTTCTTCTTTTTTTTGCACTTTAAATTTGAACGTTAATTGAAGACTCAGGTAGTTCTTCTCCAAAGCATCTTTGATAATATTCAGAAATTATTTTTTTTTCAATTTCATCACATTTATTTAAAAACGTTACTCTAAAAGCGTAACCTTTGTCTTTAAATATACTTGTGTTTTCAGCCCAATGCATAACAGTTCTTGGGCTCATAACAGTTGATATGTCCCCAAGTATAAAACCTTTTCTTGTCAAATCCGCAACTTTAATCATATTTAAAAGAACCTCTTTTCCTTCTTTATTATTATATTTTTTATTTTTAGCTAAAATGATTTCTAATTCTTTTTGATTTGTAAGGTAATTTAAAGTCGAAACAATGTTCCATCTGTCCATTTGACCCTGATTAATTTGTTGAGTACCGTGATAAAGTCCTGTTGTGTCACCGAGACCTACAGTGTTAGTTGTTGCAAACATTCTGAAAAAGTCATGTTGCTCTAAAACCTTATTTTTGTCCAGTAAAGTAAAATTTCCTTCACTTTCAAGAACTCTTTGAATAACGAACATAACATCTGGTCTACCAGCATCATATTCATCAAAAACTAGAGCTACTGGATTTTGAATTGACCAAGGTAAAATGCCTTCTTTAAATTCTGTAACTTGTTTACCATCTTTAAGAACAATCGCATCTTTTCCAATTAAATCTATTCTACTAATATGACTATCTAAATTTACTCTAATACAAGGCCAGTTTAGTCTAGCAGCCACTTGCTCTATGTGAGTAGATTTTCCAGTTCCGTGATAGCCTTGAATTAAAACCCTTTTGTTAAAAGAAAATCCAGCTAAAATTGCTAAAGTAGTATCTTTATCAAATTTATAGTCAGGATCAATTTTTGGAACATATTCATTTTTTTTTGAAAATGCATTTAACTCCATATTGCTCTCGAAACCAAATGTTTGTTTAACTGAAATTTTAATGTCTGGTTTATTCATAAACTCTGATGTTTTCATTTTTATTTTTTTCCTAAGTTCATTTTTAGTTGGCTATATGCTAATGTAATCTTTTTTAACTTGTCTTCAAATTTTTTGCTACCTTGATTTTTATCAGGATGATATTTCTTTACAAGATATTTAAATTTTTGTTGGATTTCTTGCCATTTTGCAGAATAATTTAACTCTAAGATGTCAAATGCGTCTTTTTCCTTCGAAGATAAATTAGATTTTTTAAAATCCCTGAAACCTGTTGTATTAAAAATATTTAGTTTATCTTCAAGGGCATTATTCCATAATAAGTTAAAGAAATTTTCAGAGGAACCAAAACTTTTTGTGGATTTGTGCCATGTTAAATCGGATTTTAAAAAATATTCAATTTCTTCATTATTCATATTTTCAAAATAATTCCAATTTTTGTTAAAAATTTTAATATGTTTAAGACACAGTAATCTGTATTTTCTTACATTATCTTTTTCAACAGGAGCTTTATAATTCCCTTGTTCTTTGCAGTTATCCCAATCACAAATAATTTTCATAATTTATATTATTATATATAATATTTAATCTTATGAATCTTTATATAAATCAAATCGAAGAAAAAATAAAAAATAAAATTAAACTTGAGGAACTAAAAATTATTGACAATACAGATGCCCATAAAAAGCATAAATCTTTTCAAAAAGGAAAATTCCATTTAATTCTTGAAATTAAATCGAAATATCTAAACAATCTCAAGCGACTAGATGCAGAAAAAATTTTAATGCAAATTCTTAGAGATGAATTTAAGCAAAATCTACATGCAGTTGAAATACGATTAAAATAATTTTTTTATCATATCCTTTACCTGATGAGTTTTAAACTTATATTCTCCAGGCATCGTTGTTTTTCCAATATTCTTTAAAAAGATAAAGCTTATTTTTTCATCATCCTTTTTTTTATCATTTTTCATATATCTTATTGATTTAAGTATTTCCTTTTTTTTTAAGTGTTTATTTAAGTTACCCAACAAAGAAAATTCACTATACAAACTTTTTACTTGATTATAAGTATTTTCTGAACATAACTTTTTAAATTTTGATATTTTAAGAGCTATAAACATTCCAATTAAAACTGCCTCACCATGATTCAAATTATTAGAGTATTTATTTTGTATTTCTAAAGCATGGGCAAAAGTATGCCCAAAGTTTAATTTCATTCTCAACCCCTTTTCTTTAAAATCTCTTTCAGTAAAGTTAAGTTTAATTTTACAACTTCTTTTTATACTTTCAGCTAAAATTTTGTTGTTCAAAGATAGAATATTCTGAGTATGCTTATTCAAAAAATTAAAAAATTTTTTATCCTGAATAATTGCATGTTTCAAAATTTCGGCATAGCCACAAATCACCTCTCTACTTGGTAGTGACTTTAAGAATTCAGTCTCTATGATTACAACTTTTGGGTTGTAGAAAGATCCAATTAAATTTTTTCCGTGAATTGAATTAACTCCCGTTTTACCCCCAATACATGAATCTACTTGTGCAAGAAGTGTACTAGGCAAGTTGATAAAATTAATTCCCCTTTTATATATACTTGAAACAAAGCCTGCCATATCTCCAATAATGCCTCCGCCAATACCAATTATAAGATCTGTTCGATTAAAGTTAAGTCGTAACAGTTTGTCGATAAATAAATTTATTTGATTAATATTTTTGATTTTTTCTGAAGAAGATACAAAAAAAATAAATATGTTAAATTTTTTTAAATTTTTTTTAATTTGAATTAATATTTTTTTTGGGATTTTTCTATCAACTATCAAAGCAACTTTTTTACATTTTGGACAATGATTTTTAATTTCTGAATTTAATGATAATATAGAATTTTTTCCTATTACAATCGAATAATCTTTTGCTTTTAAACGACTAATTTTCATAAAAAACTAAAATTTTCTCTACTATTTGTGCCTTACTCATATTATCACAGTTTATTCTAAAATTTGCCAAACTGTAAATTTTTTTTCTTGATCGATATATTTTTTTTACATCAGTATCTAATTTTTTTTTGTCAATTAATGGTCTTCTATTATTCCTTTTATATCGATTAATAAGCTTATTTAAATCTACTTTAAGCCAAACACTTTTACATGATTTTAATATCTTTTCTCTAATTTCACTGTTAATAAAGGCTCCGCCACCTAATGCAATGACAGCCTCTTTATTTTTAAGAGTCTTAAAAGTAATTTTTTCTTCTAATTTTCTAAAATATTTTTCACCATCATCCTCAAAGATTTTTTTAATTGATTTTTGTTCTTTTTTTTCAATGACTTTATCAACATCAATAAACTTAACTTTAAGTCTTTTGGCTAGCAATCTACCTATTGTAGACTTACCTACACCCATCATTCCAGTTAAAACAAGGCTTTTTTTCAATTATAATCCTAATTAAAAATTTGATTTATCACAAATTTGTCTTATTTTCCGAGTTTAAATATATTTTTTAACTATGCAACTTAAATTCAACCGTCAAAAAAGTTTAAAAGACTCCTTACTACAAAAATTAGTCAAGTTAATAGTATTTGTAGGTATTTTCGTTGTGATTGTTTTTTTATTAGAAAAAATTAATTTTTCAAAACCAGACAAAAAATTTAATACTGATATTACAAATGAAATTATCAGACTTAAGTAAGTTATTTTTTTTTTTAATTATTTTATTCAACCTTAGTTTTTTGCATGCAGAAAATGAAGTTGATATTTGGAAAAAAACCTCATCCAATAATTTAAAAGAGCAAGAAGATAAAAAAAAACAAAATATTCCCAGTCCACTAATAAATAAAAATACAATTACAACAAATAATATTATTCAAGAGCAAACTTCTACCGAAGTAAATGACACTTTACTTTACGGTATTTGGGATCCAGATAAATATAATTTTGAATTATCTATGTGGTCAAACACTGATGGTAAAAATATTCAAAAAACAATTTCCCGTATAAACAAATTAGATTTATCTGAAACTGCAGAAAACATATTGCTCAATACATTATTCTCTTACTCTTATGCTCCAAAAAATCTAAGTGAAAAAGATTTTCTAAACATAAAAATTAATTGGTTAATAAAAAACAAAAAAGACGATCTTATAGAACAATTTTTAAATAAAAATAATGACTTTCCAAATAAAAACAAAATTATTCAATATTTAGTTGATAGGAACATTTCAAATGCAAACATAAAAATTGGATGTGAAAAAGTTAACTTTATTGGAAAAGATATAAAAGATCCTTATCTTGAAAAATTCAAAATTTATTGTCTAATTTTTAATAATAAAAAAAGTCAAGCTCAGCTTCTACATGACATTCTTAAAGAGCAAAATCAATCTGATAAATTTTTTGATAATGCGATGGATTTTTTGCTGGGTGTTTCAGAAAATAAAAATAAAAAAATTAAAGATGATAATTTATTAAATTTCTATTTATCTAGTGTTACATTTGAAAACTTCAAATATGAACCTAATGAAAAAACAAAAAAAAGTATTTGGGAATACATGAATTCTGCTAATCTAATAACAATTGATGACATTACAGATAAAGAAAAGATTAAAAATATTGAGACTGCTGCAAATAAAAATCAAGTAAACAAAAAACAAGTATTTGAAATTTATAAACAAATTCCTTTTGAACTCAATACTTTGATAAATGCAAAAAATGTTTATCAGTCTTTAGATAAAATTGAAGGAAGGGCTCTCTTGTATCAGAAATATTTATTGTCGGACAATACAAAAAATAAATTGGACTTATTGTTTATGTTAAAAGATCTTTTCAAGAAAGAAAATTTATCAAATATATATACTGAGTTTTTGAGTGATAGATTGAAAGAATTTGAAACAGGTGAAATCCCAAAAGATTATATAAGTACAGTTGAGAGAAATATAATCTCGAGTAAATCTTTTAGTCAACAAAAAATTAAATTTGATGATAAAACACTTCATAGGTCAAAACTGATTAGATATTTTTATGAAAAAGATTATCCGATAAAAAAAACTCAAAAAGAATTAGAAAATATTTATAAAAAAATAAAAAGAAACAAAAATTATTTTTATTCAGCAAAAGATATCGCCGTCCTAGAATCTCTTGAATACGATGGAATTTTAATTCCAAAAGAGATAAATCATAAAGATTTGTCCAGAAGTTATAATGTGCCTGATAATTTAAACGATTTAGCTGAAAAAGGTGAAAAAGGTTATTTAGCCCTAAAAATAGTTGAAATTATTGGCGAGGATGAAGTTAATAATTTAGATTCTGAAACATTATATTTTATAACAAATTTATTAAATAAATTAGAGCTTAAAGAATTTAGAAATGAAATTCTTGCGACAGCTCTACCTTTAAGAATATAACTATAGTAAAAATTCAAATGGCAAAAAAAAAAATTTTAACTATACCGAATTCTATTTTAAGAAAGGTTTCAGAGCCGGTAACAAAAATAGATACAGAAACTAAAAAATTGATGGATAACATGTTAGAAACTATGTATGCAGCTCCAGGAATCGGTCTGGCCGCAGTTCAAATTGGAGTTCTTAAAAGAGTCATAGTAATAGACCTTTCAAAAGCAGACGAAAAAAAGGATCCTCTATTTATAATTAATCCTGAAATTATAAATAAATCCAACGAGCTTGCATCTTACGAAGAAGGTTGTCTCTCAATACCTAATCAATTTGCAGAAGTAAAAAGACCAATTTCTTGTAAGATTAGTTTTTTAGATTATAACGGTAAAAAAAAAGAAATAAGCGCAAATGGTCTTTTAGCAACTTGTATACAACACGAAATTGACCATTTAAATGGAATTTTATTTATTGACCACTTGTCAAAACTTAAAAAAGATCTGATATTAAAAAAGACAAATAAACAAAAAATAAAAATTGATAGGGTAGTAGTTTAACTTCGAAAAGAGAATGTCATTTAAAATAATTTTTATGGGCACCCCAGAGTTCTCGATACCCTCCTTAGAAAAATTGATAGACTCAAATCACAAAATCGTGTGTGTTTATACACAACCATCTAAAAAAAGATCAAGAGGTCAAAAAATAAAAAAAACTCCTATTCATATTTTTTCTGAAAAAAAAGGTATACAAGTTAGAACAAATAATCTTAAAGACAAAAATGAGCTAGAAAAATTTAAAGAATTAAAGCCAGATCTTATTGTTGTTGTTGCTTATGGCCAAATAATACCTGATGAATATCTGAATTTACACAATTTGAAATTTTTTAATGTTCATGCATCATTGTTACCTAAATGGAGAGGAGCCGCTCCTATTGAAAGGGCTATTTTGAATGGAGATAAAGAAACAGGTATATCAATAATGAAGATTGAAAAAAAATTAGACTCGGGCCCTTATATCAAACAAGTAAAAATTCAAATAGAAAATGAGACAAATAGTGGGGAACTAAGAGAAAAACTTTCAATATTGGGTGCAACAGCTTTGAAAGAGTCAATTGATTTAATTTTATCTAAGACAGAGAATTATAAATATCAAAATGATGAAGAAGCAACTTATGCAAAAAAAATTGAAAAAGAAGAAACAAAAATTAATTGGAAAGAAAGTGCTGAAAAAATTATATTAAAAATCAATGCTTTCAGTCCAAAGCCAGGAGCATGGTTTTATTTAAATAAATTAAGAGTAAAAATACATAAAGCAAAAGTTATTGATTTGAATGGAGAACCAGGAACCGTATTAGATGATAATCTTACAGTAGCGACTAAAAAAAATGCGATTAAAATTCTAAAATTACAAAAAGAGGGTAAAAATATCACTGATGCAGACGATTTTTTAAAAGGAAATAAAATTAATAAAAATACAAAATTAAATTGAAACAAAATACTCATAAACAAAATTATCAAATCGTTGTCGAATATGATGGATCGAAATTTGTTGGCTGGCAGATACAAAAAAATGGAAAATCAATACAAGGTGAAATTCAAAAAGCCATCAAAAAAGTCTTCGGTATTCACTTTAAAGATAATATAACTGGTTCTGGTCGTACTGACGCTGGCGTTCATGCTTTAGGTCAATCTGCAAATTTTTTTATTTACGGAGGGATAAATCCAAATAGAAAAAAAGAAATACTTAATAGATGGAATTTTTTATTAGAAAAAAAAGGTATATCTTTACTGTCTATTAAAACAAGGAACAAAAATTTTAATGCTAGGCGTAGCGCTAAAGAGAGAATATACCTCTATAAAATTATAAATAGAAGTAGCTCATTAACTCTTGACAAGAACCGAGTTTGGCACGTCAGGAAAAAATTGAATGTCAAAGAGATGAAAAAGGGAGCAAAATTACTTATTGGAACCCATGACTTTTCAACTTACAGAGCTTCCTCTTGTACAGCTAAATCACCTATTAGAACAATCAAAAAAATTTCAATAAAAAAGGAGAGAAATGGCAAGATATCAATAAGATTTATTTCAAAATCTTTTTTACAAAAACAAGTAAGATCAATGGTTGGATGTCTTAAATTTCTAGGTGAAGGTAAATGGGATATAACAAAGTTTAAAAAATCTTTAAAATCAAAAAAAAGATCATTGTGCGCACCACCCGCACCTGCGTGTGGTCTTTATTTAGAAAAAGTTAAATATTAGTTGATTTTAATTTTCTTCTTTTTTTAATTCTCCACCTTGACTCAGATCTGACTATGTAACCTACACAGTTTTTTGATCCACATCGACATGGGTAGTTTTTATAATCACTGTCATAACTAAATCCATAGTCGTAGGTTAATTCTTCTCCTTTTTTTATGTTTTTAATCGCGTAAATCCATAATTTTAAACCAACACCATCCACCTCACAATTTGGTTCACATGAATGATTAATTAATCTAGCTGTGTTATATTTAAAGTCTCCATCCAAATCATATTTTTTGTTTAAGTTGAATAGATAGATAGCTTTATCATTGTCAAATTTAGGATTAATCTCTGTCTCTTTCACTGAAATAATTTTACCTTTATATTCTATAATTTTTGTTCCCTCTTTAATGTCCTTAGAAGCACATAAACCTTTTTTATCTATATTAGACTTTTTAATTTTATAAAGTTTTTTCATTTTAAAATTCTATAAGAGCTTTAACATGTTTTTCAGTGCTCTCAGCTAAAGCATTTAAATCATATCCACCTTCTAATATTGATACAACGTTTCCATTACAATAATCTTTAGAGGCTATTAAAGTTCTTTTTGTAATTTCAAAATAATCTTGTGAATGTAAATTTATATTTGAAAGTGGGTCATCTTTATGTGCATCAAATCCTGCTGAAAAAAGTAAAAATTCAGGTTTAAAATCTTTTAGTTTTTTAAGAATACGTTCATATGCATTTAAAAATTCTTCTGAATTTGTTCCTGCCGGTAACGGAACATTATAGATATTATCGTATCTTCCTTTTTCATTATCAGCTCCTGTGCCAGGGAAATGAGGGAATTGATGCAAAGATAAGTAAAGAACTTTCTCGTTAGAGTAAAATATATTTTGTGTACCATTACCATGGTGCACATCAAAATCTATTATTGCAATTTTTTTGTATTTATATTTTTCAATAAGGTAATTAGCTCCTACAGCGACGTTATTAAAAATACAAAAACCCATGGCCTTATCGTATTCAGCATGATGTCCCGGCGGGCGTACAGCACAAAATGCATTTTTTAATTTTTTATTTTTAACCAAATCTATTGCAGATGTTACAGACGAGACAGCATCGTAAGAAGCGTCTTTGCTACCAGGAGAAATAATAGTATCTCCATCTAAAAAAAACTTTCCTTTTTTAGGAAATGCCTTTTTTACCTCACTTATGTAATGAGAGTTATGTGTCTTACAAAGTAACGCCTCATCAAATTTGTTAGGCTCACTCCAATCTAGTTTAGTGTTGTCTCCTTTTTTTAACCTTTCTATAATTGATTGTATTCTAAACTTATTTTCTGGATGACCATCACCAGTATCATGATATAAAGATTTTTTTGAATGAATTATTCCAGTTTTCACTTAAAATACTCTACTAAAAAATTGTAATAAATCCTTTTTAATTTTTTTAAATCTACTAGAGAAACACATTCGTCAACTTTGTGCATTGTCTTGTTAACAAGACCAAATTCGAGACACGGAGCAATCTTTTTAATAAATCTTGCATCCGAAGTACCACCTGTTGTTGAAAAAACCGGGTTTATTCCAGTGACTTTCTTAATAATTTTTTTGGCCAACATAATATTCTTACCTGGGTTTGTTAAAAAAGCCTCGCCATTCTCTAAATAATTTACTTTATATTTACATTTTCCTCTTTTTGCAATTTTACTTATAATTGAATTTATTTTTTTCTTTAATCTTGATGCGCTTTGAAGATTATTATATCGCACATTAAATTGAGTTTTAGCTGAAGCAGGAATAACGTTATGGGCTTTATTATCTACATATATTCCAGTAAATTCTAGATTAGAGGGTTGGAAATTTTTGTTTCCTTTATCTAACTTTTTTTTCTTTAATTCCAAACATATTTTTATCAAAGTATTAATAGGATTATTAGAAAGATGAGGATAGGCGATATGACCCTGAGTTCCAAATATTTCTAACTCAGCGGTAAGACTACCTCTTCTTCCGATTTTAATCATCTCTCCCAACTTTCTTGGGTTCGTTGGTTCACCAACAATACAAAAATTTATTTTTTCTCCTCTTTTTTTTAAATAATCAACAACTTTTTTTGTACCATTAGTTGCATAACCTTCTTCATCTCCAGTAATAAGAAAACTTATTGAGCCATTAAAATTTTTGTGATCAGTTATATATTCACTTACTGCCGACACAAAACAAGCAATTGAGCTTTTCATATCGTTAGCACCTCTGCCAATAAGGTACCCTCTCTTTATTTTTGGTTTAAAAGGATTTACTGTCCAGTCCTTGTAATTTCCAGGCGGCACAACATCAGTATGTCCTGCGTAACATAAATTGGGTTTTTTATTACCTAACTTTGCATATAGGTTTTTAATAGGTTTGCCTTTACCTTTCTTGAATTCCAGTATTTTACATTTGAAACCAAGAGTTTTTAACTTTTTTGCTAAAAAGTTTATCGCTCCAGCGTCAATAGGAGTAATACTTGGAAATGAGATCAGATCTTTAGATAATGCTAGCTCGTTAATAATTTGCATTTAATCTCTCAATAGATCGTTAATTGAAGTTTTACTTCTAGTCTTTTCATCAACTTTTTTTACAATTACTGCACAATACAAGCTAGGACCATCCGGATTTTTTTTATTAGGAACACTTCCGGGCACAACAACGGAATATGCTGGTACTTTTCCATAAGTTATTTCTCCTGTAGTCCTGTCTATAATTTTAGTTGAGGCTCCAATATAAACACCCATTGAAATTACTGCTCCTTCTTCTACAATTACTCCTTCAGCTATTTCAGATCTTGCTCCAATAAAACAATTATCTTCAATTATTACGGGCCCTGCTTGTAGAGGCTCTAGAACTCCACCAATACCTGCGCCTCCAGAAACGTGACAATTTTTACCCACCTGTGCACATGAACCAACCGATGCCCATGTATCAATCATGGTACCTTCATCTACATAAGCACCTAGATTTACAAAACATGGCATCAAAACAACATTTTTTCCAATGTAAGAGCCTTTCCTTACAACACCGTTAGGTACATGCCGATAACCTGCTTTTTTCCAATCAGACTCATTCCACAAAACAGATTTTCCTGGCACTTTATCATACCAAGTAGTGTATGGGCCTTTAGATATTGTCATAGGTTTTGTTCTAAAGCTTAATAAAATTGCTTTCTTTACCCATTGATTAACAATCCATTTGCCACCTTTTTTTTCTGCGACTCTTAATTCCCCTTTATCAGTAAAATCAATAGTTTGATCAATTGCAGCTAAAATCTCTTTATCTGATTTTTCATTTATATTTGATTTATTTTCGAAAGCTTTATTTATAATTTTTTCTAGTTCACTTTTGATCATTTATCTCCTTTAAAAATTTAGAAAGTTTATCAGTTTTATAATTTATGAAGTCAGAGTCAGAAAATTCTGCAGCCCAAGGTTCATCATTTTCAATCCAAACTGTTTTCATTCCTAATTCGTACGCTGGTTTTAAATTTCGTGCAATATCTTCTATAAATATACTATATTGTGGCTCAATTTTGTATTTTTCAATAATTTTTTTGTAAGTTTTTAAAGAAGGTTTGGGTATAAAATCTGCACTTACTATGTCAAATATATCATCAAAATGTCTTTCAATTCCTAATCTTTTTGTTACGTTTAATGCATGCGCTCTTGATCCATTAGTAAAAATTATTTTTTTTCCTTTAATTCTATCAATTTCATAGTCTAGATGTTTATCTTCTTTTAAAAAACTTAAATCAATATCATGCACAAATTCTAAAAATTCATTAGCATCAATTTTGTGGTTTTTTATCATACCATTTAATGTTGTATTATATTCTACAAAATAATTTTTCTGTATTTTTTTTGCTTCTTCTTTGCTTATATTTAACTTTGAGGATATAAAATCTGACATTCGTTTATCAACCTGATCAAAAACTTTTGTAGCTCCTGAGTATAAAGTATTATCTAAATCAAAAAGCCAAAATTTGATATTTTTAAGTTCTTTCATTGTCTAATTAAAGTTCCTGAACCTTTATCTGAAAATATTTCATCTAGTATTGAATGGGGTTTTCGCCCATCCAAAATAACAACACCTCTTACTCCGTTTTCGACAGCATCTATACAATTTTTTATTTTTGGTATCATGCCACCTTTTACTATCTTGAGTTTTACTAAATTTTCAATATCAAAAGGTTTTATTTCTGAAATTAAATTTTTCCTATCGTCATATACTCCTTCTACATTAGTCATTAGAAGCAACCTTCTTGATTTAAGTTTCTTTGCTATAGCACTAGCTGCTGTGTCACCATTAATGTTAAAGGTTTGATTATTTTCATCGAGACCTAGCGGAGCAACAACAGGAATTTGATTATTATTAATAATATCTTGAATAATCTCAATATTAACTGTATTTGGCAAACCAACAAATCCAAGTTCAGGTTTATCTGGAATAACTTTAATAATATTATTATTTTTTGAGTTGAGCGAAATGGCTTTTGAACCAACATTGTTTAATGAATTAACAATGTCATTATTAAACTCAATTAAAACTTTTTCTACAATCTGAATTACATCTTTATTTGTTACTCTCAATCCATTAATGAACTCAGTCTTTATTTTTTGTTTTTTTAACTCTCTCTCTATTCTTGGACCACCTCCATGGACTACAACTATTGATAAGCCTAATTTATTTAATATGTTAATATCATTAATAAAATTATTAAAAATATTTCTATCAATTAAAACATTTCCACCATACTTAATAACTATCAATTCATTTTTGTATTTTTCTATATATTTTGAAACATTATTTAAATTTGGAGCATCCTTAGGCCAAATACTTTTTATATTTGCCAAATTTTTATCTGTAGACATTTAATTGGTTCTGACTTTCGTTTGCCTCATAATTACCCATTGCTGAGCAATAGTTAGTATATTATTTACTGTCCAATAAACTACCAACCCTGATGGAAATGGAGCTAAAATTATAGTCAAAAATAATGGAAAGAACGCAAAAATTTTAGCTTGAATAGGGTCTGCTGGAGCTGGATTTAGTTTTTGTTGAAGGTACATAGTCAAACCCATTAAAATTGGCCAAATTCCAATTATTAAAAACCCAGGTGGATCCCATGGAATCAAACCGAATAAATTAAAAATTGTAGTCGGATCTTTAGCAGAGAGGTCTTGTATCCACCCAAAAAAAGGTTGATGACGCATTTCTAAAGAAATAAAAAGCATTTTATAAATTGCAAAGAAAAAAGGTATTTGTATTAAAATTGGCAAACAACCTGAAGCAGGATTAATTTTCTCCTTCCGATATAATGCCATCATTTCTTGTTGCAATTTTACTTTATCTTCTTTGTAAAGCTCTTTTAATCTTACCATCTCTGGCTGAACTGCTTTCATTTTTGCCATTGATCTAAATGAATAATTTGCCAAAGGAAAGAATATTATCCTTATGGCTAATGTTATGAGAACTATCGCAATTCCAAAATTTCCTGAAAATTTAAATAAATAATCTATTACAAAGAAAAGTGGTTTAGTAAAAAAATAAAACCATCCCCAGTCAATAGTTAGGTCAAATTTCTCTATACCTTCACTTTCAGCATATCCGTCTACTGTTTCAACCTCTTTTGCAGCAACAAACAATTTAACCTCATTACTAGAAGAGCTTTTGGGACTTATACTTACTGGTGAATTAAGTATATAGTTTGCTCTATAATTGTCTTTATATAAAAAGGTAGATTTAAAATTTTGGTCCTTTGGGGGGACTACTGCAGTCACCCAATATTTGTCTGTTATTCCCAACCATCCATTATTTGCATTTCTAACAATTTTTTTTTCTTTGATGTCGTCATAGTCATCTTCCTTTAGCTCTCCATCAAACACACCTATAAATCCCTCGTGTAATATGTAAAATCCCATAACGTCATCGGGCTTTTTATTTCTTGTTATTTGAGCATAAGGATAAAGACTTACCTCAGATGAAGTATTATTTTTTACCTGCTGATTTATTTTAAATAAATATTTTTCATCCAAACTTATAGTCTTAACAAAAGTTAAACCTTGTCCATTATTCCATTCAAGATTAACTTTACTGTTGTTGTTTAACACTCTATTCCCTTTTATTTTCCAAATTGTGTCTATGTCAGGCACTGATATTTTATTTCCTACACTTGTCCAACCTGTCTCAATATAGTATCCATCCGAAGTCTCTTTTGGATTTAAGAAAATTACATTTTCATCTGACTCGAGAGTTGTTTTATAATTCTTGAAAGACAAATCATCAAAAATTGCTCCCTGCAAAGAAATAGAACCTCTTACTTTTTCATTTTCGATTATAATTCTATCAACTTTCGTTAGAGCGTCTTTCCTTGAAACCTCTGTTATAATTTTTTCCTGGGTTATATTTGGAGTAATTTCATTTTGTGGTTTTTTATTTTGTGTGACTTGACCATTATTCAAATTTTCATTTTCTTTTACTTGTCTTGGAGTTTCAAAAAAAGCTCCCCAAAATAATAAAACAGCCATCGATAAAGCTATAGCAACAAAAACATTTTTATTATCCATTTTTCTTATGTCCTTTTTTTTGAACAAAGTCTAATCCAGAGCTCCCACCTAAATATTTAATCGGATGACATTTTGAAATTCTTTTAAGTCCGCAAAATAAACCTTTTAAAAAACCGTGTTCTACTAAACTATCTATAAAATAATCTGAGCAAGAGGGTAAAAATCTACATTTATTTCCCAGTAAAGGAGAAAATAAATACTTGTAAATTTTTATAAAAAAAATAGAAATATTCACCAAAATTGTATTCATTTAAATAATTTTTTTAAAACCTTTTTTCATTTCCAAAAAAATTTTATCGTATTTTTCTGAAAATGACTTTGTTTTACATATAATTATATAGGTATAATTTAAATTAATTGCACCTTTTATTTCAAGAATTTTTGCAGTTATTGCTTTTAATCTTCTTCTAATTCTGTTTCTTTTTACCGCGTTGCCTATTTTTTTCTTAGTTACAAAACTTATCAACAAAACAGTCTTTTTTGATTTTAAAAAATTTTTTGTTGCAAAAATTGAAAAATAGTCTGTGTGAAATTTCTTACCTTTAAGAACAAGCTTGAAATGATCGCTTTTTTTTAAACTCTCAAGCCTTATCATTTTAGGTTGATATGGTTTTTCTTCCTTTTGCACGTCTTCTAGCAATTAGCTTTCTACCACCTTTTGTAGCCATTCTAGATCTAAATCCGTGTCTTCTTTTTCTAACCAATTTACTTGGTTGGTATGTTCTTTTCATAAAATAATTTTAGTTATATATTTAATAATATCACTGATGTACAGTTAAAATTATCTAATGACTAAAAATGTTAAAATAGCTATAGGACTTATTTATATCCTTTGCCTAGGACTAATTTTGTATGGATTTTTTATTTTCATAGATATTACTCAATTAAATGATTACAGTTATATTAGAGATAAAACTCAATTTTTAATATCAATTAAAGATCAAAATCCACTGTGGTTTACAATTATATTTTTTTTATTTACTATAATTTGGATTTTACTTTTAGGTTTCGCGACACCTATTTCTTTAATTTCGGGTTTTATCTTTGGAAAATATTTCGGAACTTTAGTTTCAGTATTAGGATTCACAATAGGTTGTACACTTTTATATATTCTTGCAAATCAATATTTCAAAGACCTTATTAGGGAAAAATTTTCAAGCAGAATAATCAAATTTAAGGACTTATTTAATAAAAATGAATTTTTATATTTTATGATATTTAGATTTGCAGGTGGAGGAGGCACACCTTTTGCAATACAAAATTTATTACCAGCACTCTTTAACATGAAAGTTAAAAATTATTTTTTTTCAACCTTAATTGGTCTTTTTCCTATGGTATTTATTCTAAGCGCAATGGGCGAAGGAATTGAGAAAATTATTCAAAATAATATGGATCCAAGTTTTTTATCAATGATACAAAATAAAGAAATTTTTTTCCCTATGCTTGGTTTTTTTGCAATATTAATTTCTTCTTTTTTACTAAAAAAAATTTTTTTTAAAAAATGAAAAATATTTTATCAAAAGATCCTAGTCCGTATTTACAACAACATAAAAATAATCCAGTTCACTGGCAAACATGGAGTCAGGAGTCCTTAAATCTAGCAAAATTACAAGAAAAACCAATTTTACTAAGTATCGGTTACTCAAGTTGCCATTGGTGTCATGTAATGGCCCATGAAAGTTTTGAAGATAAAACCACTGCAAACTTAATGAATGATTATTTTATAAATATAAAAGTTGACAGAGAAGAGAGACCAGATTTAGATTTTATATTTCAAAGTTCTTTTCAACTTTTTAATCAAAGTGGTGGCGGCTGGCCTTTAACAATGTTTTTAGATGAGAATGGAGTTCCTTTTATGGGTGGTACATATTTTCCAAAAGATGAAAAACATGGTTTACCATCGTTTAAAATAGTTCTTCAAAAAGTACACGAGGCTTATACCGAACAAAGGACTAAAATAATTAGTCAAAAAAATTTAATAATAAAAAATTTACAATTAAAAAAAACAAATGTTATAGGACAAGAGTCAGAACCTATTTTAGATAATATTATAAACGCTTTAGATGATAAAAATGGTGGTTTTAAAGGAACACCTAAATTTCCAACGTTACACGTATTTGAAACTTTAATGTATTTTTACAATAAAACTAAAAATTACAAATATTTAAAACCGGTTGAATTAATTTTAAAAAAACTTTGCTCTAAGGGAATTTACGATCATGTTGAGGGTGGAATATCAAGATATGCAATTGATGAAAATTGGTTAATTCCTCACTTTGAAAAAATGCTTTATGACAATGTTCAATTTATTTTATTATTAGCAAAGTTTTTAAAAGTAAAATCTGATAAATATTTTTTAAAAAAAATAAAACAAACAACTAACTTTTTATTAAAAGATTTTATATCCAAAGAATCTAATTTACTTGGTTCCGCTTTTGATGCTGACAGTGATGGGGTAGAAGGTAAATATTACGTATATCATTACGATGAGTTAAAAAATATTAAAGATGTTAAGAAATATTTCGACATTAAACCTGAAGGAAATTGGGAAGGTAAGATTATACTAGACGAAACAAATGAACCCAGTGAAGAAGTAATAAAACAACTAAAAAAAATTAGAGAAAAAAGAAAAAAACCTTTTTTTGATAATAAAACTCAATTAGATCTTAATTGTCTTTGGATTAGTTCTTTGATTTCATTAAATTCTTTAATGCCTGATGGTGAATATTTAAAAAAAGCTGAAAATTTCTTTGAAAAGGTAGAAAAAAAGTTTTTAAAAAAAAATATTTACCATAGTTATTCAGAAGACATTTCTTTTATAGAAGATTACGCTTTTTTAATCCAATCCTTATTAGATTTATCAGATGCAACAATGAATTCAAAATATAGATTACTAGCAAAAAAATATTGCGATGAAGCAATAAAAAAATTTTATGATAACAGAAATAAAATTTTCCAAAAAAATGAAAAAAACAAAAATGACATATTTATGAAACCTATTGATATTAGCGATAATACTTTACCTAATGCCAATTCTATTATGTTAATAAATTTTGCTAGATTGGGTTATATTAACCAAGCTAAAGAATTATCAGTAAGTCTTAACGGTTATTTAAATATTTATAAAAATTTTATGACCAGTTCTCTAAAAGCCTTGGATTTTTTTAAAGAGGTAAATAGTGGAAAAAATTGTAATTCGGAAGGATGTTCAGCGTGAAAAAAAATTACCTCGAATGGTTGATCTGGCTGTTTTTAGTAATCCTTTGGAATTACGGGTTTCCAAAGGCCACACCTTTTTATGATGTTTTGGTTGCTATAATATTGTCCCTAACTTTTATCTTAATAAAAAAATATAGAAATTAACACATCTTACATTGTAGCATATAAGAGGGTTGCATAATTTCCATCCAAGAAGTACAAGTATTAGTATGCAGGAGCAGTTATGGGAATTCATTATGACTATAAATCTACACGCGGCGAAAAGGCTTTGAAGAAAGAGGCAAAAAGAAAAGCACGTATAGAGCAAAGAAGAGCAAAAAAATCAAAGTCAAATCCTACACTAAATAAAGAGGACAAGATGCATGATATTGATAAACCTATAACTTTAGAAGATCTAACAAATCCAGACAAGTCATAATGCCTAAACAAAGTTCTGGACAAACATATTTCAATACAAAAGAAACTATTAGGATGCAGAAGCAAAAAGATATTTATGAAAAGCGTAAAAAATTACTTAAAAATAATTTAAAAAAAAGAAAAAATAAACTAGATTAAATGACGGTTCTTTCTGACAGATGGATTAAAAAAATGTCCAAATCAAAAGGCATGATCAAACCATTTGTAGACAAACAGAATAGAAAAGGAAAAGTTTCATTTGGACTATCGTCGTATGGATATGATGCAAGAGTATCTAATGAGTTCAAAATTTTTACCAACGTCAACTCAGGAATTGTTGACCCGAAAGTTTTTAAAAAAGATAGCTTTGTTACTAAAAAGGCTAAAGAGTGTATTATCCCGCCGAATTCATTTGCTTTAGCTAGAACTGTAGAATACTTTAAAATTCCGAAAAATGTTCTTGTAATTTGCTTGGGCAAATCTACTTATGCTAGATGCGGAATTATCGTAAATGTAACACCTTTAGAGCCAGGATGGGAAGGACATGTTACTTTAGAATTTTCAAATACCACACCATTACCTGCAAAAATTTATGCTAACGAGGGAGTTGCTCAATTTGTTTTTATAAAAGGAAATGAAGTTCCTAAAATCACCTATGATAAAAGAAAAGGAAAATATATGAAACAAAAAGGAGTAACTCTTCCAAAAATTTAATTTCAAATGGAGAAATTATTAATAGATGGAAAAAAAACCTTATCTGGCAGAATTAATATCTCTGGTTCAAAAAATTCTGCATTACCAATACTTGCAGCCACAATTTTAAACAACCATACTACAATTAAAAATATACCTTTTGTTAACGATATCTTTACAATGCTTAATCTACTTAAATTTATTGGATTAAAATTTAAAGTATCAAAAGAAAAAAATTCTGTAGAAGTAATTAACCTAAACAAAAATATTAACACAGTAGCACCCTATAAACTTGTAAAAACGATGAGGGCGGGAGTTTTAGTCTTAGGTCCATTACTTGCTAAGTATAAAAAAGCAAAAGTTTCACTGCCAGGAGGATGTGCAATTGGAACAAGACCTGTAGATTTGCATTTATTTGCACTAAAAAAATTAGGAGCAAAAATAAAAATTAAAAATGGATATATAGTAGCTTCTGCAACTAATGGGCTTAAAGGGGCAAATTTTAAATTTCCTAGCGTTTCAGTTGGAGCGACAGAGAACGCTATATTAGCTGCTGTACAAGCTAAAGGTCCTACATTAATTGAGAACTGTGCTATCGAACCTGAAATAAAAGACCTTATTGATTTTTTGAAAAAACTCGGTGTAAAAATAAAAATTAGTGGTAGAAAAATAAGAATAAAAGGTTCAATTCAGAAAAAAAAAATTACACATAAAGTAATTTGTGACAGGATAGAACTTGGGACTTATTTAATTGGGGGCGCTCTTGCTGCTAAAAAATTAATATTAACAAATATAAATCCAGATTTCATTAGAAAAGAAATTAATATTCTAAAAAAAATGGGTGTAAAAATGATTATAGGCAAAAACTATATTGAGGTATATAAATCTTCAAAAATAAAAAACATCAATATTAAAACCGATCCTTATCCCGGCTTTCCTACTGATTTGCAAGCTCAAATAATTATCTTAATGACACAAGCCTCAGGTATTTCAAAAATTAAAGAGAGTATTTTTGAAAATAGATTTATGCATGTCCCAGAGCTTAAAAGAATGGGAGCAAAAATAGAGATATATAATAATACCGCACATATATATGGGCCATGTAATTTGACTGGTGCAGAAGTAATGGCTACTGATCTAAGAGCGTCAGTTAGTTTAGTGTTAGCAGCTTTAATTGCAGACAAAAGAACGAAAATTAACAGAATATATCATCTAGATAGAGGATACCAAGATTTAGAAAAAAAATTAAAAAATTGTAAAGCACTAATTAAAAGAGTTTAAAGTGAAGGTTCAAAATTTAAAACTTATAGCTAAAACAGAAGAAGATTTAAGAGTATTATCCGCTCATCTGCAGGATTCAATAGTTAAAACATCTGAAATCGCAAACCTTAAAAAAAATAGAATGTTTCTTCTACAATTAAATAGATTTATGTGGGAAGATGTTGAAAAGGGCATATTTAGAAAAAATAAAAGAATTAGGACTATGCTTAGATTTGAAAATATTCTCAAAGCGACATCAAAAAATGTAAATCAAAATAAAAATGACAGATTTTTGGACTTTTTAGCTATTGAAACGTTTAAAATGCCTGATAAAAATTATGAAATGAATTTAATTTTTTCTGGAGATATAGTTATTAAGTTAGTTGCCGAAGCTATTGAGGTAACTTTAGATGATCAAGGACTACCTTGGGATAGTAAAAATAAACCAAAACATGATAACTTATAGTAATTTATAATTGGAGGAAAATAATTGGCTAAACAAGAAACACTAGAATTTAAAGGAAAAGTTACAGAATTATTACCCAATGCAATGTTTAGAGTAAAACTCGAAAATAATCATGAAATTCTTGCTCACACAGCTGGAAAATTAAGAAAGAATAGAATAAGAGTTCTTGCTGGAGATAATGTTATGGTTGAAATGACTCCATACGATCTCACTAAAGGTAGGATAACTTTTAGATTTTAGGCCTTGTAGCTCAGTAGTAGAGCAGTACCCTGAAAAGGTATGTGTCGTTTGTGCGATTCAAACCAAGGCCACCACTAAATGAAAGAAAAAGAAATTTATAAACTTTTTAAACCTCAGTTAACACCAAAAAAAATGTTGGAACTTGGTGTATTCGGTGGCTCATATTTTATAGATAGTGATACGAGTGAATTTCCAATGGACTGGTTTAAGAAAGCAAAATTGAGCAAAACATTTGACGTTAATATTAACTATTTTAAAATTGAAAGTGGTTTGTCAAGGAAAGATTGGATTGATAAAGGTTGGATCTTTAAAGATGATCCATTAGGATGGTTTCAATGGTACTGTAGATTTAAAAATGGAAGAAGGATACCTAAAATGGATATTATTCAAATTAAAAGATGGAAGGCTTTTGGTGATAGACATGGGCCAGCTGTAAAAAAAAACTGTGATGAAGGGGATCTCCAATGTAGAAAAAGACAAAGACAGGCTCTTTTGCAGTGGGCTTATAATCCTTTTTTTTAATTAAACTGATCCACAACAATGTTTGAATTTTCTACCTGACCCACATGGACACTTATCATTTCTTCCAATTTTTTTATTAATTTCTAGAGAAGGTTTTTTTTGTTCAACTTTATTACTTAAGACTAAGTTCATATTAAGTAAAAATTTAATAACATCAGTTTTAACTTTTTCTAATAGAATTTCAAATAAGGTAAATGCTTCCTTTTTAAATTCAGATAAAGGATCTTTTTGACCGTAACTACGTAAACCTATTACTTGTCTTAATTGTTCTAAATATTGTAAATGAGCTCTCCATGAAAAATCTAAAATTTGTAAAAAGATTTTTTTTTCTAAGTCAAGATATTGCTCAGATCCAATCAATTTTATTTTTTCTTCTCTTTTATTTTGAAAAACTTTTAAAATTTTATCTAAAAAAACATTATCTTCTAAATTTACATATTCTATAAGAATTTCATCATTAATAGCATTACCAGTAAAATTTTTAATACCGGATAAAAACTTTTTATTATCATTTGTAGTTTTGAAGTCGATTTTTACTTTTAGTAATTTTTGAGATAATTCGTCTAAAAAATCTGTCAACATTTTATATATATCAGTTTGTTTTAAAATATTTAGTCTTTGACTAAAGATTACTTGTCGTTGATCATTCATTACATCATCAAATTTAATAAGTGTTTTTCTAATATCAAAATTTCTTGCTTCAACTTTTTTCTGAGCTCTTTCCATAGCTTTATTAATCCATGGATGATCAATTGACTCATTTTCCTTTAAACCAAGTTTTTTTAATATGCCATCTATTTGGCCCCCCCCAAATAGTCTCATAAGCTCATCTTGCAAACTTATAAAAAAAATGGAAGTGCCCGGATCACCTTGCCTACCAGATCGCCCTCTAAGCTGATTATCAATCCTTCTACTTTCGTGTCTCTCAGTCCCAATTACACATAAACCTCCAATTGATTTAACTTTGTTTTCTTCTTCTTTACTAAAATTTTTGTCTTCAATATTTTCCAATTTTCCTCCAAGCTTAATATCAGTACCTCTTCCTGCCATGTTAGTAGCAATAGTAATTGCATTCACTTTTCCTGCTTCAGCAATTATTTTTGCTTCCTCTTCATGAAATTTGGCGTTTAAAATATTATGTTTAAGATTTTTTACTTTAAGATATTGGGAAATTTTCTCAGACTTTTCTATACTCGTAGTTCCAACTAAGATAGGTTGACCCGTTTTATTACACTCAAGTATTTTTTTAGTTATTGCATCATATTTTTCCTTCTCAGTTCTAAAAATAAGATCATTAAAATCTTTCCTTATCATTTTATTATTAGTAGGAATTGATACAACATTAAGTTTATAAATATCATAAAATTCCTCAGACTCCGTTAAAGCAGTACCTGTCATACCTGACAACTTATTATATAATCTAAAATAATTTTGATAAGTAATTGAAGCTAAAGTTTGATTTTCAT
The DNA here is from genome assembly GCA_902596745.1 of uncultured Pelagibacteraceae bacterium. Taxonomy (GTDB): domain Bacteria; phylum Pseudomonadota; class Alphaproteobacteria; order Pelagibacterales; family Pelagibacteraceae; genus Pelagilacustribacter. The sequence continues at coordinate 22,793 of CACJUZ010000005.1, read as the reverse complement.
CTTGTATATTTACATTTTCTTTTGCTTCAATCGATTGATGAAGACCGTCAGAAAATCTTCTACCACTTAAAATTCTTCCGGTGAACTCATCTATTATCTGAACTTTTCCATCTTTAACTATGTAATCCTTATCTTTTTGAAAAAGTAAATTTGCCTTTAAAGATTGATTTACATGATGAACCAAGTCTAGATTTTGAGGGTCATAAAAATTATTATTTTTGAGTAATCCTTGCTGTGCAGCAAGTTTTTCTATTTTATCTATTCCTGAATCAGTTAAAATTGCGTTTTTATTTTTTTCATCTAAATCATAATCATTTTTTTGCAATTTTTTTATAAACTCGTTTGCATTTATATATAAATTACTTTTATCCTCTACTTTACCAGATATTATTAGGGGAGTTCTTGACTCATCAATAAGAATACTATCAACTTCATCGACTATACAAAAATTATGATCTTTTTGAACCATATCCTTTAAATCATATTTCATATTATCTCTAAGATAATCAAAACCAAGTTCGTTATTTGTAGCGTATGTAATATCGCAACTGTAATTTTTTTTCCTTTCGTTGTCCTCTAAACTTGAAGTAATACATCCTGTTGAGATGCCTAAAAAGCTAAAAACTTTACCCATCCAAGCCGAGTCTCTTTTTGCTAAATAGTCATTTACAGTCACAATATGAACTCCTTTTCCACTTAAGGAGTTTAAAAAAGCTGGTAATGTTGAAACAAGTGTTTTCCCTTCACCTGTTTTCATTTCAGCAATTTTACCTTGATGAAGAATTATTCCACCTGCCAATTGGACATCAAAGTGCCTCTCATTAAGAACCCTTTTTGCCGCCTCTCTTACTAATGAAAAACTCTCTGGTATAAGTTTTTCCATCTTTTCTCCACCTAAGACCATTTTTTTTAATAAATGAGTTTTTTCCTTAAATTCATGATCCTTTAAGGAAGTTAGCAAACTTTCCCTATTATTAATCTCAACAATTAAAGGTTTTAGCTTATCTAATATATGTTGATTACTACTTTTAAATATTTTACTAAAAGCTGCTGTAAATAAATTCATTATTATTCTATATATGTATTTATAACTTAAATTAAATAGTAACAATGACAATAAATTTAAAAAATTTTCTCTCAGATAAATCCAAACTATCAAAAATGGGTGAATTTCAAGATCTTAAGCCTTTAGATGGGCTTGAAGTTTCTTCAGTATCTGCTGATCTTTATAATAATGGTAGAGACGACTTAGCACTATTTTATTTTAGGGAAGGAGCAAACTATGCAACTTTAACTACTTCAAACTCTATCGTCTCTGAAACGATTACTTGGAATGAAAAGTCTAACAAAAAAACCATTAAAGCTTTATTGGTAAATACTAAAAACGCAAATACGTTTACCGGCAAACCAGGTTATGACGCAATTGAAACAGTAGCAAAAAGTTTAGCTAAAAATCTTACACTAAGGGAGTCAAAAAAAGAGGAGGGCATATCAGAAACCATTAGAACAAAAGATTTAATTTTTGCATCTACCGGTGTAATTGGAGAAACTTTTCCAGTAGAAAAAATAACTGAAAGAGTCAATGACCTAGTCTCTAAACTTAGAGATGATCAGAATAAATTGATTTGGATAAAAACTGCTTCAGCTATAATGACTACTGATACTAAACCTAAATTAGCATATGAAGAATTTACTTTTAACAATAAAATAATTCGTATAGCGGCCGTTGCTAAGGGATCTGGAATGATCGCACCAAATCTTGCTACAATGCTCTCTTTTATTTTTACTGATGCAGATATTCCTTCAAATTTACTTAAAACTTTATTAAAAAAAGCTGTCGCTAACACTTTTAATGCAATAACGGTTGATAGCGATCAGTCAACAAATGATATGGTGTCAATTTTTTCAACCAGAAAAATAAAAATAGGGCATAATAGAGGAATTACAGATCCTGTAATACAAAAATTTGAAACCTCTTTAAAAAATGTGTGTTTAAATTTAGCAAAACAAATAGTTGTAGATGGAGAAGGAGCTAAAAAATTTTTGACAATAAAAGTTATAAATTCAAAATCAATCTCAAGCGCAAAAAAAATTGCTTTTTCAGTCGCTAGTTCGCCACTCGTAAAAACAGCTATTGCTGGCGAGGATCCTAATTGGGGAAGAGTTATAATGGGTATAGGTAAATCAGGTGAAAAAATTGATAAAGATAAAATTTCTATAAAATTTGGGGAATTTTTGTTGGCAGAGAATGGGGCGCCGGTAGAGAATATAGATTTTGTAAAACTGAGAGAATATATGAAATGGGACTCTATTTTTATTGAAGTAAATCTTAACTCTGGCTCAGACTTTTTCGAATGTTATACCTGTGACTTCACTCACGATTATATTGATATAAATGCAGATTATAAAAATTCAACTTGATATTTTTTAAAAAATTATTAATTATTTTCAATGATCAAATATAATTTAAAATGTGAAAACAACCATGAGTTTGAGAGCTGGTTCTCTGATTCTAAAGATTTTGACAAACTTAAAAAGAAAAATTTAATCGAGTGTATATTCTGTCAAACAAAAAAAGTTGAAAAATCCATTATGGCTCCGAGAGTTGCCAATTTGAAATTACAAAATAACCAAAAAAAAATTCCACAATTAAAAATAAAAAAGTTTAAAAAAGATCTTCAAAACTTGCGTAAATTTGTAGAAAAAAATTTTGAATACGTTGATAATAATTTTGCAAATAAAGTAAGAGAAGTTTATTATGACAAAAAAAGTAAAAAAAATATTTACGGCTCAACAACAGAGGAAGAGAGAGAAGAATTAAAAGAAGAGGGTATTGATTTAATGAGTATACCTTGGGTTGAAAAAGATAATTAATTTTTTACACCAGTTATAATATAGTTAACAGATGTATTTTTTGATCTTTTCCATTTTTGAGTAAATGGATTAAATTCTAAGCCACTCACATCTTTAATAGAAAAGTTTAAATTATGGATTATTTGCTCAATTTCTTTTGGTTTTAAAAATTTATTCCAATCATGCGTGCCAACTGGTAGCCATCTCAAAATATATTCAGCACCAACTATTGCTTTTATAAAAGAAATAAAAGTACGATTTAGAGTTGCAGTAAACATTAATCCGTTTTTCTTTAATAATTTTGCACAGCTTTTAAAGTACAAATCTACATCTTTTACATGCTCGACAATTTCAAGATTTAAAATAACATCAAATTTTTCTTTTTCATTTAAATTTTCTGGCGAAGTATTGAGGTAATTTATTTGAAGATTATTTTTTTTAGAATGTGTCTCTGCTACTTTTATATTTTTTAGAGACGCATCTATTCCAGTTACATTTGCGCCCAACCTACACATCGGCTCAGAAATTAATCCACCGCCACAACCAATATCCAAAAATTTTAATCCCTTAAGGGGAAGTTTTTTGTCATTTATATCGAAGTGTTTTGATGTTTTATTTAAAATATATTCTATTCGTATTGGATTAAACATATGTAAAGGTTTGAATTTACCCGATACATCCCACCATTCTTCTGCGAGTTTTGAAAATTTTTGAATTTCCTCTTGATTTATTGTAGTCATATTTTTTAAAAAGTATTTAATTAATGATATTCATACTATACTAAAACCAAATTATGAAAAAAAAAGTTTTAAAATTCGGAGGTACGTCAGTAGGCTCTATTGATAGAATTAAACATGCGGCAAAAATCATTAAAAAAGAGTCAGATCTTGGCAATAAGGTTATCGTCGTAGTTTCTGCTATGGCGGGAAAAACGAATGAATTGATATCTTTTTCAAAATCAGTATCTAGTAACTTTACTAAAAGAGAATTAGATGTCCTACTTTCTACTGGAGAGCAAGTAACTTGTGCTTTAATTTCTGGAGCTTTAAACGAAATAGGAGTTAAAACAAAATCTTTTATGAATTGGCAAATTCCAATTCTAACAGAGGGAGAAAATAACAATGCTAGAATTATAAATATGAATGTGAGTAAAATAAATGATTATCTTTCTGATGGTGGAATTGCAGTAATACCTGGTTACCAAGGAATATCCAAATCCGGAGAAATAACTACTATCGGCAGAGGCGGCTCTGATGCAACCGCAGTTGCTATTGCAAAGATTTTTAATACAGATAGCTGTGAGATATATACTGATGTGGACGGTGTTTATTCAACTGACCCAAATAAAATTCCTGTAGCAAAAAAAATTGATAAAATTTCTTACGAAGAAATGCTGGAACTATCTTCGCTCGGAGCCAAGGTCATGCAATCATCTGCTGTTCAAACTGCAATGATTTATGACATTCCTCTTCAGGTTAGGTCAACTTTTACAGATCGTCAAGGAACAAAAATTTTTAATAAAGAAAATTTAGATTATAGTAAAGCCGTGACGGGAGTAGCTTATTCAAAAGATGATGCAAAAATTACTCTACAATCTGTGCAAGATAAACCCGGAGTAGCTGCTGAAATTTTTGAACCTTTTGGAAAAAATCAAATAAATATTGATATGGTGATCCAAAATGTATCATCTGACGGTAAAACTACAGATATTACATTTACAACAAAAAGAGAAGACCTTAAAAAATCTTTGGAAATATTAAACAATAACAATAATATTAATTTTGATAATTTAAGCTACAAAGACAATGTATCAAAAGTTTCAATTGTTGGTGCTGGAATGGTAACCACTCCTGGTGTAACATATAAAATGTTTAGAGCATTAGCAGATGAAAAAATTAATATTTTAGCTATATCAACATCAGAAATTAAAATCTCTGTAATAATTGATGAAGAATCAACGGTGAGAGCAGTTAAAAAATTACATAAAATTTTCAATTTGGATTAAAATGGAGATAAGACCTTACAGAAAAATAAAAAGAAAAAAAACTAAAACTATCAATGTTGGTAAAGTTTTAGTTGGAGGGGACGCACCTATAAGTGTTCAATCAATGACTAACACTTTAACAACAGACGTCAAATCTACAATAAATCAAATTAATCGTTTAGAAGAAAAAGGAGCTGACATAGTTAGAGTATCTTGTCCTGATGAAAGTTCAACCCAATCATTAAAAGATATAGTAAAAAACGTAAATGTTCCACTTGTTGCTGATATACATTTTCATTACAAGAGAGCTATAGAAGCTGCAAGAAACGGAGCAGCGTGTCTAAGAATTAACCCTGGAAATATTGGATCTAAAGACAGGGTTCTTGATGTTGTAAAAGCAGCTAAAGATTATAATTGTTCAATTAGAATAGGTGTAAATGCAGGATCTTTGGAAAAAAAATTATTGGAAAAGTATAAAGAGCCTTGTCCAGAGGCATTAGTAGAAAGTGCAATTTATAATGTAAAATTATTTGAGGATAATAACTTTCAGAATTTTAAATTAAGCGTAAAGTCATCAGATATTTACTTAGCAATAAAATCATATGAAATGCTATCAAAAGCATGTGATTATCCTTTACATCTAGGAATTACAGAGGCAGGTGGTTTAATTACCGGTAGTATTAAGTCTTCAATTGGAATGGGTCATTTATTAATGAGCGGAATTGGCGATACAATTAGAGTTTCTCTCTCAGCAGATCCTGAAGAAGAAGTTAAGGCTGGCTATGAAATTTTGAAATCTCTAAATATAAGATCACGTGGAGTTAAAATAATATCTTGCCCATCATGCGCAAGACAAGCTTTTCCAGTTATAGAAACAGTTAAAGCCTTAGAAGAAAAATTATCTCATATAAAAAAACCAATTACTTTATCTATAATTGGTTGTGTAGTTAATGGACCGGGCGAAGCAGCACAAACAGAAATAGGAATTACTGGTGGTGGTAATGATAGCAATTTATTATATTTATCTGGCCTACCTCACAAAAAAGTAGTTAATGAAAAAATCATTAGCCAAGTCGTAAAATTAGTAGAAGAAAAAGCTAAAGAAAAAAATAACTAAATATGATACCGAAAGAAAAAGTTGAAGCGATTGTTTCAAAACATAATTCTATAGAGAGGGAACTTTCTAGCGGAAGTATTGATCCAAAAAATTTTGCTGAAAAATCTAAGGAGTATGCAGAATTAGGAGTAATCCTTAAAAATGCTAATGGTTACTTAAACTTTTCTGATGAAAAAAAGGATTTAGAGAATATTATAAATGACAAAACTAGTGACGACGAGATGATTAATTTAGCAAAAAAAGAGCTTCTCGAGCTTAACAAACAATATGAAATTAATGAGAATAAACTAAAAATATTTTTATTACCCAAAGATCTAGATGATAAAAAAAATGCAATAGTAGAAATTAGAGCAGGTACTGGGGGTTTAGAAGCAACTTTGTTTTGTTCAGATTTATTCAAGATGTATGAAAAAGTCTGTTCTAAAAAAAAAATGGAAAATGGAAATTATAAATATTTCAAAAAGTGAAGCAGGTGGCTTTAAAGAGATAATATTTTCTGTTTCTGGAGATGATATTTATTCTTATTTAAAATATGAATCAGGAGTTCACAGAGTACAAAGGGTGCCCGATACCGAGACCCAAGGTAGGGTTCACACTTCTGCTGCGACAGTTGCGGTGCTACCAGAAGCAGAGGAAGTAGATATTAAAATAAAAGATAGCGATTTAAGGATTGACGTTTTTCGATCTGGAGGACCTGGAGGTCAATCAGTAAATACTACTGATAGTGCAGTAAGAATTACCCACTTACCAACTGGAGTTGTTGTAAGTCAACAAGACGAAAAATCTCAGCATAAGAATAAAGCTAAAGCTCTAAAAATTTTAAGGGCAAGAGTTTATGAAGCTGAGAGAAGAAAAAAAGAAAAAGAGAGATCTGAAAATAGAAAAAATCAAATTGGAAGTGGTGATAGATCTGAGAGAATTAGAACATATAATTTTCCTCAAGGAAGAGTTACTGATCACAGAATAAATTTAACTTTACATAAATTAGACGAGTTTTTAAGTGGAGAAATTCATGAAGAAATGAATGAAAGTTTAAGACTCAAAGATCAAGATTTAAAACTACAGGAGATTACTTGAAAACTTCAAATGAGTTACTTAAATCAGGTTCAGATTTTCTCAGGGAAAATAATATTAAGTCTAATATAATTGATGCTGAACTATTATTATCCAAAGTATTAGGTCAGCCGAGAGAAAAGATTTTAGTTGAGTCCGATCTTAAACCTAATCAAACACAGATTAAAAATTTTTATAATCTTATTTTAAGACGTGGTTTAAGCAAAGAGCCTATTGCTTATATTTTAAATAAAAAGGAATTTTGGAGTTTAAACTTTAGTATTGGAAGGGAAGTTTTGATACCAAGGCCTGAGACTGAAATTTTAGTTGAAACTATTGTAAAATATTTTAAAGGAAAAAATCCGTTTGTTTTAGACGTTGGAACTGGATCCGGCTGTATAATTATTTCATTATTTCAAGAGTTTACAAAATCAAAGGGTATAGCAATTGATATTTCCCAAAAGGCACTCAAATTTGCCAAATTAAATGCCAAAACTAGTAATACTATAAATAGAATACGATTTATTAATTCTTCTATATGTGATTTCCATAACTCTAAATTTGATTTAATTGTTTCAAATCCACCATATATTTCCCGTCCAGATTTAAATGATTTAGATGAGAGTATTAAATACTTTGAGCCAAAATTAGCATTGGACGGTGGAAATGATGGGCTTGACGTAATAAGAAAAGTTATCTACAAATCGGGAAAAATCTTAAAGATTAATGGGATGCTCGCCTTAGAAATTGGAAACGGGCAATATAAAAAAGTTTCACAAATTTTAAAGTTAAACAAGTTTAGAGAAAAGTTTTTAATAAAGGATTACAAAAATAATATAAGATGTATATTTTCAGTACTCAATCATTATTAACAAAATTATGATTAACAATAGACGAAGAAACTTCAGAGGACGACAGCAAAAAAATGGTTTTAGAAGAAGAACCTCGTCAAATCATGTTACCAATGGTCATTATTCAAATAATATAGGAAATAAAAATTTTAATCGTAATGGATCCTTATCAAACCCATCTAATATAGAAAAATTAATAGCCAAATATCAACAACTTGCGAAAGATGCTCAAAGTAGTGGTGATCCGGTATTAATTGAAAACTATTTACAACATGCAGAACACTTTTCAAGAAGACTTGCTGAAATAAATTTTAAAAATCAATCAGTATCTAATTTAACAGAAAATAAAAACGAAAATGATGACTCAAATTCTGAGTCTTCCAAAGATTAATATTTTTTATTAATCATTTGATCTAAGCTCGGCAATTTTTAAATCAATTTTTATTCTTTCAAATTCAAATTTTTCTCTTGCTTCATTTTTAAGTATTTTACCTGATGGCAACTTTAGTTTTTGAGAATTAACTTTTTTTCCATTAACAACCACTTCGTAATGTAAATGAGGACCAGTAGACATCCCAGTTGACCCGACATAACCAATTATTTGACCTTGCTTTACTTTTTTACCTTCTTTAATTCCTCTAGCAAACTTTGACATGTGTGCATAAATAGTTTCATAAGTTGAGTTGTGTCTAATTTTTATACAGTTTCCTCCACCACCACACCAACGAGCTCGAGTTACAGTTCCGGACCCCGAAGCCATTATTGGGGTTCCAGTCGGTGCTGCAAAATCAGTTCCTCTGTGCATTTTATTAAAACCGAGAATAGGATGTTTTCTCATACCAAAAGATGAAGAAAGCCTAGCACCGTTAATAGGTGTTTTCATCAAAGATTTTACTATGCTTTTTCCACTAATATCGTAATAACCAATATCATTGTCATCATTAAAGTTATATAGATTAATTTCTCTATTGTTGACATTCATATGCGCATAAATAATTTTACCAGTATCTCTTACTATATTGTTTTCGTCTAAAAATTTTTCATAATAAATTTCGAATGTATCTCCTTTTCTTATATCTCTTTGGAAATCAACTTCGAAACCGTATATTCTTGCAAATTCTATAATTATATTCGGTTCTATACCCACATCTGTTGCTGCAGAATATAAATTACTACTAATAGTATTTTTAATTACAACTTCTTTTTTATTTAATTTTAGAATGTTTTCTTTAATTTCAATTGTTTCTTTGTTTTTTCTAATTTCAACACTTAAAGTATTATTTATTGGATATAAAATACTTATAATGCTATTACTCCCATCATCTAATTTTTTTAAAACAATACTTAATTCTCTACCAGCATAAATATTTGTAAGTTTCTTTTTTTTTAAACCTTCGATAATTTCTTGCACTTCGTTGTTGGAAATTTTGAACTTATTCAAAATTCTACCAATTGAGTCATTATTTTCAATATTATAGCTCAATTCTATATATGGACTTTTAAAGTTTTCAAATAATGAGCTCTTAATATCTAAAAATTCCTCTGAAAAAAATCTTTCTAAATTTTTTGCATTTTTACTTTTCTGGTTATTTATTGATTTATAAGTTGCATTATAAACTATAAAAGAAATTATGATTATCACAGGGTAGATTACCAAACTAAAGTTTTTTGAAAAATTTGAACCTCCTCTTTTCTCATTACTTTTTGAATATTGGAAAGGTAACTTTTTTAAGAATTCTTTTAACGTCATAGTTGTTTTCTATAAAAATTAGATAAAATTTGCAATTATAAGAAGCCTTTTTTGCCTGATTTCAAAGGGTTTTTCAGCCAATATACGCCTTGACAATTTTATCTATTGTAATACAACGAGCGCTCACCTCTACGATACAATTTTATCATTAGTAGGGGTGTGTTTAGATTTTAGTTTAAAATCTTAGCTTTTTTAAATTGTGAATTTTTAAGAAGAGAAGTGTGGACGGCTAGGTTAATAGAGAAATTGTCGTACACGCTTTAACGAAAATAACTTTTATTACCTAAAAGTTATAAAGCTAGTGTGCGCCGTTATTAAACTTGAGAGTTTGATCATGGCTCAGAACGTACGCTGGCGGCACGCCTTATACATGCAAGTCGAACGCAGTAGCAATACTGAGTGGCAAACGGGTGAGTATAATGTGGGTATCTGCCTTTTGGTTTGGAATAACATGAGGAAACTTGTGCTAATACCGGATAAGCCTTCACAGGGAAAGTTTTATACGCCGAAAGATGAGCCCGCACTTGATTAGTTTGTTGGTGAGGTAATGGCTCACCAAGACAATTATCAATAGCTGGTCTGAGAGGACGATCAGCCACATTGGGACTGAGACACGGCCCAGACTCCTACGGGAGGCAGCAGTAAGGAATCTTGCACAATGGGGGAAACCCTGATGCAGCGATGCCGCGTGAGTGAAGAAGGCCCTTGGGTTGTAAAACTCTTTCGTCGGGGAAGAAAATGACTGTACCCGAATAAGAAGGTCCGGCTAACTTCGTGCCAGCAGCCGCGGTAATACGAAGGGACCTAGCGTAGTTCGGAATTACTGGGCTTAAAGAGCTCGTAGGTGGTTAAAAAAGTTGATGGTGAAATCCCAAGGCTCAACCTTGGAACTGCCATCAAAACTTTTTAGCTAGAGTGTGATAGAGGAAAGTGGAATTTCTAGTGTAGAGGTGAAATTCGTAGATATTAGAAAGAACACCAAATGCGAAGGCAACTTTCTGGGTCACTACTGACACTGAGGAGCGAAAGCATGGGTAGCGAAGAGGATTAGATACCCTCGTAGTCCATGCCGTAAACGATGTGTGCTAGACGTTGGAAATATATTTTTCAGTGTCGCAGCGAAAGCATTAAGCACACCGCCTGGGGAGTACGACCGCAAGGTTAAAACTCAAATGAATTGACGGGGACCCGCACAAGCAGTGGAGCATGTGGTTTAATTCGAAGATACGCGCAGAACCTTACCAACACTTGACATGTTCGTCGCGAGACCAAGAGATTGGTTTCTTCATTTAGTTGGACGAAACACAGGTGCTGCATGGCTGTCGTCAGCTCGTGTCGTGAGATGTTGGGTTAAGTCCCGCAACGAGCGCAACCCCTACTTTTAGTTGCCACCATTTAGTTGGGCACTTTAAAAGAACTGCCAGTGATAAGCTGGAGGAAGGTGGGGATGACGTCAAGTCCTCATGGCCCTTACGTGTTGGGCTACACACGTGCTACAATGGCACTTACAATGGGAAGCAAAGAGGTGACTCCTAGCTAATCCCAAAAATGTGCCTCAGTTCGGATTGCACTCTGCAACTCGAGTGCATGAAGCTGGAATTGCTAGTAATCGCGAATCAGCGCGTCGCGGTGAATACGTTCCCGGGTCTTGTACACACCGCCCGTCACACCATGGAAGTTGGTTACACCTTAAGGCAAATCGTCAACCTTCGGGAGGCATTTGACTACGGTACGATCAGCAACTGGGGTGAAGTCGTAACAAGGTAGCCGTAGGGGAACCTGCGGCTGGATTACCTCCTTTCTAAGGATGACCAAAAAATTTCTTTTGGTCACAAAAAATTAAGTTAATGTGGCCGTCCTCATTTCTCTTCTTTTAAATTAAAGTGTCTCTTAAATGCTAGGGGCCGGTAGCTCAGGTGGTTAGAGCGCACCCCTGATAAGGGTGAGGTCGGACGTTCGAGTCGTCCTCGGCCCACCATATTTTGGGGGATTAGCTCAGCTGGGAGAGCGCCTGATTTGCATTCAGGAGGTCAGCGGTTCGATCCCGCTATCCTCCACCAAAGACACTTTTAGCTTTTTTACATTGTAAATATTATCAATATCTATATCCGATTGTTCGAAAAGATGAACAATCATGAATATTCGAAATGATGAATATTCCAACAAAAATTTAATTAAGACAGAAAATTTTTTTCTGTGCATAATTCAAGCGTTTAAGGGCGTATGGCGGATGCCTAGGCACTGAAAGGCGATGAAGGACGTGGTATACTGCGATAAGTTTCGGGGAGCTGTATGCAGGCTTTGATCCGAAAATTTCCGAATGGGAAAACCCACCACTTTATGTGGTACTTTAAACTAAATTCATAGGTTTAAAGAGCTAACCCGGAGAACTGAAACATCTAAGTAACCGGAGGAAAATAAATCAATTGAGATTCCGTTAGTAGTGGCGAGCGAACGCGGAACAGGCCAGTAGCAATATTGAAATAATCTAAATAGTTTGGAAAAGCTAACCACAGAGGGTGATAGTCCCGTAGGAGTAACGTTTAATATTGTTCTTGAGTAGAGCGGGACACGTGAAATCTTGTTTGAATATAGGGGGACCACCCTCTAAGCCTAAATACTCTTCAGTGACCGATAGTGAACTAGTACCGTGAGGGAAAGGTGAAAAGAACCCCTATTAGGGGAGTGAAATAGAACCTGAAACCGTATGCCTACAAACAGTCGAAGCTCTTTTTAGAGTGACGGCGTACCTTTTGTATAATGGGTCAGTGACTTAATTTATCCAGCAAGCTTAAGCCGTAAGGTGTAGGCGAAGCGAAAGCAAGTCTTAAATGGGCGATTAGTTGTATGAATTAGACCCGAAAACGAATGAGCTTACCATGAGCAGGTTGAAAGCAGGGTAACACTTGCCGGAGGACCGAACCAGTTGACGTTGAAAAGTCTTTGGATGACTTGTGGTAAGGGGTGAAAGGCCAACCAAATTCGTAGATAGCTGGTTTTCCGCGAAAACTATTTAGGTAGTGCGTTAAATAAACATGTGTTTGGAGGTAGAGCACTAAACGGGCTAGGGGAGAGAAATCTTTACCAAACCTGATAAAACTCCGAATGCCAAACATATTTCCTTAACAGACAGACTGTGGGTGCTAAGGTCCATGGTCGAGAGGGGAACAGCCCAGATCACCAGATAAGGTCCCTAAATCATGATTAAGTGTGAAAGGATGTGGAGATTCCTTAACAGCCGGGAGGTTGGCTTAGAAGCAGCCATCCTTTAAAGATAGCGTAACAGCTCACCGGTCTAATAGAGTTTCTGCGCCTAAGATGTAACGGGGCTCAAATCATGTACCGAATCTGTGGGTGTGTATTTTCTTCGGAAATTACACGCGGTAGCGGAACGTTCTGTAAGCCTGTAAAGGTGTACCCGCGAGGGACACTGGAGGTATCAGAAGTGCGAATGCTGACATAAGTAACGATTAACAGAGTGAAAAACTCTGTCGCCGAAAATCCCAGGGTTCCTGCGCAAGGTTAATCCGCGCAGGGTTAGTCGGTCCCTAAGTCGAGGGCGAGAGCCGTAGACGATGGGAACAAGGTTAATATTCCTTGACCAGATGGAAGTGACGGATTTTGTAAATTGTTAACTCTTATTGGATTGAGTTAGCTGTGAAAAAGTCCCAGGAAATAGCTCCATCATTAGACCGTACCCTAAACCGACACAGGTGGATTATTAGAGTATAATTAGGCGCTTGAGAGAATGATGTTGAAGGAACTCGGCAAAATGCCTCTGTAACTTCGGAAGAAAGAGGACCTTTAATAAGGCAACTTATTAGAGGTGGCACAAGCCAGGGAGAAGCGACTGTTTATCAAAAACACAGGGCTCTGCTAACACGTAAGTGGATGTATAGGGTCTGACGCCTGCCCGGTGCTGGAAGGTTAATGTGGTGAGTGCAAGCTCACTCCTGAAGCCCCAGTGAACGGCGGCCGTAACTATAACGGTCCTAAGGTAGCGAAATTCCTTGTCGGGTAAGTTCCGACCTGCATGAATGGCGTAACGATTTCTCCGCTGTCTCCAACATCAACTCAGTGAAATTGAATTCTCCGTGAAGATGCGGAGTTCCCGTGGTTAGACGGAAAGACCCCGTGCACCTTTACTACAACTTTATATTGGTGTTAGGAATGATATGTTTAGCATAGGAGGGAGACTTTGAAGCTTTAGCGTCAGCTGAAGTGGAGTCGCCAGTGAAATACCTCTCTTATTATTCTTGACATCTAACTGCTAGCCGTAATCCGGCAGCAAGACATTGTATGGTGGGTAGTTTGACTGGGGCGGTCGCCTCCCAAAGAGTAACGGAGGCGTGCGAAGGTAGGCTCAGAACGGTCAGAAATCGTTCGTAGAGTGCAATGGCATAAGCCTGCCTGACTGCAAGACTGACAAGTCGAGCAGAGTCGAAAGACGGTCATAGTGATCCGGTGGTTCTGAGTGGAAGGGCCATCGCTCAACGGATAAAAGGTACGCCGGGGATAACAGGCTGATACCCTCCAAGAGTCCATATCGACGAGGGTGTTTGGCACCTCGATGTCGGCTCATCACATCCTGGGGCTGGAGCAGGTCCCAAGGGTTTGGCTGTTCGCCAATTAAAGTGGTACGTGAGCTGGGTTCAGAACGTCGTGAGACAGTTCGGTCCCTATCTGCCATGGGTGTAGAAGAATTGAGAGGAGCTGTCCCTAGTACGAGAGGACCGGGATGGACATACCACTGGTGGACCGGTTGTAGCGCCAGCTGCAGTGCCGGGTAGCTAAGTATGGAAGAGATAACCGCTGAAAGCATCTAAGTGGGAAACTCACCTCAAAACTAGTTCTTCCTTTAGAGCCGTAGTAGACCACTACGTTGATAGGCTGGATGTGGAAGCGCGGTAACGCGTGTAGCTGACCAGTACTAATAGCTCAATTGGCTTGATTTATGCACTGAAAAAAATTTAAATATCTTAATTTAGGAGAACGTTGACTTCAAATGTATATAAAGATAATCAAATTCTTAGATGTGTGGAATTGCAGGATCTTTTAGTGAAGACCTAATTAATAACAATATTATTAATGTATGTCTTTCATCGATGGTAGAAAGAGGTCCAGATAATCAAAACTTCCTTTCTTTCAAATTTAAAAAAAAAATTATTAATTTACTCCATAGCAGACTAAGCATTCTTGATCTTAATAAACGGTCAAATCAACCAATGAGTAAAAAAGGTTTTACTCTAATTTTTAATGGCGAAATATACAATTATAAAGAACTAAAAAAAGATCTCGAAAAAAAAAATTATAAATTTAAAACATCATCGGATACTGAGGTAATACTTAATTGTTTTATTCACTATCGTGAAAAAGCTTTTAATTTGTTAGATGGAATGTGGGCAATTATTATCTGGGATGATAATTCTAAAAGACTTTATTTTTCAAGAGACAAATTTGGTGAAAAGCCATTATACTATTTTAGAAACAATAAATCTATATATTTTGCTTCTCAAATAAAACAAATTCAAATTTTAAGTCAAACTAAAACAAAAATCGATAACGAGAAAATTCGAAATTTTTTGTTGGGAGGTTATAAAAGCGTATTTAAGGATAATAAAAGTTTTTTCAAAAAAATTAAAACAGTTGAACCAGGACATACATATATAATAGAAAAAGAAAATATTCACAAGATTAAAAATTGGAAACTGAATTACAAACCAAACAATAAACTTTCTATTGATGAGATAATTAGTAATTCAAGAAATCTATTAATTAACAGTGTCAAAAAACAACTTAATGCAGATAGAAGTGTGTCTATATTATTAAGTGGCGGTGTTGACTCAGCAGGCATTGCATCTATTGCGCATAAAGTCTTAAATAAAAGAGTAAGCACATATTCAATTATAAACGATGATAAAAGATATGATGAAAGTAAAAATATTGAAATTATCAAGAATGATTTAGGCTGTGAAAATAATCAACTTAATATCAAAGAAATTTTTAAGTATGATTTGATAAAAGAATTGGAAAAATTAATTCAATATAAAAGTGGTCCTGTTTTAACAAGCAGTTCATTTGTTAGTTCGTTCTTACATAGACTAATCAGTAAGGATGGTCATAAAGTTTCACTTTCAGGAGTTGGTGCTGATGAAATTTATACAGGGTATTACGACCATCACCTTTTTTATTTAAATACACAAAAAAAAAGTAAAATCTTTAATACTGCCTTCCAAGATTGGGAAAAATCGATAAAAAAATTCACCAGAAACCCCTTTTTAAAAAATCCAAATTTTATTTTAAAAAATAAGAATTTTAGAAGGCACATTTTTTATACAAATCCAGATTTAATTAACTTTTTCAAAATTAAGAAAAAAATAGATTTCTTCGAAAAAAAATTCTCTCAGGATGTATTAAGAAATAGAATGTTAAATGAACTTTTTTATGAGACTGTTCCAAAAATATTAAGTGAGGATGACAATAATAATATGATTAATTCAATTGAAAACAGATCACCTTATTTAGATAAAAATTTATGTGAGTTTATGTTCTCAGTGCCAACAAAATATCTAATCAAAAATGGTTTTAGCAAATATATTTTAAGGGAGTCTTTGAAGGAAATTTGTAATAAAAATATTTTACAAGATAAAATTAAAATGGGTTTCAATGCTATCTTTACTGATTTATTTAACTTTTCGGAAAATAAGAAACTAAAAAATTTATTGTTAGATCCCAAATCTAGTATATACAATATTATTGATTATAAAAAAATTCAGAACTTATTAACAAAAAACGTAATGTTAAATTCTGAAAGTAAATTTATTTTTGATATTCTTAATTGTAAAATTTTTATGGATTTGAATTCTTAAATTACTTAAACAAATGTCAAAATTTATAAAAATTCCTAACAGCAAAAAATATTTAAAAAGAAAGTATTTTAGTTTAAAAGATTATAAAGAACCGTATTTTTTTAAAGAGGTTAAGGGTCATAAGATAGCTCGTTATCCAAAATTTAAAGACAAGAAATTTTGGAAGTTATCCAATGTTCATAAAAATAAAAAATTACTAGTTCTTTCAGGACCTGGAAGGTCAGGAAATCATCTTTTAAACGCTTTGATCGACGGAAATAAATCTTTTGCAAGTGTGGTGGGCGAAGACTCATTTTTATCTGTGATATTTGCACTAGCAATTAAAAATGAAAAAAAATTAATTAATAAAATAAGATCAGGTAATTTTGAGTTTTACAGAAAACTCTCTCAGTTTAGAAAAAATTTTAACGTTCTAAATGATAAATGGTTAAACGTTTATGAAACATCTAAAAAATTTTCAAAAAAAAACAAAAAACAAAAAAAAATTTTATATAAAGATCTAAGGTATAGACCATCTGGAAACCAACCCTTAAGAGGTAGTTATATTTTAGATTACAGGGGTTTTATCCCTAATTTAAATTATAAAAAATTTAAAGTTTTTTTCAATAAAAACAAAAAAAAATTAAATGATGTCAAAAATATATTTGATTTTATATTTCTATATCAATCGGCGATTAGGGTATTAATGAATTCTCAAACTGCTAGCGTTAAATATGATAATATACTTTTTAATTCTGGAATGAGAAGAGAGTCTTATTTTCTTCTCAAAAATTTTAAAAATACAACTTTAGTTTGTCCAATTAGAAGATTTGAGAGCATGTTAATTTCTTACATAAAAGCGAGACATGAATTTAATATAAATTCTAAATTAAAAAAAAAACATGTTTTACTTTATTGGGATTATTGGCGACACAAAGTTATTGATTATTTAATATTGCAAAAAAAATTTCCAAGGAGAGTGTTCCTAATAAGCTATGAAAACCTGGTTAACTTTCCCGAAAAATCAATAAGATCTTTATTTAAAAAATTAGGAGTAAAATTTAATAAAATAAATAAAATTCCCACAATTCAAAAAAAATTAGTAGGGGGCAATTCATCATTCAATATATCAAAACATTCAAAGCCTGGTGTTATTTATAAGAATGATATTTCAGAGAAAATTAAACTGCAAGACAAAATTAAAACAAGTAAAGAATATTTTGAAATAATTAAATATTTAGAGAAAAAAATTATAAATAATTAAAAAATGATTGCTATAATCCAAGCACGGATGTCATCAAAAAGATTCAAAGGTAAAGTATTAAAAAAAATTAACGATAATACTATTTTAGATATAATTATTAAAAGAATTCAAATGTCACAAAAAGTAAAAAAAATAATTATCGCAACATCTAAAAAAAAAAGTGATGATAAAATCTCTAATTTTTGTAAAAAAAATAAAATTTTGTGTTTCAGAGGAAGCTTAAATAATGTCTATCAAAGATATTGTGATGTTGTTAAAAAAATTCGCTCAAAAGCTTTTGTTCGTATTTGTGCCGACAGCCCTTTTATAGATCCTTTTTTAATAGATAAACTCTTAAAAATATTTGAAAAAGGAAAATATGATATAGTTACCAATATATTAGAAAGAACATATCCAAAAGGACAATCAATTGAGATATTTAAAACAAAAGTTTTTTTAGGCCAGCAAAAAAAAATTAAAAAAATGAATGATAAAGAGCATGTAACAACTTTCTTTTACAGAAATAGAAGAAAATTTAAAATTAAAAATGTCGAAATGAGAAGAAATTATTCAAAAATAAATTTTTGTGTCGATTACAAAAAAGATTTGAAATTTGTTAGTGCAGTTTCAAAAAAGTTAAATATTCTAAAAAAAAATAAAAATTCAGATTTAATGAATCTTATCAAAGTTTCAAAAACTATAAAACATTAATTACTTTCTCGAGCTTTTTAAGAGTATTTTCCTTATTATATTTTTCTAAAGATTTATAAGCTTTTAAGGTTTTAGATTGCAATTTTTTAGAGTTGGATATTATACTTTTGATTTCTTTCATAAAACTTTGTGAGTTATTAGATAAAAACAAAGTTCCACATTTTCCGTTATTTAGTAATTCATTTGAACTTCCAACATTTTTTGGGGCTATACATGGAATTTTGTAACTTATTGCTTCACCAAGTACATTAGGGGTACCATCAAATAAAGAGGTTAAACAAAACAAATCTATTTTTTTATGAAATTTTTTAAATGGATAACGAACAAATTCATGAAAAATAACCTTTTTTTTAAAGTTCTTTGAGAGTTCTTTAAGTGTTTCATTGAGGTGCCCGTGACCCACAAAATGTATCTTAATATCCAAATTTTTTAAAAGTTTTAAACAACATTTTAAAAAAAATATAGGATTTTTGCTTTCTACAAATCTTCCTACAAAGAATAAATTTCTAATTTTTCTTTTTTTTAATTTAACATTTTTCTTAGGAAAATAATTTCTTATTAATTCTAAGTTTTTTAATTTATATTTTTTTTTTAACAAATCAAAATTTTTTTTAGAATAAATTATTACTTTATCAGAATACCTTAATAAAAAAATTTCTAGTCTACTTAATTTATGTCCAGCGTTAGAAGAAGGAAAAAAAGGAGGATTAATATCTACTGGATTAGGTATTCTGGAAACTAATTTAAATTTTAAACCTAAAATTTTAAAAAAATGTAGAAAATAATGTGAATTTAAAGAAAAAAATATATGTTCTTTTTCGTGTTTCAAAAGTTTAGAAATAATCTTTAAAATATTAATTAAATTTTGATAAAAAACTGAAATTTTGTTTTCATTAAATTTATATAAAGAAAAAATTTCTACCTTAAATTTTGATTTAAGAAAAGAATTATATGACTCATAAGTACTTTTGAGACCATCATTTTTAATAAGAGGATAAAAAAAAATTATTTTTTTTTTCATAATTGAATGCTTTATTTTATATTTATTGACTTTTAAATCAAAATATTATTTAACACTAAACAATGTCGAAAATACAACTATTTAAATCATTTCTTAATAAAAAAGATTTTAACGTAATGAATCAGTCGCTTAAGTCTGGATGGCTTACCCATGGGAAGAATAATTTATTATTCGAGAAAAAGTTTTCAAAGTTAATTAAAACAAAATACGCAGTATCTATGAACTCCTGTACAAGTGCACTTGAATGTGCACTAAAAGTTGTAAAAAAAAAGGGGGAGGTAATTATTCCGAGCTGGACATGGGTATCAACTGCGAATGTAGTTTTGAATACTGGCAATACTCCTGTTTTTGCTGATGTGGATATTAATTCTAGAAATATGACTTTAGAGGAAATTAAGAAAAGTTTCACAAAAAAAACTATAGCTGTGATAGTAGTTCATTATTCAGGTTTACCGTGTGACATGTCTGAAATTGTAAAGTTTTGTAGAAAAAAAAGGTTAAAACTTATTGAAGATAGTGCTGAAACATTGGGAGCAAAATATAATAACAAATATACAGGCTCGTTCGGCACAGGTTGCTTTTCTTTTTTCCCAACTAAAAATATTACAACCACTGAAGGTGGAATGTTGACCACTAATAAAAAAAAAGATTATTTAGAAATAAAAAAAATTATCGCTCATGGTATTAATAAATCCAAAAAACCCGTATTCTGGCACCGCGAGGCAGATCTACCTGGACATAATTTTAGATTGCCAAATCATCTAGCGGCTTTAGGAATAAGTCAATTAAGCAAGCTTCAAAAGTTTAATAGAATTAGAGTGCGAATAGCAAAAAAATATGATAAATTGCTTAATAATTACAAGGATATTTTTACTGTACAAAAAATAAAAAAAAATTTTACTCATTCTTATCAAATGTACACTTGTCTAATTAAGCCCAATTTGAGAAGTAACTTTTTACATTTTATGCTAAAAAATGGTGTTGAAGTCTCTGCTCATTTCGTTCCAGCTTTACACAAACAATCGTATTTAAAAAAGTATAATAGAAGAAAACTTAAGAACACAGAATTTTTAGAAAAAAGTATAATTACTTTACCAATTTATCCAAATCTTGAAAAAAAACATTTATATAAAATCTTCAAACTCATAAAACTTTGGGCCAAAAATGCCAAAAAATAATTGTCTTATAACTGGCGGATTAGGATTTATAGGTTCAACATTAGCAAAACAGTTAATTAAATTTAAAGATATTTCGAATTGTGTTTTGGTTGACAATTTTAGCGGTTATATAAATCCTTTAAGACGGTCTTTCTTTGATTTTAGACAAGAGAGATTTAACAGTTTTTCAAAAATTAAAAATAATAAGCTTATTATTAAAAAATGTAAATTTGAAAGAGCGAACTGTGCAGACTTTAAATCTATTTATAATATAATTGAAAAATATAAGCCTAAATATATTTTTCATACAGCAGCGGTCCCTGTAGCCAGAGTTCAAAATCCTAATATAAGCGAATTTAGAGAAGGTTCTATAGATACCACAATAAATCTTTTAGATTGTATAGATCTTCTTCAAAAAAAAAATAAATTTAAATTAGAAAGATTTTTATATTTTTCATCTAGTATGATTTATGGTGATTTCAAAAAGAAAAAAGTTTCTGAAAAAGATGAGACAAATCCAAAAGATATTTATGGAACAATGAAATTAGCTGGGGAAATTATAGTCAAAGGTTTATCTAAATGTAATAGCATACCTTACACAATTATACGACCTTCCGCAGTTTATGGCCCAACTGACATGAATGAAAGAGTTACTCAGTACTTAATTATGCGAGCAATACAAGGAGAAAAATTAGTTGTTCATGGGAAGAATGAAAAATTAGATTTTACATTTATCGAGGATTTAGCCTCGGGTTGCATAAAGGCAGCCAGAAGTCCAAAAGGTAAAAATGAAACTTTTAACATTACTTTTGGCAAAGCAAGAAAAATTTTAGACTTTGCAAAAATTATTTCTAAAAATTTTCCTAAAAGTAAATTGGAAGTTGTTGAGAGAGATAACACTAGACCGAAAAGAGGAACACTTTCAACAACAAAAGCAAGAAAACTATTAGGTTTTAAACCTAAAATAAAGTTAGAGCAAGGAACTCAACAATATATCAATTTTTATAAAAAATTTCTAAAAAATAATTAATTATTTTTTATCCATCTACCACGATAATTTCTGAAAATATCTTTTTCACTTTTTTGTAAACTTAAACCATGATTAATATTAAAATTGAAAAATAAATCTCTAAATGATTTAATTTTTTTTAAATCATTCGGCAATAATGAAAATTTATTATCTCTTCCAGGTAAATTATTACTAGTTGTAAAATGCTTTTCAATCATACAAGCATTGTTTGCTATAGCAAAAATAGCGTCTTCAATGCCATTATAATGTCCAGAGTAGCCAACATATTTAAATTTTCTTTTAAGGTAAAAAAATTTTTCAAAGTTACATTCTTTTGATTTAAGAGGATATGAGCTCACACAATGCAAGACGATAAGTTTATTTTTATTTTTTAATTTACTTAATTTTTTTAATTCTTTAATATTTAAGCAACCGCACGAAATAATTATTTTTTTAAAATTTTTAATACATTCTTTTATTAGTTTGATATTATAAGCTTCAGGAGACGGTATTTTGACTATCTCGCTAGAGACACTTTTTAAAACTTTCATATCAGGTATAGACCAAACCGAGGCAAAACAAGAAAGCTTATTTTTTTTTGCAAATTGAAATAAAATTTTATATTTCTTTTTATCTAAATAAGATTTTTTATAAAGATCTCTTCTACCGTCTAGATCCCACGGACCAGGTTTTAAATTAATTGGATTCCAAATCTGAAATTTAACCGCATCGGCTCCATTTGATTTAGCTGATAAAATCATCTTTTTGGCTAGCCTTAGGTTACCTAGAAAATTCCAACCAATCTCTGCGACTATTAAAGGTTTATTATTTTTTATTTTTAACATTGATATCTTTTATAGTCTTTAAGTTTAAAAAAACATAAAAAAAAGCTTTACAGTATCTATAAAGATATATAAGTTGTTCAAATTATGAACAATGATGATTTTAATGAAAATCAGCTAAATATATTAAGAAAAATAAACAAAAATTCTGAATATACACAGAGAAAAATGGCTGATGACTTAGGAATTAG
This sequence comes from uncultured Pelagibacteraceae bacterium, assembly GCA_902596745.1. GTDB lineage: Bacteria > Pseudomonadota > Alphaproteobacteria > Pelagibacterales > Pelagibacteraceae > Pelagilacustribacter. Next base: position 163 of record CACJUZ010000005.1, on the reverse strand, counting down.
TTTAGGAAAATTAAACTATTGTATTAAAGAACTTAAAAAAAAGGGATTAATAAAAATAAAGAACTTTAAAAAAAATCCAAATAAACTCAATTATATTTATTTGCTAACACCCGAAGGTATTGCAGAAAAAACTAAACTTACAGTAAATTTTATGAAAAGAAAA
>CACJUZ010000004.1 GCA_902596745.1 uncultured Pelagibacteraceae bacterium | reverse complement strand
CTATTACATCGTTTGTATCATTTAACAAAACTGGTAAATCTAAAAAATTGTCTGGTATTTTTGACTCTTGTAAACTTCTATTATTTTTCACTAAATGAATATTTTCTTCCGATAAATAATAGTTAACTACAAAAACGAAAAAACCTATGATTAATGTTAAAATAATAAATTTACTTAGTTTGTTTATCATTACATTTCACTTGGTAAAGAAACATCCAGTATATTCATTCCATTTTGTAAGACTATAAGTATAAGTTGAATTGTAATCATTAAATTATTATTTATTTTACCTTTTTGAATAAATCTATATTTTTGATCTTCATTACCTTTGCTCCAATAAGAGTGAAATAATGTTGATATTTCATAAAGATAAAATGGGATTCTATGAGGTTCATATTTTTTTGATGAAATTTTAATTACTTTAGGCCATTCAAAAACTTTTTTGATAATTTCTTTTTCATATTTATTGAAATTTAAAGTATCATCTTTAATTTCTAGGTTGTTAAAATTTTTTATTTTTAACGCTCTGAAGATAGAATTTATTCTAGCATGGCAATATTGAACATAGAAAACTGGATTTTCTTTGCTTTTTTCTAAAACTTTATCAAAGTCAAAATCCAATTCAACATCGTTACTTCTATTTAACATCATAAATCTAATTGAATCTTTATTGACCTCATTTAGTAAATCACTAACAGAAACAAAATCACCTGCTCTTTTGGACATTTTAAATGGTGATCCGTTTTTAAATAACTTCACCAATTGACAAACTTTACACTCTAAAATTGTTTTGCTTTTAGATAGAGCTGTTACAGCACCCTCAATTCTTTTTATATAACCTGTATGATCAGCTCCTAAAATGTTTATTAATTTATCATATTTTCTAGATACTTTATCATAATGGTAAGCTAAATCATTGGCGAAATATGTCCAAGTACCATCGTCTTTTTGTAAAGCTCTATTAGCATCATCACCAAAGAGTGTAGATTTAAAAATCAATTTTTTTGTTTTTTTCCAATTTCTATCTGTTACTCCTTTTGGTGGTTCTAGAAATCCCTCTTCAACATGTTTTGTTTTTTTTAATTGTTCTATTGCTTTAAAAAGTATTTTTTTTTCTACTATTAATTTTTCAGATACAAATTTGTCATGATTAATGCCTAATTTTTTTAAATCTTGTTTAATCATTTCAATTGAATAATTAAGCGATTCTTTCGATAAAAAATCATAACTATTATTAAAAGAGTTAAAATTAATTTTACTTTTTAATAATATTTTCTTTGCTATTTCTTTTATATAGAGACCAGGGTATAAATCTTTTTCATTTTTAAATTTTTCATTAAATTTAATTTCCCTTATTCTTAGATAGACTGATTTAACAAAATTTTTAATTTGATTTCCATAATCATTAACATAGTATTCCTTTGTAACTTTGTTTCCATTAAATTTAAGTAAATTCGATAAAACATCACCAAAAATAGCCCCTCTACAGTGGCCAATATGCATAGGTCCTGTAGGATTTGCTGAGACAAATTCTATGTTGTAAGATAAATTTGTTTTGTTAGAACCAAACAACTTACCTTCTTGTAAAATTTTGTTAATGATATTTGCCAAAGCGTTATTCGATAACTTAATATTTAAAAAACCTGGTCCGGCTATTTCAATCTCCTTAAAATCTTTAATATTATTTGTTAATAAATCCTTAACATTAACTGCAAGTTTATTTGGTTCTAACTTATTTGGCTTAGATAATATCATGCAAATGTTAGTTGATAAATCTGAGTCAAACTTAGATGGGGGTATTTCTAGATTTATACCTTTAAATTCATTTAATTCTTTGAGACCTAATTTTTTTTGATTATTTTTAATTAATTTAAATATTAACTCTAAATAGTTGTCAAATATATTCATTTTATTTTATTATATAAATTTATTGCATATCTATCTGTCATTCCAGCTATAAAATCACAGGTAACTCTGTAGTTGTTAGTCTTTTTATACTTGTAGTTTTTGATGAATTTTTTTGGATTTTTTTTAATAACTAAAAATAATTTTGTTATTATTTTTTTACCTAAATTTGTTTTGTGGATAACATTTTTATGGTAATACATATTTTTTTTTAAAAAATTTTTAACACTAATATCAAAAAGTCTCATATTTTTTGAAAAACTTACTAATGGATATTTTGACCTATATACGTCTTTAATATTTTTAATATTATATATCTTAAGATTTTTTTTTGTATTCAAAATAACATCCTTAACCATCTCATTTATAATTTCTCTTATAATTTGCCTTAAAACTAATTCCTGAGAATACTTAAATATTTTATTTTTATTTCTTGAAATGATGTCATTAAGAATGGGTATGTTGCTTATATCTTTTATTGTAAATAGTTTAGCATTTAAACCATCTTCTAGATCATGACTATTATACGCTATGTCGTCAGATATTGATGCAATTTGTGCTTCAAGGGAGGGACTTGAATTGAAATTTATCTTATTTTTAAAAAAATTTTTTCCCAAAATTTTATAAATTTTTGTTTTATCGTAAACTGGACCATTGTGTTTAATTAAACCATCTAATGTTTCAATAGAAAGATTCAACCCTTCAAAGTTATAATATCTATTTTCTAATAGTGTTACTATTCTTAAAGTTTGTATATTATGATCAAACCCCCCATTGTTTTTCATACAGTTGTTTAATGCTTCTTCACCAGCATGGCCGAATGGCGTATGGCCTAAATCATGAGCTAAACTTAATGTTTCAGATAGATCCTCATTAAGCTTAAAAACTTTAGCTAAAGTTCTCGCAATTTGGGATACTTCTAAGGAATGTGTAATTCTAGTTCTGTAATGGTCTCCAGAAGTGTTAACGAATACTTGGGTTTTGTGTTTCAATCTTCTAAATGCTGTTGAATGAATAATTCTGTCTCTATCTCTTTGATAAGGTGATCTTAAACTACTTTTTTTTTCAATAAATAATCTTCCTTTGGAGTTAATTGAAGCAGACAACTTTGAAAATGTATTACTTTGCATATATATGTTATAACTTATATACTACATATTAACTTATTATGACAAAAAAAATTAAATTTACTGAGCAAGCAAAAAAACAAATTCAAAAGATTACTGCTGAGAGTAAATCTAAAAAGTATTTTCGAATTTCAGTTAAAGGAGGCGGTTGTTCAGGATTCAAATATAATTTTAGTTTTGATAGCTCTACATCGAAGGATGATATTTTATTTGATAATGCGGTTATTGACAAAAAATCACTCGATATTATTGATGGGTCTATTATTGATTTTAAAATTGAAATGATTGGTGAGTCATTTGTTATTGACAATCCTAAGGCTTCTTCATCTTGTGGATGTGGTTTGTCTTTTTCTGTTTAATGAAAATTATTTCTTGGAATGTAAATTCAGTAAGAGCTCGAATAACGAATATTGTTGAATATATAAAAGATGAAAACCCTGACGTTTTACTGCTTCAAGAGATTAAAACTCAGGATGAAAATTTTCCATATGAAGAATTTAAAAAAAATGGCTATAACTCATATGTCTTCGGTCAAAAAAGTTATAACGGTGTAGCTATAATATCAAAAATCGATATTGAAAAGATTAATAAAAACTTTATTAAGGATGAATCTAAACAGTCAAGAGTTATAACTGGAGAAGTTCAATTAAAGAAAAAGAAAATTGAATTGATTAACGTTTACGTACCTAATGGAAATCCAATAGATACCGACAAATACAATTATAAAAAAAAATGGCTTAAAATATTTATTTCTAATATAAAAAAAAAATTATCAAAAAATTCAAATTTATTAATTGCAGGTGATTTTAATATAATTCCTGAAGATATTGACGTATATGATTTTAAAAGATATGAAAATGACGCTCTTGGAAAATTAGAAATTAGAAAAAAATTTAGAGAATTATTAAATTTAGGTTTTCACGATATTTACCGTTTTAAAAATATAAATAAACAAGAATATACTTTTTGGGATTACTTTGCGGGTTCATGGCAAAAAAATTATGGTATGAGAATTGATCATTTCCTTTTGTCTAATAATTTAATTGAGAATATAAAATCAATAAATATAAATAAAAAACCTAGGTCAAAATTAAAACCCTCAGATCACACACCAATAGAATTAGAAATTAATTAGTTCGACCGTAAATATCCTCATAACGTACAATATCTTCCTCTTTTAAAATAGAACCTAATTGCACTTCCATAATTTTTACTTTTTTTTTTCCTGAGTTTTGTATTCTGTGTATTGAGCCTTTAGGAATAAAAACTGTTTCATAGGGTTTAAGTAAAAAAAAATTTTTATTTAAAGTAATTTTTGGCTTTCCTTGTGTAACAACCCAGTGTTCTGATCGATGAAAATGTTTTTGTAAACTCAATATTCCTTTTGGTTTAATAATTAGTTCTTTTATTAAAAAGTTTTTTCCTCTAAATAAATTTATATAACTCCCCCAAGGTCTGTAAAATATATTTTTTTTATTGAAATAATTTATTTTATTTTTATAAAACATTAAAAGTATCTCCTTCCAGCTACCAAGATCAGACCAAGGCATATTTAATTTAACAGCATTAATATTCGAAGTTTTTTCTAAGATAGCGTAATCAAAAGATTTTGATGAATTTCTGATAAAATTCTTTTTATTTAAATAATATATATTTTTTTTAATTTTACTTTTTTTAACGGATAATAATGAGTTACGGTAGATTATATTTTGATACTTTTTAAAGTTATTAATTAATGAGTCCTTTCTTAGATAAAAAATTCCTGAATTCCAATAGCCACCTTTATTTATAATTTTTTTTGCTTTTACTTCGCTGGGTTTTTCAAGAAACTTAGAAACATAATCAAGATTATTTTTTCGTTTTGTTAGAAAGTAGCCATATTGATTAGAAGGTGAACTAGGTTTTATGCCGAAAATGAAGATATTTTTGTTTGTGAGATATTTTTTATTTTTTCTAATTTCTAAATTAAATCTTTTAACTTTATCGATGAAATGATCCGCTGATAAAATTAATAATGGTTGTTTTTCTGGTATATCCTTAATAAGAGATGAGGAAAGAATAGCTGGCCCTGTATTTTTTTTTACAGGTTCTAAAATAATCTTATATTTTTTAACTTTATTTTTTTTTAGGTTATTTTTAATTTCTCTTAAATATTTAAGATTAGTGCTAATAATAGGATAATCAAAAATTGGATTTCTTATTCTTTCTAAAGTCTTACCAAGTAAAGTCCATCCTCCAAAATCTATAAATTGTTTCGCTTGAAAATTTTTGGAACTTGGCCATAATCTTGTTCCAGCTCCACCGCACAAAATAACTGGTCTGATTTTCATTAAATCTTAGAGTATTCCTTAACTTCTTTTTTTTTGCCTGGGTGAGTTGGTGCGCCTAGATAAGCTGGCCCAACTGTTTGAGCATATTTCCATAATGTTCCAGAACCAAATAAAGATTTTTTAGCTTTCCATTTTTTCTTTCTTGATGCGAGTTGCGCTTTAGTTAATCTTACGTTAATAGTTCCTTTTTTTGCATCAATATCAATTTTATCTCCATCTTTAAGAAGTGCTATTGGACCACCAAGTGCTGCCTCTGGTCCTACATGACCGACACAAAATCCTCTAGTTGCACCAGAAAATCTTCCATCAGTAATTAGTGCAACTTTTTCACCTTTGCCTTGTCCATAAATTGCTCCTGTAGTTGATAGCATTTCTCTCATACCAGGCCCTCCTTTTGGACCTTCATATCTTATAATAATTACATCTCCATCTTTATATTTTTTTGTTTGAACGGCTTTCATTGCCGCTTCCTCATTATCAAAACATCTCGCTTTGCCGGTAAATTGTAATTTTTTTAATCCCGCAATTTTTACAATCGCACCATCTGGGGCTAGGTTTCCCTTTAACCCAACTACACCACCATCCGGTGATAAAGGATTATTAAACTCTCTTAAAACTTTTTGATCGGGGTTGAACTCTATTTCTTTTAAATTTTCTTTCATTGTTTTGCCAGTAACAGTCATACATTCGCCATGTATAAAACCACCATCGAATAAAGTTTTAAGTAACATTGGAACTCCACCTGCTTCCCACATATCCTTTGCAACATATTTTCCACCTGGTTTTAAATCTGCCAAATAAGGTGTTTTTTTAAATATTTTTGCTACATCCATTAAATCAAACTTAACTCCAATTTCGTTAGCTAATGCTGGTAAATGTAGAGCTGCATTGGTCGAACCACCTGTTGCAGCCACTATAGTTGCTGCATTTTCCAAAGATTTTTTTGTCACAATATCTCTTGGTTTAATATTATTTTCTAATAATTTCATGACAGTTTCTCCACTTTTAAATGCATATTTATCTCTCTCCTCATATGGAGCAGGTGTGCCAGCAGAATAAGGAAGAGCTAAACCAATAGCCTCTGAAACACAAGCCATAGTATTAGCTGTAAATTGACCTCCACAAGCACCAGCGCTTGGACATGCAACCAACTCTAATTCTCTAAGTTCTTCGGATGACATTGATCCAGAAGAATGCTTTCCAACTGCTTCGAACACATCTACCACGGTTACATCTTTACCTTTATATTTTCCTGGTAATATTGATCCTCCATAAATAAAAACACTTGGCACGTTTAGTCTGAGCATTGACATCATTAAACCTGGAAGCGATTTATCGCATCCAGCAATTCCAACTAAAGCATCATAGCAATGGCCTCTGACTGTTAATTCAGCAGAATCTGCAATTATTTCTCTTGAAATCAAAGATGATTTCATCCCCTCATGACCCATAGCAATACCATCGGTAACTGTTATTGTACAAAATTCTCTTGGTGTACCTCCTGACTGTTTTACCCCCTTTTTGACAGATTGAGCTTGTCTCATCAATGCTGTGTTACACGGAGCAGCTTCATTCCAAGTTGAAACAACGCCAACAAAGGGTTTTGCCACATCTTGTTCTGTTTCTCCCATCGCATAATAAAAAGAGCGATGTGGAGCTCTGTCAGGGCCTATGGAAGTATGACGACTTGGTAATTTATTTTTGTTAATTTTAGACATAATTAATTAATACTAGATACAATACTTCTTAATTTTTCATCTTCAACAGTTAATTCTTTCACTAATTTTTTATCATTTTGAACTATTTCCTTCGGAGCATTCTTTAAATAAGCCTCATTTTTAAGCTTGTTATTAAGATTATCTAGTTGTTTTTTAATACTTTCTATTTTATTAGAAATTCTTTCTTTTTGAGAAATTAAGTCAAGATCTTCATTAAATCGTAGGGAAATCTTCTCTTTTAAAACAAGAATTTCAATTGAATTTTTATTATTAAATTCCTCTTTATCTATACTGTTTACTCTACCTACTTGTTTTACTAAATTTAAATTTTTGTTAACTAATTTTGCTAATTTACTTGATTTTTCTAAAAAAGATAAATCGCAAAATAATTTTGGAGTAATTTTTAATTCGGCTTTGGTAGATCTAATATTAGATATTAGTGTAATAATATTATTGATACTATTTTGATTTTTATTAAATTTGTTAATCTCTTTAAAATTTGGCCAAGAAGAAGAGATTAGATCATCTTTAAAAATCAACTTATATTTATTTTTTGCCCAAACTGACTCTGTAAAAAAAGGTATAAAAGGATGAAGAATTTTTAAAATGTTAGCCATCATAAACGATGAAAAAAGTTTCGCTTCATTAACTTCAAATTTGTTTTTTGAGTTAAAAACGGGCTTCAAAAACTCTAAATACCAATCACAGTACGAATGCCAGACAAATTTATAAGCATTTTTTGAAGCTTCATCAAATCTAAAATCTTCAATATTTTTTGATACTAATTTTTGAGTTTTTATAAACTCACTTAATATCCACTGGTTTATCGGGAGTTTTATAGTTCTTAAATCTATTTGTTTTTTTAATTTACAATTATTGATATTTAAAAAATTATTAGCACTCCATATTTTTGTGATAAAGTTTCTATTACCAACCACCCTATCTTTAGAAAGTTTCACATCTCTACCTGGAGATGCCATTGAAATAAGAGTAAACCTTAAACTGTCAGCTCCGTACTCATTGATCAGTTCAAGAGGATCTATAACATTACCTTTTGATTTTGACATTTTTTGTCCTTTTTCGTCTCGAACTAAAGCGTGAACATAAACTTTTTGAAATGGTGTCTTTTTATTAAAATAATTACCCATCATTAACATCCTGGCTACCCAAAAAAATATTATATCAAATCCAGTAACTAAAACTGAAGTAGGATAAAACTTTGAAAGTTCTTTTGACTTATTTGGCCATCCTAAAGTTGCAAAAGGCCACAAAGCAGATGAAAACCAAGTGTCTAAAACGTCCGATTCTTGTCTTAATTTAAATTTTTTATTTTTGTTTTTTTTCTTAGCTAAGATTTCTGCTTTTTTAAAATTTTCTGCAACAAATATATTTTTATACTCATCATACCATGCTGGGATTCTGTGACCCCACCATATTTGTCGAGAAATACACCACGGCTCAATATTTTTCATCCATTGAAAAAATATTTTGGTCCAGCTATTTGGAAAAAAAGATGTAATATTTTTTTTAACAATCTTTATGGGTTTATTTGATAATTTTTTTGCATCTACAAACCATTGTTCAGTTAAGAGAGGTTCAATTACTGTATTTGAGCGATCACCATATGGAACTTTATTTTTAATTGTCTCAATCTTTACAAGATTTCCATTTTCTTTTAGTTTTTTTACTAATAATTTTCTTGCTTCAAATCTGTCAAGTCCAATAAATTCGCTTACACCGTTTTGATTTATTTTTCCATTTTTTTCAAAAATATTTATAATTTTAAGTTTATTTCTTTTTCCCACATCATAATCATTAAAGTCATGCGCTGGTGTTATTTTAACAGCACCAGATCCTTGTTCAGGGTCAGCATAATTATCTGCAATAATTTTGACTGTTCTATTTACTATTGGAATTTTTACATTTTTTCCTATTAATTTAATATATCTATTATCTTTTGGATTTACAGCGACTGCTGTATCTCCCATCATTGTTTCGGGTCTTGTGGTGGCTATGGTAATTTTATTTTCTGAGTTCTGTAACTGATAATCAATATAATATAATTGTGACTGAACATCCTTTTGCACAACCTCTAAATCTGAGATGGCGGTTTGTAAATTTGTATCCCAATTTACTAGTTTTTTGTCTTTATAGATTAGTTTATTATTATAAAGTTCCACAAAAACTTTAATTACTGCTTTTGATAGATCCTTATCCATAGTAAATCTTGTTCGCGACCAATCACAAGAGCAGCCTAATTTTTGGAGTTGGTTAAGAATAATGCCACCAGACTCCTCTTTCCACTTCCATACTTTTTCAATAAATTTTTCTCTTCCTAAATCATTTTTATTAACGCCCTCTTTATTAAGATTTTTTTCTACAACAGCTTGAGTTGCGATTCCCGCGTGATCAGTGCCAGGTTGCCACAAAGTTTCTAAACCCTTCATTCTGTTGAATCTGATTAAGACATCTTGAAGACTATTATTTAATGCGTGACCCATATGCAGTCTTCCGGTCACATTAGGCGGTGGAATTACAATTGAAAAATTTTTTTTATTTTTAGATTTTTTAGGTTTAAACAAACCTTTCTTAATCCAAAAATCAGAGATTTTTTTTTCTTCCTCTAAATGATTGTATTTTTTAAATTCCATTATTTTGAATTATATAGTTTATATCAAATGGACAAAAACCTAAAAGAGTTAGATTTTGCTTTATTGAAGCTGCTAAATGATTTAAAAGAAGCATTATTGGCCACGTGGCGGAATGGTTACGCAGAGGATTGCAAATCCTTTTATCCCAGTTCGATTCTGGGCGTGGCCTCCAATAAATTAGTTGTTTTATTATTTTAAAAAAAGTATGTTATTTTTCATTCCTCGGTAGCTCAGTTGGTAGAGCAGTTGACTGTTAATCAATTGGTCGCAGGTTCGAGTCCTGCCCGAGGAGCCACTAACCAGTTTTTTCTAATGAAACTGTATTTTTTAGTATTTGAAGTATTTTTTCTTTTTGTGATCTTGATAGTGAAGAAAATGTTTTGCTTAAAAAAGAGTAGTTTAAGTCCTCATTGACTTCTTGGATGTTTTTGCTTTCAGTATAATTTTTAAAATCTTCGAAAAAGTAAGTAATTGGAACTTTAAGATAATTTGAAAGTTGCATCAATCTATTGGAGCTGACACCATTTGTGCCTTTTTCGTATTTTTGAATTTGTTGGAATGTTACGTTAATTGCTTCAGCTACTTTTGTTTGAGTGAGACCTAATGATAATCTTCTCATTCTTAGTTTTTTTCCTAAATGTAGGTTAAAATTTTCTTCCATCCCATCTCCCAATTTCAATATTCAACATTAATTTTTCTATTTATGCAACAGCAAAGTTCAACTTGGGTTCATTTTTTTTTAGCTTTTTTGAGGGCCTAAAATGCAAAAAAAACATAAAAACACTATTGACATATTGAAAAAAAAAGCAGCTAAAAATACAAATTAATTCAATTTTTTTAATCTATATTCCCAATTACCTTGTTTTATAAATTGTGCTTTCAGCCAAATGAATGTTTTAGCATCATACCAAATATCTGTATTTAGTTTTTTATTATCAGGAAGTGTTTCATCTGATGATAAAAATTTAAAATGTAATGCTTCATAGTTTTTACCATTCACTTCTATATTTTTTTTTCCTAAAAATTCTACTTTTTGTTCAATTATTCTTCCTGAAATAGCGCTTATTTGTGCTTTTGCTTTCACAATTTCATGATTCCACCAGGTTCCAACCATATAATTTAAATCAGCCTCACCTTTATACGAAGATCCATCAACATAAAGATTATTTTTTTTAGCATCTAGGTTAATTTTAACATATTTGTTTTTTTTATTTTGTATAGTTTTAGAGTCAAATGATTTAAAGAGATTTTTGTCATAATTTTCTGTGCTTTCGGCAAAATATTTGTATAGATCTATACCTAATTTAGAAATTTTAAAATTAACCACACTCTTAACAGTCAAATTGTCGCCATTTCTTATAAAATCGTATTTATGTGAACCTATTAAATCATTATTTCTGTATAAATCATATTCCAAGTATTTAATTTCAGAATAATGCTCTAAATGACCAAATGAATTTGTATTAAAAAAAAAGTATAAAGTAATTGCAACGAAAAATTTTTTCATATAATTTTTATTATGGAAATAACATCTATTATAAATCAAATTGGTAATACACCATTAATTAAATTAAAACAAGTTTCAGAATTAACAAATTGTAACATTTATGGTAAGGCTGAATATTTTAATCCTGGAGAGTCAGTGAAAGACCGTGCTGCTCTATTCATAGTAAAAAATGCACTTGAAAAGAAAAAAATTGAAAAAGGAGGAATAATTGTTGAAGGAACGGCTGGAAATACTGGAATAGGTTTGGCAGTTGTCTGTAAAGAATATGGGTTAAACCTAAAGATTGTAATACCCAAAACCCAATCTATTGAAAAAAAAAATATACTTAAAAAATTAGGTGCTGATTTAATAGAAGTTGATGCAGTACCTTATTCGAACCCTAACAATTATATTAAGCAATCCAAAAAAATTGCAGATGATTTATCAAAAAAACATAATCATGGAGTTGTTTGGGGGAATCAATTTGACAATACTGTTAATACAGAGGCGCATATAGTTACTACAGCTAATGAAATATGGTCACAAACTGCAGGTCAAGTTGACGGATTTACTTGTGCTGTAGGTACAGGTGGAACTTTAGCAGGTGTTTCTATCGGATTAAAAAATAAAAATAGAAATATTAAAATTGCTTTATCAGACCCAATGGGATCGTCTTTATATTCGTATGTAAAAAATAAAAAACTAGAAAGTAAAGGCAGTTCAATTACTGAAGGTATAGGAACTGCTAGAATTACAAAAAACTTTGAAAAAGCGATTATTGATGATGCTTTTCAAACTGATGATACAGAGGCTTTGAGATTGGTTTATGATTTAATTGAAAAACAAAATATAATACTTGGAGGTTCCTCAGGTATAAATATTGCTGGGGCAATCAAACTTGCAAAGAAGTTAGGAAAACGTAAAACTATAGTAACTATATTATGTGATGATGGAAGAAGATATGCTAGCAAAATTTTTAATAAAGAATTCTTGAAAAGTAAGAATTTACCAGTGCCTAAATGGTTATAAAATCTGGCTTAAAAATAATTTCGTTCTATCTGATTTTGGATTTTCAAAGAAATCTTTAGTTTTTGCTTTTTCTACAATTTGTCCTTGATCCATAAAAATCATATTATCAGCTACCTCTTTAGCAAAACCCATTTCATGTGTTACAACAATCATTGTCATGCCCGCTTTAGCCAGATCTACCATAGCATCTAAAACTTCTTTAATCATTTCTGGATCTAAAGCTGATGTAGGTTCATCGAACAACATGATTTTCGGTTCCATACATAATGCTCTTGCAAGAGCAGATCTTTGTTGTTGTCCACCTGATAATTGTCCAGGAAATTTTTTTGCTTGATCAGCTATTTGAACTCTCTCTAAATTTTTCATTGCAAGTTCTTCAGCTTGTTTTTTTGGCATTTTTTTTACCCATATAGGGGCTAGAGTACAATTATCTAAAATTGATAAGTGAGGGAATAAATTAAATTGTTGAAAAACCATTCCAACCTCTGCTCTAATTTTTTCTAAATCTTTTGTATTTTCAGAAATTTCGTTTCCATCAACAATAATTTGGCCGTCTTGATGCTCTTCCAGTCTATTAATACATCTAATTAAAGTTGATTTTCCTGAACCTGAAGGTCCGCAAATTACTATTTTTTCTTGTTGGTTTACTTCAAGGTTAATATTTTTAAGAGCTTGAAATTTGTCGAACCACTTATTAACATTTTTTAATTCAATTATCTTACTCATTTATCTCTCTGTTTTTAATTTTCTTTCTAAATTTTGACTATATCTGCTCATAACATAACATATTACCCAAAATACTAAACCTGCAAATACGTAGCCTTCCATGGCCATTCCAAGCCATTTAGGATTAGTTTTTGCTAAATTTACCATTCCAGCAAGCTCTAAAAGACCAACAACAAATATTAGTGGTGTATCTTTTACTAATGCCAGAAATGTATTCGCTATTCCTGGAATTACTAATTTAAGAGCTTGAGGCAAAATTATTAAAAAATGCATTCTCCAATAACCCATGCCTAGCGATTTGGCTGCCTCGTATTGACCTTTAGGTAAAGCCTGTAAACCTCCTCTAACTACTTCAGCCATATAAGCGGCTTCAAATAAAGTAATTGCAATTAAAACTCTTATTAATTTATCTACATAAGTTCCGTCTGGTAAAAACATTGGAAACATTACTGCAGACATGAATAATACTGTAATTAAAGGAACACCTCTCCATAATTCTATAAATCCTATTGAAGTGTATCTTATGGCAGGAAGCTTGGATCTTCTCCCTAATGCTAAAATAGTCCCTATAGGAAAACAAAGTATCAAAGCAAATGCTGAAACTATGAATGTTAATGAAAGTCCACCCCAAGCACCAGTTTCAACATATTTTAAACCAAAATCTCCACCTGATATAAGTTTTAGACCAATTATTGGGTATACGAATAATAAAAAGATAATGATATATTTTTTAAGCCTTTGAGGAACAAAAAAAGAAGCGCCGACAAGTAAAAATAGTGTTAAAAAAGCAGTATTGATACGCCATTGTTCTGTATCAGGGTAAAGTCCATAAACAAATCTATTTAACCAGACTTTGATAAATACCCAGCATGCACCACCACTAGTGCAATCTTCTTTTGTATTACCTGCAAAATTAGCATCAAATACAAACCAATTTAATAAAGGCGGGATGTATTTTATAAGAGCAAATATTACAAGAAGCGTTAATAGTGCGTTAAAATTTGATGAGTTAAAATTAGTATTGACTTTATCAAGTAATTTATTTCCACTAAATTCAATTCTAATTAAATAAAGACCAAATAATCCAAATAACAATGGAGTAAGATAACTTATTTTATCGGGTAAAAATGCAGTAATGTTTGTGCTAAAAAAAGAACTTAAAATGATGTCTACAAAACCAATAAAAACAAGGGCACTGCCAAAAGCAATAAAGGAATTAAGATTTTTTTTGTCAGATTTAAGTGTAGATAAATTCATTATTTTTCCTTTATAGCCATTTTTTTATTATACCAATTCATAAATACTGAAATAGAAAGACTTAAAGATAAATATGTTAACATTGTTATTGAAATAATTTCAATTGCTCGGCCAGTTTGCATTAAGGCCGTTCCCGCAAATACTAAAACAATATCTGGATATGCTATAGCAGCTGCTAAAGATGAATTTTTTGTCAAATTTAAATATTGGTTAGTAGTTGGTGGTATTATAATTCTTAAAGCTTGTGGCATTACTACAAGTTTCAAAATTTGTCCTTTAGTTAATCCAATAGAAGCAGCGGCTTCTTTTTGACCTTTACTTACACCTAATATACCCGCTCTGACATTCTCAGCAATAAATGTAGCAGTATACATTGACAAAGCTAATGCTAAAGAAATTAATTCAGGGATAATACTAACTCCACCTTGATATACATAAACAGTTTTGGATAATTGAGTTAATTCAGGAATTTCAAATGATAAACTTACTCCACCAATTAAAAATGTTAAAAATGGTAAACCAATAATTAATAAAATTGATATATACAATGTTGGAATTTGTTTACCGAATTTATCTCTTTGTTTTTGAGCATATTTAGCTAAAAAGTAAATTGATATAAATGCAAAAATTATAGAGTAAAAAAATATAGAAAAGTTAGTCCAAACAAATTTTGGAACATACCACCCTTTTACGTTTAAAAAACTTATATCGTAAAAATTGATAGAGTCCACAGTCAAAGGTAAAGCTCTTAAAGCGGCGAAGTACCAGAAAAAAATTTGAAGAATTAAAGGTATGTTTCTAAATATTTCCACATACCATTCTGCTGATTTAGCTACTAAATAATTTTGAGAAAGTCTTGCTATACCAATTGTTACACCTAAAATCGTAGCAAAGAAAATTCCAATTGCAGAAACTAAAATCGTGTTTAAAAGACCAACCAAAAATGCCCTGGCATATGTATGAGATCCATCATAATCTATGAGTGAAAATGTTATATCAAAGGAAGACTCTTGAGATAAAAAACCAAATCCAAATGAAATTCCTCTGTTGCCCATATTGCTTTGAGCGTTAATAGTAAAATAAATTACAACTAATATTAAAAATAAAACTGTTAAAATTTGAGGAATTAAATCTTTGTTTTTATTGCTTAAATTTAATTTAAAATTTCTAAAATTCATTTTATGGAGAATAAAAAAAAGGGCCAGATAAATCCAGCCCTTTTTAATTTAATTAGCAATTATCTTGCTGGTGGTACATAAAGAATTCCACCTTTTGTCCATAATTCATTCGGACCTCTGTTAGGTAAAATTCCAGTGTCTGCTATGTGTTTTTTATAGCTTTCACCGTAGTTTCCAACTTGCTCGATAATTCTCAAGCTCCAATCATTGTCTAAACCGAAAGCTGCACCTAATTCACCCTCAGCACCAACTAATCTTTTAATAGCTGGATTGTCAGAGTCTTTTAAGCTTGAAGCGTTTGATGAATTTACACCATACTCTTCTGCTTCGATCATAGTGTTTAGAGACCATCTAACAATATCTTCCCATACAGAGTCACCTTGTCTTACAACAGGTCCTAATGGTTCTTTAGAAATTGTTTCTGGTAATACTTTATGCTCATCCGGATTGCTCAACTTAGTTCTTTGAGCAGCTAATCCAGATTTATCTGTGGTATAAGTATCACATCTTCCCGCATCATAAGCTTGAACAACTTCGTCTGCTTTTTCAAACGCAATTGGTTCATACTTAATGTTTTTAGAATTGAAGAAGTCTCTCATGTTAAGCTCAGTAGTTGTACCTGTGTTTGTACAAGCAGAAATACCGTCTCTGAAATCATTTACAGAATTGATTCCTGATGCTTTTCTAACCATGAAACCTTGACCATCATAAAAGTTTACTCCAACAAATGTTAATCCAATGTCAGCGTCTCTTGATAATGTCCAAGTTGTGTTACGTGCAAGTACGTCGATTTCACCTGATGTTAATGCAGTAAATCTCTCTTTTGCACTTAATGGAGTATATTTAACTTTGTCAGCATCACCTAATACAGCGGCTGCAACAGCTCTACATACATCCACATCTATGCCGGTCCAGTTTCCTGCCTCATCTGCATTTGAAAACCCTGGAAGTCCTTGTGAAACTCCACATTTTACAAAACCAGCTTTCTTAGTGTTGTCTAAAGTCTTAGATTTTTTAGAACCAGCACCGCCTCCACCTTGGCCACAAGCCACAAGTAATAGAGATGCAAATCCAACTAAAATCCAAGTTTTAATTGATTTAATCATATTTATGATTCCCTCATTTTATTGTTAACAATATTTTGAAATTAATATTTCAAAGAACAAATTATGAAGAATCTATTGCTCAATTTCAATCTGATTAAATGACCACAAGATGTAGATATTATTAAAAAAAAATACCAAATGTACGATTATACACCTCTTTTATAAGAAAAGTTCTAAGTTATAATTTGTTATGCCAACATACTTTGTAAACTCATCAAATATAAAACTCTCAAAACTAAAAAAAGAAAAATTGGCTAAACAAATTACGAAAATTCATAACAAAGCTACTAGGGCAAATAAATATTTTGCTCAAGTAATTTTTAATGACACAAAAAAAGGAAACCATTTCATGGGTGGAAAAATAGTCACTAAATCTGAAATATTTATATATGGTCACATTAGATCAGGCAGAACCTCTAAAGTTAAAAATAAGTTAATCAAAGGTTTAAGAGAAATAATTAAAGAGAACACAAAATTAGGAAAAGATCATATTTGGGTATATTTGTTGGATTTAAAGCCTAACCAAATGATAGAGTACGGTGAAATACTACCAAAATCTGGTGGTGAAAAAAAATGGTTTAAAAATTTACCAACAAAGTTAAAAATAAGATTAAATAAGATTGACAACTAGTTTTTGGAAAATAAAAGTGAATTTATCCTATTGCCTTTTTTTTCTGCTTTTAGATAGAACTTTGTTTTAATTGTAACTATTTTATTAATTTTTTTTACCTTAATATAAGGAAATTTTTTTATTATAGTCCTAACATTCATATAATAATCTAAATTGTCTGTGCTAAAAAAAACTCTTCCTTTTTTTTTTAAAATCGCAAAGATTTTTTTTAAAAAATCTTCATTTACAATGCGTCTTTTGTTATGTCTTTTTTTTGGCCATGGGTCAGGAAATAAAACATATATTATATCGAAACGAAGTTTTTTAAACTTATTGATAAATTTTTGAAATACGTAGGGATAAAGATAAATATTTTTTATATTATTATTAATACAATAATCTGAAACATTTACCATTCCATTCTTAAAAGGATCTACACCGATTATATTTTTTTTTATATTTCTTTTGGATAAATAAATTAGGTTTTCACCCATTCCAATACCAATTTCTAAAATCAATTTTTTCTTTGAATTTAATCTGTAAATATTCTTTGTTTTTAAATATTTTTTAAAACTACTTTCTTTAATTCTGGAAATCTTTCTTGATTTAACTCTTCCAAAATAAAATTTTTTTTTCATTAATGTGGCGCGCCCTGAAGGATTCGAACCTACGACCCTCGGTTTAGAAAACCGATGCTCTATCCAACTGAGCTAAGGGCGCCCTAAGAGACTTCTCTAGTATTAGCATTGAATGACTGAGTAAATGGAATTTTAACTACAACAGCATCAACTGCCTTACTTGAGTATTTCTTTGGTAAGTGCACCTTATATTTTTTACCCAAATTACCTATTGGAAAACCTGTTGCACTTAAATGTCCTTCATAAGGAACATATCCCATAGCTATATTTGTTCCCTTCTCTGGATGGTACCACGGAGAAGTAATATAACCAACTGGTTTACCTCCATCGCTATTAGAGATTAGATAAAAATCATTAGCATAATCATCTATAGGTTTACCACCAAGCTCCAATCCAACCAATTGTAACTTATAAGGTTTATCACCGTTTCTTAATTGATCTCTCATTTTTTCTAATGCTTCCTTACCTATGTAATCAGTTTTCTTTTCCCATACACCTTTTCCAGATAAAGAAACTTGATAACCTAAATTACATTGAAAAGGATTAGTTTCATGATCTAAATCTTGTCCCCATGAAAGAATGCCTGCTTGGATACGTCTGTGATGAGCAGGTGCTATAACCATAAGTTTATGTTTTTTTCCTGCTTTTAAAACTGCATTCCACATATCCTCTGCGTACAAAGTTGCATTTCTTAAATATATTTCATAACCTGCTTCCCCAGAAAAACCTGATTGTGATATAACACAACTTCGACCACCTATATTTGCTTCAGCTAAGCCATAAAAAGGCATATTATCAAAATCAACTTGATCACCTGCTAAATCTTTCATCAAAGCTTTTGATTTTGGACCTTGAATTTGAACTGGACATGCATCAATTTCATCTATTTCAACATTAAATCTTTTATCTGCGTTTACTCCCTGTAAATAAAGACCTATGTCAGAGTCTGATAAACTAAACCAAAATTCATCATCAGCCACTCTTAATAATACAGGATCATTTAAAACCCCACCTTTATAATTACATAATATTACATAACGACCTCTCATTGTTGAGATTTTTGTTGCATCTCTTGTAATTACATAATCAACAAATTTTTCCGCATCTGGCCCTTTGACTCTTATTTGTCTTTCAACAGCAACGTTCCACATTGTTACGTGGTTTTTTATTGCTGCATACTCAACCATAGCTCCCCCTTTTTCAGGTCTTACGTAACCTCTTGGATGATAAATTCTATTGTATACAGTAGCTCTCCAACAACCTGCTTTCATTGATAAATGCCAATAAGGAGATTTTCTTACTCTTGTAGAAATTAACATTTCAACTTTAGTTGGTCCGCTTTGTCTCAGATTGTATGGAACTTGTCTATCAGACTGATCAACCGACTTTTCATGACGGATTTTGTCATAGTTAACTTTTTCAGTTTTTAAAGATATTAATTTGAATTTTTTTTTTGATTTAACTTTTTTTGCTTTTTTATTTTTCTTTGGCATAATTGTTTGCTACCAACCATTTGTTTGTTTCCTTGAGACCACCAAACGTATAAATATGGAAGTGCTCTGTAACTTTCTTTAAGCTATTTATCAATTCGTTAGGATCTCTAGGCTTCAATAAATCTAAAGCTTGTTTTGTATTAGATTTAAGAAAATTTAAGGAATTTTTTGCCCCAACAATACTCGCAAACTTTAACAAGCTGCTTATTTTTAAGGGACCAGTAATTCCAACATGAACTGGGAGAGTTTGTTTTGAAATAAAATTAGCTATTACTGTTGGATCCAAAAGCCATTGCGTTACTATATAATCTGCAAGAGGAGTTTTTTCTTTCATAGCTTTTTCTAATTCTGAATCGGATATATCAGGGGAACCCTCAGGGTGTCCAGCAATTCCTATCTTCATTCCTTCGAATAATCCAGTCTCAAGTAATTGCAACGAGCAGTGGTATTCACCCACAGGTTCTCTCCCTCCGCCGATTACTAAAGCTTGTTTTACGCCTGAATCTTTACACATCTTCACATAGTCTTTTAGCTCTTTTAAATCTTTTATGGATCTTGCAGGGAAATGTGGTATTGGATTATACCCAGAACGAACTAGCTCATCAGCTTTACGAGCTACTTCTCGATAGTCAGTGCCCGGAAGCATTGTTACATAAACATCTTTTAACCCGGGTAAGACTGATAAGTCAGTTTTTGATGTAATTTCTAACGAAAATTTCATTGTCCTATTTAATTAAAAACATACTAAATGGTCAATAAAAATGGGAGTTTTAATACCGAACTTTTCGGATTTTTCATGTTGGTGAATATGATGGGAATGTACAAAAACCGGTATATGTTCACCTTTTTGCGTCTTTAACGTATAGATAAAATTAGTTCCTCTAAACTTTCTATCAACTACCTCTAATTTTAATTTACTTTGATCGTCATGCACTAAATCTTCAGGTTGTAATAGAAGTTTAACACTTTTTCCCTTGGGATAATTTTTTAATAATTTACCTCTTATTTCACCTAACTCATTATGTTGTAAACTGTGTACAGCACAATCATTGGTTAATACTTTTACTTCTACAAATACTCCCTTATTTAAAAATTTTGCAACTTCTAAAGAATTTGGTTCATGATGAACATTGTAAGGAACATCATATTGTTTAAGTTCCTGATTAAGAATTATTCCACAACGATCTGCTAAAGAAAATGCTTCGTAGGAATCGTGAGTGACGATTATTGTTGTTAAATTAATTTTTTTAAGTAGTTTTTTTACAGAATATTGTATTTCTTCTTTAAGACTTTGATCAATATTTGAAAAAGGCTCATCCAATAATAATAGATCTGGTTTAGACATTAATGATCTTGCTAAAGATACTCGTTGAGCTTCGCCAGCACTTATTTGGTGGGGAAATTTTTCTAGAATTGGTTCAATATGAAGTAATTTAATAATGTCGTCTGTTTCGTAAGAAAAGCCGTTACCATTAGATCTTTTTTTTCCAAAATTTATATTGTCAATTACTTTATAATTTGGAAATAAAGAATTGTCTTGAAATGATAGAGCTATATTTCTTTTCTCTGGTTCAACATGAACCTCTTTAGAAGATATTAGTTTATCTTTTAAAAAAATTTCTCCGGAACTAAGTTTTTGCAATCCAGCAATAGTTCTTAATATCGTTGTTTTACCAACACCAGAAGGGCCTAATAAAGAAATAATTTCCCCTTTTTTTTCTATTTTAAGGTTTACATTGTTAACTTTATTTTTTTCACTCGCAACAAAATTACCGGCTTTAATTTCAAAAAATTGTTTTGACATTTTTTGATTATATTAGTTTTTTTGTGAAAGTATATATTTTGAAGAAAATATTATGAGGATAGTTGCCCAACTTATAAGAAATAAAGAAGGTAATGCCGCGGCTTCTAATAAATCTTGAGAGGCATAAACATATGCTTGTGTAGCAAAAGTCTCAAAATTGAAAGGTCTTAATATCATAGTAATTGGTAACTCTTTTATGATTTCTAAAGATATGAGCACAACTATTAAAATTATATTGTTTTTTAAATATGGAACATGAATGTTTGAAAAAGTTTTAATTTTTGAATACCCAAGTAAATATGCGCTTTCATCTATTGAATTATTTATTTTCTCATAACTAGATTTAATTCCATTAAAAGAAAGGGAAAAAAATCTTATAAAGTATGCTAAAACTAAACCGAAAATTGATCCTATAAATAGTTTTTTTGTGCTTCCTAAATTTGTATTCTCACTCAGTAATTCACTAAGATTGCTAAATAAAGTTATAAAAGCTACGGCTAAAATTACACCCGGAATTGCATACCCTGAAATTGAAAAATTGGTTAAATAATTTAAAATTTTACTTTTGGATATCCTACTTCCATAATTAATAAATAGTGAAATAAATACTAATACTATACTAGCAAGACCTACCAAATACATTGTATTTAAATTTATTTTCAAAATATTAATGTCTTGGATGTATTTCGGAAATTTTAACGTCCAGTAGATCATCTGTGAAACTGGAAAAATAAAACTTATAAAAAATACTAAAAAGCAAAAAGAAAAAGCTAGTAAAGATTTTTTCCCGCTAAGTTTAATCTTGTTGATTGGTTTAAAGCCTCTTCCCGGTTGATGATACCTTGCCTCTTTTCTTGAGTAAATTTCTATAGATAAAAGAATTAAAATGAATAATAGTAGTATGAAAGAAATTTGATTGGCTGTATTTAAATCATCAAACGACAACCAAGAGTTATAAATTCCTGTAGTTAATGTGGAAACACTAAAAATTGACACTGTTCCAAAATCAGACAAACATTCCATAGCAACCAATGCTAAACCGGCAATAATTGCTGGTCTGGCTGAAGGTAAAATAATCTTAAATAAAGTTTCTCTCTCAGATAAACCTAAATTTTGTCCCACCTCTATATAATTGTTTGATTGAAAGAAAAAAGATGATCTTGTTAATACATATACATAAGGGAACAAAGAAAAACTAATAGCTATAATTGATCCTAATATTCCATCTAATTTAGGTATATGTGGGTTATAATTATATTCTCCAAATATATTCGTGAGTATTGAATAAGCAGTCCCATAATTTTCAAAAAAGGCAATTATTGAAAAAGCAAATATATATCCTGGTATTGCAAACGCTAAAATTAAAGCCCAACTAAAAAAATTACATAATGGAAATTCATAAAATGATACAAAATAAGCTGAAATAACACCCAGTAAAAGAGTTATAAGCAAAACTGAAACTAAAATAGTTAAAGAATTATTTATATAATCAAATAGAAAAGTATTTTTTAATACTGTAATGTAATTACTTGTTTCAGCAAAAAAACTAAAAAATACAGTAATAATTGGCATTGCAACTATTAACGCAATAACTAATGAGCTGAAAAACCAGAAGTTATATTTAGTCATTTATTTTTTTGAATTTATCTTCTCTTTAAGTGGAAAGAATATTTGTTTTGCCTCTTCGAAGCTTAATTCTTTTGGGTCTCTATTCTGAAGTTGATTTTGCATACTCTTAGCGTCATCATTACAGGTTTTACAACCCTTTTTGCAAGTATTTAATTTATTTTTCATTGTTTAATATTCATGGCGTTTTAAACGCCATGAATAATTAATTAACAACTATTTCCAACCAGCTGCTGTCATTACTTCTAATGCATCAGCTTGTCTTTTTCCGTAATTAACAACTTTAGTTTTAAGATCTTGTTTAAAATCTAAACCCATATTAACTACTAATGGATGAGGTGAAACACCAGCAATCATTGGATATTCAAAAGTATTGTTAACAATATGCTCTTGCGCTTCTTGACTTAGTAAGAACTCAACAAGCTTTATGGCATTAGCTTTGTTAGGAGCTCCTTTTACTAAACCTGCGCCACTGATATTCATATGTGTGCCTCTACCATCTTGATTAGGGAAGAAAGGTTTTACTTTTTTTGCTGCAGCTTGTTGCTCAGCACCTTTTTTACCTGATAACATAAGAGCTAAGTAGTATGTATTAGCTACTGCAATATCAGCTTCTCCTGCTGCTACTGCTAGTATTTGTGCTCTGTCATTACCTTTTGGAGATCTTGCCATATTAGAAACCATTCCTTTTGACCACTCTGCTACTTTGCCTTTTCCATTATTTTTAATTAATGAAGCAACCAGTGACTGGTTATAAATATTGTTAGAAGCTCTTATAACTAATCTGCCTTTCCATTTAGGATCAGCTAAACTTTCATAAGTCAGACCTCTTAACTCTGCGCCTGTAACTCTTTCTGGAGCAAAATAAACTATTCTTGCTCTTTTAGCTATTCCAACCCATTTAGATGTTCTAAAATTACTCGGAACAGCTGACTTTATTGCGCTACTTGTTAAGCCGCCTTGTAAGTAAGCTGCAAATGCGCCAAGTCTACCAGCATCAGCTGTTATATATAAGTCTGCTGTGCCGCCCTCTGCGATTATTCTTTTCTCTAATGCGCCTGATTTTCCAGATACAACATTTACTTTTATTCCTGTTTTAGCTGTAAATTTTTCATACAATTGAACATCTGAGTCATAATGTCTTGCACTGAATATATTTACTTCGTTAGCTAAAAGATTTCCAAAAACAAAAAATAATGCTGAAACTGCAAATATTATTTTTCTCATTTATCTCCCTCGTTAGTTTTGCGAATAGTTCTCAATTATCTGAGAATGAGAATAATTATCATTATCAATAATGTCGCACCGTATACGGGAAAAATGATTTAATTAATTATTTTTTGATTAAAGTTTTCTTCTTAAAAAGATAGTAGAAGTCTGACTGAAGGTTATTTTTTGGCTTAAGTAGGCTAGTTTTTAGCTTACCGTACTTTAACTCTTTAGCATTCTTAATTCTTGAAGCTAAGATTCTCATATGAATAGAATCTATCATAAGTTGAGCTAAGCACAACCCAAGATTGTTTCATTTTGGGCCTTTTTTATGTATAGGTTACAAAGTAACACCGGGAGTAATAAGTGGAAATCGCAAAAAGTATAGCGCCGATATGTTTGGCTATAATCATGTTTGGTCTTGGACTAGGTTTAACAGCTCAAGATTTTTTAAGAGTAGTAAAAAATCCTAAAGATTTTCTTATAGGCTTTTTATCACAAGTCATTCTTCTTCCTATAGTAGCTATTATATTAATAAGTTTAATTTCACTGCCAATAGAAATTGCTATGGGTGTCATGGTTATTGCGGCAGCACCAGGTGGAGTAACTTCAAACATATTAACTAAGTTTGCTGATGGAGATGTTGCTTTATCAGTAACATTAACTGCTGTTGTAAGCTTACTAAGTATATTAACAGTCCCTTTGATCGTATTTAATTCAGCTAATTATTTAGGTATTGAAATAGTAAAAGAAATTTCGATGATAAATATTGCGATTAAAATGTTTTTTGTCGTAACTGTGCCTGTACTTTTTGGAATGATTGTTAGAAGCTTGATGACTGAGTTTATAATATCTAAGACTTTATTAATTCAAAGGCTATCTGTAATATTATTTTTAATTGTTTTTATATCTATTTGGATTGAGGAATGGGACAGAATAATTAGTTTTATAACTAGAGCAGGTTTAATATCTTTGCTACTAAATCTAACTATGATTTTCTTAGGTTATTATATTGCTAAAATGTTTGCTTCAGGAATTCCCCAGAGAAAATGTATTTCTCTTGAATGCGGTTTACAAAATGGAACATTAGCTGTATTTGTAGCAACTCAGTTATTTGATGATATTGTGTTTATGGTTCCTACAGCTGCATATGCATTGATTATGTTTGTGACGTCAATCATTTTTGTTCTTCTTGTGAGAAAAATTAATTAAATTATCTAGATTTAATATTATCTTGAGGAATAATTTTTTGGGTTATTCTATCTAAAATAATTGCTAATATAACAATACCAGTTCCTCCAACAACGGCGCCACCAATATCTAATCTACCTAGAGCAACATACACGGTTAATCCTAATCCCCCTGCTCCAATTAGAGCGGCTATTACTACCATCGAAAGAGCTAACATTAACGTTTGGTTTACACCAGCCATAATAGTCTTCATTGCTAAAGGAATTTCTATTTTAGTTAAAATTAAAAATTTTGATAAACCTAAGCTTGCACCAGCTTCTTTAAATCCCTTGCCAACTTGTCTAATTCCTAAATTTGTTAATCTCACAATTGGTGGTAAAGCAAATACAATAGTTGCAACTACACCCGGTGTCAGTCCCACACCAAATAACATTACAACAGGAATTAAATAGACAAAACTTGGTATTGTTTGCATTATATCAAGAATAGGTCTTAATATAGTTTCAAATAAATTACTTCTAGAAGCTACAATGCCTAAAGGTATTCCGATTATCATACAGAAAATAACTGCAGTAAAAATCATCGCTAAAGTTGTCATTGTTTCTTGCCACAAATCAACAAGGTCAATGAAAATTAAACTTAATGCTGATAATAATGCAAATTTTAATCCATTGGTTTTGAATGCAAAAGCCATGAATATTAAAATTACTATCGGAAATGGTATGAAATTAAATAATGTGTCTAAACCGTTTAATACTGAGTCTATCGGTGCGGATAATTTTTTAAAGAGTGGTCGTTGCATGAACAACCACTCCTTAATATGTTTTTCAATCCATTCTGCTATCGGAACGTATACTTCGTAGTCAGATGGTGAAAGTTTTAAGCTCACTTACCTAAAACTTATTTTATCCAACTGTCGAACGTACTTTGGTTCGCTTTAATCCACTCCTTAGCATGCTTCTTGATTGCTCTTTCGCTTTTCTCACCAGCGTTCATCTTCATATTTTGCGCTGCGATATCCGCTAGTGGAATAGATGCTTTTGAAAGCATTTTTTTCACTTTAGGATTAGCTTTTAAGAAATCAGAGTTAGCTGCTGGACGAATATCGTCAGCACCAAAACCCATATTTATTTTAGATTTTGTTGCATTTGATACTGCTACTTTTTTTGTAGCGCTGTATGGAACTTCTATCCAAACAACATCTTGTCCAAGTTTTAAAGCACCAACTGTCCAATTCGGCGTCCAAGTATAAAATAATACTGGCTTACCGTTTTTGTATTTTGCAACTACGTCAGCCATAGAAGCAGAGTAGTCAGCTTTTACAGGATTAATAAAGTCACCTAAACCTAGTTCAGCAAAGTGTTTAGTGATTTGTTTCTCACAACCCCAACCTGGAGGGCAAGCAACCATGTCTGCTTTACCGTCACCGTTTGAGTCAAATTTTGCTGCGTGTTTTTTAATATCCATTACGCTTTTGATACCAAGGCTGTCAGCTGATTTTTTGTCGATCAGGTAACCTTGTAAGCCACCTTTTTTCATTACATAACCAACTTTTTTAACTTTACCTTTAGCTTCTTTGATATATCCATCGTGAGTTCCAAACCATCCGTTTACCCATAGGTCAAGATCTCCTGCTGCTGCTGCAACGTAAAATACTGAAGGCTTAATTGCTTTAGGCTCAGTTACTTTGTAGCCCATTTTTTCCAAAGCTTGTTTGTATATTTCAGCTTGGAAATAACCAGTATCCCAGTTCGCTTTAGCCATTTTGATTTCGTTAGCATTAACTGCTTTTGTTATGAACAAAGCTGCAATCATAGCTACGATAATTTTAAAATGTTTCATGTATACTCCTTATTTTTTTAAAAAAACTAGCATGTATAATTATTAAATGTAACCGTAATACAACTAAAAGGTGAATAATTTATAGCTAAAATAGGTGAAAAACTAACTTTTTTTGCATTTTTTGCATAATCCAAAAAATTCGAGATTATACTTTTTATATTTCATGCCAGATTTATCTTCAAAACTGTTTAAGAAATTAGAAAGTTTATTATTTGCAATTTCAGTAACTTTTTCACAAATCTCACAAATTGAAAAGGCGGTAGCTTTTGATATTTCACAATTAGAACTTTTACAGGCTACGAATGCATTTTTACTTTCCACTTTATGAATTTTACCAAGCTTAATTAATTTTTCTAAAGCTCTATAAACTTGAGGAGGAGCTTTAATACCCTTTTTTTTTACATTAAATAGAATTGAGTAAGCTTTAACCGGTTCATTAGATTTTTCTATTATATCAAAAACTATTTGCTGATTTTTTGACAGATTATATTCTTTTTGCATTTTAGTCATTGTACTGATTCTCCATCAATTTTTCAATTTAATCGATTGTTTAATTTTTAATAATGAAAGTATGAATAAAAATAAGGCAGCTGCTATTATTGAAGGCCCTGAAGCTGTATTAAATTCTAAAGAAGTTAATAAACCTAAAATTACAGACAGCAATCCTCCAATCACTGAATAAATTACCATCATTTGTGGGCTTGAAGAAATATTTCTAGCCATTGCAGCTGGTATAATTAACATTCCTGTAATTAATAATAGTCCAACCATTTTTATTGAAATAGCGATGATGCCTGCCATTAAAATAGTAAATATAGCTTTAGCTCTGTCAGGATTTAATCCCTCGGCTTCTGCTAGTTCATAGTTTACTGTTGATGCAAATAAAGGTTTCCAAATTAATTTAAGTATTATTAATATTAACGGACCACCTATCCATATAATGAATATATCATCAGTTGTAACTGCTAATATATCTCCAAATAATAATCCCATAATATCGAACCTTATAAATGTTAAAAATCCAATAACAACTAATCCAACTGCCAAGGAGGAATGAGCTAAAAGTCCTAGTAAAGCATCGCCTGGTAGATTAGTTCTTTTTTGTAGATCTATTAGAATTAACGCAATTGAAGATGAAATAATAAATACTGAAATGGCAATATTAAATTCTAAAGTATAGGCGAGTGTAACTCCAAGTAAAGCGGAATGAGCAAGAGTATCACCAAAATATGACAATCGTCTCCATATAACGAAACATCCAAGGGGACCTGTTACAATTGCAATACCAAGTCCAGCTATTAAAGCCCTTATAAAGAAATCATCTAGCATTTAATTTTTTTTTATCTTTCCTTCATTTGTATGAATGTGATCGTGTCTATGTTCGTATCTTGACAATATTTGAGAAGCCTGTTCTCCGAATAAAGCTTTATATTCATTATTTTTTGCAACCTCTATTGGAGATCCAGAGCAACAAACATGACCATTTAGGCAAACAACGTGGTCCGTAGCACTCATTACAGTGTGCAGATCATGGGAAATTAATAAAATTCCACAATTTAATTCATCAGAAATTTTCTTTATAAGTTCGTATAAAGCAATTTCACCCGTAAAATCAACTCCTTGTACTGGTTCATCAAGAACTAATAGTTCTGGATTTTTTGAAATTGCTCTTGCAAGCAAAACTCTTTGAAATTCCCCGCCTGATAAGTCTCCTAAATTTTTATCTTTGAGATGTATGACACCCGTTAATGATAGAGCATCGTTAATAGCTTCCTCTTTAAGATTTTCAGTAAGTACCATGAAATCACTTACTCTTAGTGGTAATGTCCAATCGATTGAAATTTTTTGAGGAACATATCCAACTTTATTTGTATATTTTTTAGCTTCCCCATTAATTTTTTTATAGATCCCAAGTGCAATTTTTGCGGTTGTGCTTTTTCCAGAACCATTCGGGCCAATAAGAGTAACTATTTTACCTTTTTCAATCTGTAGAGATACATCTTTAACAAGCCATTTATTATTTATACGAAGACCTGCTTGTTTTAATTTTACTAAGATATTTTGATTTAAGCTCATTTTATCACTTGACTTTCAAATGTTATATTATTACATACTGTTATATTATAACAACTTTAACATATCTATATTATGAAAAACATTAAAAAATTACCGCTAATAGCTTCATTATTATCTCTTTTAGTTATTTTTACTCCGGCAAATGCTGATATCAAAGTAGTTACGTCAATAAAACCTATACACTCATTAGCAAGTTATTTAATGGATGGAGTTGGTAAACCAGATTTAATTGTAGATGGTTATGCTTCCCCACATGGATTTGCTTTAAAACCATCACATGCAAAAATGTTACAAAATGCTGACTTAATATTTTGGGTTGGCGAAGACTTAGAAAATTTTTTAGAAAAACCATTAAAATCAATAGCAAAAAAAGCTGAAAAAATAGAATTAATGGAAATTAAGGGTTTAAAAAAATTAGAATTTAGAGAAAGAAATATATTCGAAGTGCACGATGATCATGGGCATGATGAACATAAAGAGCATGGTCATAAAGAAGATAAACATGATGATCATAAAGAGCATGGTCATAAAGAGGATAAACATGATGATCATCACGAGCATGCTCATGGTGAACATGATCCACATATCTGGCTTGATCCAATGAATGCAAAAATAATTTTAAGTGAAATGGCAGAGCATCTAATTGAAAAAGATCAAGAAAACGCATCCAAATATAAAGCTAATTTAAAAAATGCACATAAAGATTTAGACAAACTAACAAAAAAAGTAAAATCTGAATTAAATAAAGATTTTAAATCAATTGTTTTTCATGACGCCTATCAATATTTCGAAAAAAGATTTGATGTTAATGTCTTAGGAGCTTTCACAGTAAATACAGATGTATTGCCTGGGGCAGAACAATTGTCTGAGATAAGAGAAATAATTGAACATGACAAAGTAACTTGCGTGTTTTCTGAACCTCAATTTAATCCTGATATTATCAATGCGGTAGCAAAAGATACTAATATAAAAACTGGTGTTTTAGATCCTTTAGGAGCAACTCTAAATCCAGGAAAAACATTGTATTTTGATTTAATCAGAAATATGTCTAAATCTTTTAAAGGTTGCTAGGATTAATAATTTTAACATCAGCTAAAATTATTGTTATCTTCATTAATAGCTTCTTTAAGTCTTTTCAAATAATCGGGAATAGCACTTTTAACTCTGCTCCATGTAGGTATGAACGGCGTATCCATAGGACTTTTTAAAAAAGAATCGCCGGCCTTCATTATATTTAAAGCAAATAATTCTACTGTTTTTTCCTCAATATGAGAATCAAATTTAAAACCATTCATTTCAGCATCGCTTCTATAGATGTCGATTAAATCTAATGCATATCGATAATATGTAGCTTTTAATGATCTAAAAGTTTCAGGGCTAAAAGTATTTCCTTGTGTTGCTAGTTTTCTAATTAAAGTTTTAATAATATCTAAAGACATTCTTGATAGTCCTTTGTTATCATTATTTGCTGACAAGTCCTGATGTTTGTGATCATATTTATCAGCTAAATCAACTTGGCAAATATTTTGGGGAGAAAAATTTCTTTGCATTTCTGACAGAATACCAACTTCAATACCCCAGTCTGATGATATTCTAAGCTCTGGTAAAACATTTCTTCTAAATGAAAACTCGCCTGCAAGAGGGTATTTGAATGATTTCATAAATTCTAAATAATCACTTCTTCCAATAGTTTTTTCTAAAGCAGTTAATAAAGGAAACACAAGTAATCTTGCAACTCTACCATTCATTTTTCCATTAGCTATTCTTGGGTAATATCCCTTACAAAACTCAAAGTTAAAAAAAGGATTTACAACAGGATAAAATAACTTTGCTAGCATTCTTCTATCATAAGTTTTAATATCACAATCGTGAAGAGCAACAGATCTAGCTTCATCTCTTGCAATACACATGCCAAGACAATACCAAACATTTCTACCTTTTCCCGTCTCGCCCGGTGCTAAACCTTTCTCTTTAAGTTCTTCATGCAATTTTTTTAATTTAGGTCCATCATTCCATAAGATTGTAAAAGGTGTATTTAAACTTTTAAAAAATTTCCAAGCCTTGATAGCCTCTGATTTTGAAGCCTTATCTAAACCAATAATGATATGGTTAAGATATTTTGTTTCTCCAATTTGTTTTACAATATTGGGTAATGCATCTCCTTTTAGTTCAGAATATAGACTTGGTAAAATTAATTCCATTTTTCTTTCCTTTGAAAATTTTAATAATTCTTTTTCTATATCAGCTGTAGATTTAGTCCCAAAATCGTGGAGATTTGAAATTATTCCATTTTGAGAAAAGTCACCCATAACAAAACTTATTCCTTTTATTTTATTTTTTCTAGTGCCAATTTGACAACCTCTACCCACCCTTCTGGTGCAGTTTGTTTTGATATTATCAAATTTTTAATTTGTGGATCTTTATTTATAAACTTATCATTTTTAACCAAACAAGGTATATCTGAAATTTTAAGCATTTCTAGGTCATTGTGATTATCGCCTACTGCTATAGTTTTTGGTTTAAATTTAAATTTATTTTCAAGCATAAAAATTATTTTTTTCATGGCGTCAGCTTTATTAACTCTATCACCTAAATTTAAAACTCTTCCACCATCTTTGAAATCTAAACCGTTTTCTAATAAAATATTTTTTAAACGTAATTTTTCCTTGTTATTTCCCTCAAATTTTATCGGTATTGTACATTTTCTCTTAAATACCTGCTTAAGCTTATTTTCTGGCAAACCAAATATTTGAATTTGTTCTTGTGTTGCTAGATTTGAAATAACTCTACATTTAGATTTTAAATCTTGATTTATATTTTTATCAAAAATATTTTGAACTTCTTTAACATTTTTACCTAGCATAATTTTGTTTGGGAATTCGCTACTTAAACAATTTAGGTTATGAATAATTGATCCATTTTCACTGATAAATGGAAATTTAAAGTTGGCTTCATTATTAAATTCTATTATTTCATCCTCAGTTTTACTAGAATTCGGTATAATTATAATATTTTTGTTTTTTAACTCGTTTAGGAAAATTTTAATACTATCGAACTTAAAAGTATCTCTATTTAAAAGTGTTCCATCTAAATCAGTAAATATTAAAATGGAAGAATTTGAATACATTTTTATCAATTTCCAATAAAATGAAGATTAATTTTCCTTATATGCTTTTCAATTCTATGTTCAAATAAGTATAATCCCTGCCATGTACCTAAAATTAAATCATTATTTTTTATTGATAAAGAAAGGTGAGTAGAGGTAAGAATAGTTTTTAAATGTGCTGGCATATCATCTTTTCCCTCGGTGTCATGAATATAGCTTTGGTCCATAGGGACTAATTTATTAAAAAAACTTAAAATATCTTTTTGAACATCAGGGTCAGCATTTTCTTGTATAATTAATGAAGCGCTAGTGTGTAAAATGCTCAAATTAATAATGCCATTGAAAAATTCATTTTTTTTAATCCATTTTTTTACTTCAGACGTAAAATCGTAAAGTTTCTGTCCATTAGTATTAATTTCTATTTCATGAAAGACTTGTTTCATTTAAAAAAATTGATGATAATGTAAATAATTCTTAAAACAATGGAAAAAAAAGCAAAAATTATAGCTACTATAGGACCATCTATAAGCTCATTGAGCACCCTAAGAAAGATCATTGGTTTAGGTGTAGATGCTTTTAGAATTAATTTTAGTCATGATTTAACAAATATAAAAAAAATTATTCAACAAATAAGAAGCTTAGAAAAAAAAACATCAAAAAATGTATCTATTATTGGTGATTTGCAAGGAGTTAAAATCCGTATTGGAAGATTTAAGAAAAAAAATCAAGTTATTAAAAAAAATCAATTATTTACTTTCGATTTAAAAAATAAACTTGGTGATAAAAACAGAGTAACATTGCCTTATCCAAAATTACTTAAAAAGATAAAAAAAAACCATATTATCCTAGTTGATGATGGAAAATATGCTTTTAAGGTTATAAAAAGAAATTCTTTATCAGTTATAACAAAAAATTTAAGTCAGGACTTTACTATAAGTGATATGAAAAGTGTTCATATCAAAAATCTATCAATACCTTTTAATAATTTTACTAAAAAAGATAAATTAGATATTAAACTTGCAAAAAAACTGGGTTGTGAATGGGTTGCTTTATCTTATGTTGAAAATGCAAAATTAATTTATAAGGCGAAAAAATTATTGGGAAAAAATATTGGTATAATTTCAAAAATTGAAAATAAATTAGCAGTAAAAAATATTGATGAAATTATAAAAGCTTCGGATGCGATTATGGTAGCTAGGGGAGATTTAGCTTTAGATGTAGGCCATAGCGAAGTTCCAAAAATACAGTTGGGAATAATAAAGGAATGTAATAATAATTCTAAACCAGTCATAGTAGCTACACAGATGCTTGAAAGTATGATAAATAATTTTACAGCAACCAGAGCAGAAATAAATGATATTGCCACTGCAATATTTCAGGGTGCTGATACAGTAATGCTGTCTGCTGAAACAGCAGTAGGTAAATATCCAGTGCAAGCAGTAAAAACAATGTTTAAAACAATTGTTTCAACGGAAGCATATAAAAAAGAACACATTGAAGATTTTAAGAGTTCTATTGAAGTTAAGAAAGATCCTATAAAATCAATTGTATTATCTGTAAAAGATCTTGCTTACAACCCATCTGTAAAAGCAATAATTGCTTTTTCTAATTCCGGTACTACTGCAAAATTAGTGTCAGCAGTAAGGCCTAGAGTTAAAATTATAACTATATCTCCAAATATAATAGTAAGTAGACAAATGTCTTTATTATGGGGTGTTCAATCTATAAAAAGCAAAGATGCTAATGGTTGGAAAGATATGATAAATATATCCCGTCAAATAATTAAAAAAGATAAATCTATTAAAAAGAATGATTTTGTGATTATCACTGCGGGTTTGCCTTTTGGTAATGCGACTATGACTAATATGATAAGACTCTATAAGGTTGGTTCATAATGGAAGAAAAATATTCTATTTATGAAATTTTAAATGCTGTAAATGAAATAAATGAAGTTAAGGTCAATACTCAAATTAAAGCAAAAAAAAAAGTCGATAATGACGATATACCCACAAATACTCTTAGGTTAATTGAACAAGCAGAAAAATCAAAAGGCTAAATCAATCCCGCAATTTGAATTGAAGTATCACACATTCTGTTTGAAAAACCCCACTCATTGTCATACCAAGATAATACTCTACTAAACTTTCCCTTAATAACCTGAGTCTGCGTTAAATCAAAAATTGAACTATGGGGGTTATGATTAAAATCTTTGGAAACTAAAGGAGCTGAGTTAGTTGCTAATATTCCTTTTAAAGGTCCCTTAGCTGCTTTACTCATAGCATCATTTATGCTTTCAGCCGTTACTTCTTTATTAGGCACGAATGTAAGATCAATTAAAGAAACATTAGGTGTTGGTACTCTAATTGCCGTTCCGTCTAGTTTTCCTTTTAAGCTAGGTAATACCAAACTCATAGCTTTAGCTGCTCCAGTAGAAGTTGGTATCATGGCGTCACCTGACGCTCTGGCTCTTCTCAAGTCTTTATGAAGTGTATCTAAAAGTTTTTGATCTCCTGTATAACTATGAATAGTAGTCATATATCCATATTCAATACCAAAAGTATTTTCTAAAACCATAGCAACTGGTGCTAAACAGTTTGTAGTACAAGAGCCATTAGAAATTATATTATGTTCTTTTTTCAAATCTTTGCTGTTTACTCCTTGAACAACAGTAAAATCTACTTCCTTTGCTGGAGCAGAAATTATTACTTTTTTAGCGCCAGCCTCTATATGTTTACCAGCCGATTTTTTATCTAAAAAGAAACCTGTGCATTCTAAAACTACATCTGCTCCAATTTTCCCCCAAGGTAATTTGGCTGGATCTCTTTCAGCAAAAACTTTGATATTTTGATCTCCTATTTGAAAACCATCTTTGGTAGTTTTTACGTCATGGTTTAATGTTCCATGTGTACTGTCAAATTTTATAAGATGAGCGTTAGCTTCTATGGAACCAAGATCATTAATACCTACAACTTGAATTTTTCCTTTATAATTTTCTAATAAAGCTCTTAAGATAAGCCGCCCTATTCTACCAAAACCATTAATTCCTACTTTTACCATATGTGTTATACGTATTTAAATACAACAATAAAATAAGCAACGCAAATAATTGATGCTATCCACAAGAGACTGCCTACTAAACCTAACCAAGCTAAATGAATAAACGCACTACCCAACAAAGATACAAATAATCTATCACCTCTAGTTGTATCTAAACCTAAAATACCTTTTCTTGGAGAACCTCCAGGTACTTTTTTTTCCCAAATAAGCATTACCGTTATACATAACGCTATAAAAATAAAAAAAGCAGCTGTTTGCCATGTCCAGGCCATCCATGAAAATAAATCAAAGTCAAAAAAGCCTTTTTCTTTTGCTTTACCCACATCACCCCAAGTAGCTGCGTATAATTTTGTAAACATTAAACCCTTCCCATCGCAAATCCTTTTGCAATATAATTTTTAACAAAGTAAATTACAATTGCTCCAGGTATAATTGTTAACGTTCCTGCTGCAGCTAATAAACC
Source organism: uncultured Pelagibacteraceae bacterium (assembly GCA_902596745.1). Classification (GTDB taxonomy): domain Bacteria; phylum Pseudomonadota; class Alphaproteobacteria; order Pelagibacterales; family Pelagibacteraceae; genus Pelagilacustribacter. Next base: position 64,434 of record CACJUZ010000004.1, on the reverse strand, counting down.
AAGTTCATATCCCGAGGTACTAGCAGTTCTGGTCATAGTAGCTGCTATTGGTTTTGCTGCAGTAGCTGTTAATGTTTTGGCTAATAAAAGCTCTACCCATGAGAACATAAAGCAGAAAAACATGGTTATACCTATTCCAGCTGCAATAGTTGGAACAAATATTTTAAAGAAAAACCTACCAAAAGAATACCCATCTACGTAAGCTGTTTCATCTAATTCTTTAGGAACAGCAGACATAAATCCTTCTAATATCCAAACTGCAAGAGGAATATTAAACAAACAGTGAGACAGTGCTACGGCTATATGAGTATCAAACAAGTTTACAGATGAATAAAACTGGAAAAATGGTAAAGCAAAAACAGCTGGTGGAGCCATTCTATTTGTTAATAACCAAAAGAACAAATGCTTGTCACCTAAAAATTTATATCTAGAAAACGCATAAGCTGCTGGTAAAGCTGCTGCAACAGAAATAACGGTGTTGAATACTGTATAGGTAATTGAGTTAATGTAACCCATATACCAGGTACTATCTGTAAAAATTTTTACGTAATTTTCTGTTGTAAATTTTTGTGGCCATAAAGAATATGTATTTATAATTTCAGTAGTTGTTTTAAATGACATATTTATTAACCAATAAATCGGTAGCATTAAAAAAATTATATATAATGTAGGTACTAACCATTTATATTTTTTCATGACTGTGCCTCATTTTTCATCATTAAATTATAAAATACCCAACAAACTAAAAGTACGATAAAGAAATATATCAATGACATTGCAGCTGCCGGTCCTAAATCAAATTGACCTAATGCCATTTTAACTAAATCAATGGATAAAAATGCTGTAGTATTTCCTGGTCCTCCTCCTGTTAAAACAAATGGCTCAGTATAAATCATAAAGCTATCCATAAATCTTAATAAAATAGCTAAAGTTAAAACTTTTTTCATTTTTGGTAATTCAATATATCTGAAAGTAGCCCACCTACTTGCTCCATCAATTTCTGCTGCTTGATAATAAGCTGGTTGAATTGAATTAAGACCTGCATAAGATAAAAGAACCACTAATGATGTCCAATGCCAAACATCCATTAGAATAGTTGTAAACCAAGCATCACCAGGTTGTTGGGTAAAATTATAATCAAAACCAACTGAGTTTAATGTATAGCCAAGAAATCCAATATCTGGAAGTGCAAAGATATTCCACATTGCTCCAACAACATTCCAAGGAATTAGAAGCGGCATAGACATCAAAATCAAACAAACTGGTACACCCCATCCTTTTTTTGGCATTGTAAGTGCAATAGCAATTCCTAGAGGTATTTGGATTAGAAGTATTATAAAAGTAAAAGCAAATTGTCTTCCTAATGAAGCATGAAATCTCTCAGATAACAAGATTTGTTTAAACCACCTTGTGCCTTCCCAAGCAAATACGTTGTTTCCAAAAGTTTCTTGAAATGAATAATTGACGACTGTCATTAAAGGAATAGCTGCATTAAATGCAACAAGAACGAATACGGGAATTACAAAATACCAAGCTTTTTGATTAATAGTTTTATTCATTATTCTATAATCCAGTTATCTCCATAAACATATGTATATTTTTGATTGAAAGTAATATGAGCGCTTCCACTTGGAATTTCAGTAGAGGCATTAGATAATATTTTAATATTACCCCCATCACATTCTGTATCAACAATTTTGTGTCTTCCAGTATTACTTACTCTTTTAATTTTAACTGGAATCCCATCTTTTGAAAAATTTATAAATTCAGGTCTAATGCCTATTTGAGTTTTACTAAAATTTGATTTTTTTACAGCCTTATGACTTTGTATTTTTTGACCACTGAAATTTATTTCACCATTTTTAATTTCACAAGGAAGTATGTTCATTCCAGGTGATCCAATAAAATGTCCGACAAAAGTATGTTTGGGTTTCTCAAATAATTCAACAGGTGTTCCAGTTTGAACAATTTGACCTTCATGCATGACTACAACCTGATCTGCGAATGTTAAAGCTTCGGTTTGATCATGCGTCACGTAAATCATAGTACGATTAATCTTTTGGTGTAATTCTTTTAATTTAGATCTTAAAACCCATTTTAAATGTGGATCTATTACAGTTAATGGTTCATCAAACATAATTACGTTTACGTCTGATCTAACAAGTCCTCTACCTAATGAAATTTTTTGTTTTCCATCAGCTGTTAAACCTGATGCTCTGTTGTTTAGTGTAGTCGTTAACTCAAGCATCTCAGCTATTTCTTTAACTTTAGATGCAATCTGTGAGTCAGAAAGACCTCTATTTTTTAACGGGAAAGCTAAATTATCATATACAGACATGGTGTCGTAAATAACTGGAAACTGAAATATTTGAGCAATATCTCTTTCAACAGGGTTAAGTGATGTCATATCTTTGTCATCAAATAAAACACTGCCCTTTGTTGGTTTTAATAAGCCTGAAACAATATTTAATAAAGTTGTCTTACCACAACCAGATGGACCTAAAAGTGCATATGCTCCACCGTCTTTCCAATCAATATTAACATCTCTCAAAGCCCAATCAGAATTACTATTCTGCTTTTCTAAATAACTGTGACTTAAATCTTTTAAAGTTATTTTAGCCATTATTTACCAATCTGTTATTTTGATCAAAATATAAAAACTCATCCGTGTTCATGTATAGTTTAGTATCTTCTCCAACATTTTTTTGTTGGGTACCGTTAGACAATGAAACCCAGTTTAAATTTCCGTTAGTAAAGTGTATCAAGCTTTCAGACCCACTAAGTTCAGAAATTTGAACTTTACCGTTAATTTCGACTGAATTATTTCCCTCTTTATAAGTAGTAATATTATGGGGTCTTATACCTATTTTATAAGTACCATCTTTAATTTTTGCTGATGATTTCCATTGAACATCATTATCTGTAAATTTACAATTATCTCCTCTTTTTGTGATTTCAGCTATATTCATTGGAGGATCACTAAAAACTTTAGCTGAAATTAAATTTTCAGGCTTATTATAAACCTCTAGCGTTTTGCCATACTGGATAACTTTGCCTTCTAATAATGTTGCTGTATTTCCACCTATCATTAATGCATCTGAAGGCTCTGTTGTTGCATAAACAACTATACAGTCTCTATCTTCAAACAATTTTGGCAGTTCTTCTCTTAGTTCTTCTCTTAATTTAAAATCTAAATTTGCCAAAGGCTCATCTAATAAAATTAAATCTGAGTCTTTTACTAACGCCCTTGCTAAAGCAGTTCTTTGTTGTTGTCCGCCTGATAATTCGTCAGGTTTTTTATTTAACATTGCTGATAATTTTAAAAGTTCAGCTACCTTTCCTACTCTTTGATTGATCTCATCATCTTTCACTCCCGTTATTGCTAAGGGAGAAGCAATATTTTCATAAACCGTGTAATTTGGATAATTAATAAATTGCTGGTAAACCATAGAGCAATTTCTTTTTTGTACTTTCATACCTGTAACATTTTTTCCATCAAACCATATCTCACCTGAGGTTGGTTTATCCAACCCTGCCATTATTTGCATTAAAGTTGTTTTGCCAGCTAATGTTGAACCAAGAAGAACGTTTATAGTATTTTTTTCTAATTTAAGACTTGTAGGATGAATATGAGTATGTATTCCAACTTTTTTTTCTACATTTTTTAATTCTAGACTCATAATTTAAAATTTAGTTTTAAAAAAAGGGGGCAGCTAGTGCCCCCTTTTCAATTTAGATTAACCTCTTACTATTTCCAAGCTTTTGCGTATGGAACAGTTTTTCCTTGAGGTTTCTCATCACGTTTAGCTTTTGGTGAACCTTTCTTATTTAACCAATAAGAAGCTTCTCTTGGTTTATTAAGTCTTGGTCCACATCCACCGTATGCATTACTACCTTTGTCAGCAGCTTCCATACGAGACATTACTAAGTCCATCTCTTCTGCAAGACGATCCATAGCTTGTTGTGGAGTAAACGCACCTGAGTTTACATCTCCAATTTGTTGCCACCAGATTTGTGCAAGTTTCGGATAGTCCGGAACGTTTACACCTGTTGGTGACCAAATATTTCTGTTGTTTGATCTGTAGAACTCAACTAGTCCACCAAGTGCTGGTGCTCTTTCTGTGAAAGATTTGTGGTCTATTGAACTATCTCTAATGATAGTTAAACCTACGTGACTTTTCTTAAGATCTACTGTTTTTGATACAACGAATTGAGCGTACAACCATGCAGCTTTTCTATTTTTAACTGGTGTAGACTTAAATAAAGTCCATGATCCAGCATCTTGATATCCAAGCTTCATGCCTTCTTCCCAATAAGGTCCTTTTGGTGATGGACCCATTCTCCATAACGGCATACCCTTATCATCAACAACTTTATTGTTAGGATTTTTTCCTACTAAAGAGGCTGTGAAAGCTGTGTACCAGAATATTTGCTGAGCAACGTTCCCAGAAGATAGTGACGGTAGAGACTGATAGAAGTCCATAGCCGCAGCACCTGGAGGAGCGTAATTTCTTAACCACTCATCCCATTTTCTGATTGCGTATACAGCAGCAGGACCGTTAGCAGCTCCACCTCTTGTTACTGAAGCTCCAACAGGGTTACAAGAACCTTTTTCCATTCTTATTCCCCACTCGTCCACTGGTATTCCATTAGGTTTTCCTACATCACCTGCTCCAGCCATTGATAACCACGCGTCAGTCATTCTCCAACCTAAGTCAGGAGCTCTTTTACCGTAGTCCATGTGACCGTAAATTCTAACACCGTCGATATTCTTCACGTCTTCTGAGAAGTATTTAGCGATGTCTTCATAAGCAGACCAATTTAAAGGTACACCTAAATCATATCCGTATTTGGCTTTAAAACCCTTTTTGATTTCAGGTCTGTCAAACCAATCTTTTCTAAACCAGTAAAGGTTAGCAAATTGTTGGTCAGGCAATTGGTATAAGTCGCCATCTGGACCTGTAGTAAACTGTTTACCAATGAAATCATTTAAGTCTAAAGTTGGTAAAGTAACATCTTTACCTTCTCCGGCCATCCATTTCGTTAGGTTTACAGCTTGTTGCATTCTAGCGTGAGTACCAATCAAATCTGAGTCATTGATGTATGCATCGTAAATACTTACGTTAGTTTGCATCTGTGTTTGTACTGCCATTACTACGTCACCTTCTCCAAGTAACTGGTGATTTACTTTAATCCCAGTAATTTCTTCAAAAGCTTTTGTTAAAACTTTTGATTCATACTCGTGAGTAGGAATAGTTTCTGACAATACTTTAATAGACATTCCTTTGAATGGCTTTGCAGCATCGTGAAACCATTGTAGTTCTTTCTCTCTTTCTTTTGCAGAAAGCGTAGAAAGACTAAACTCACCATTAGACCATTTCTTAATTGCAGCCATGTGACCATCTGCAATAGCATTCGAAATAGTAAGTATAGAAAATGAAACAGCAACAGCTATTATAGTTTTCAATGTTTTAAACATTAATTCCCCTCTGTTGTTTGTTAATTTATTAATTGAAGCAAAATAGAACTTATTTGTACAGACTTAATTCTTAAAATTTATACAACTATAAATTGATTTAATTTATGAGCGCTCTTTTAATAGCTTTTGACCAGCCTATCAGAAGTGTTTTTCTGTCGCTATTTTTCATTTTAGGAGTAAATTTTTTCTCAAGACTCCAGTTTTTAGAAATATCTTTTAAAGATTTATACGCTCCAATTTTCAATCCAGCCATGAATGCTGCGCCTAATGCTGTAGTCTCATGAACTTTAGGTCTGTAAACTTTTACGTTTACTACATCAGATAAAAATTGAGAAAACCAATTATTCATAACCATTCCTCCATCTACTTTAACCATTCTCGGTCTTAAACCATCATGTTTCATTGCTTCAAATAAATCGTGAGTTTGATAGGCAACAGACTCTATCGTAGCTCTTACAATTTCTTTTGGACCTGTATCTCTTGTTAAGCCACTTAAAACACCTCTGGAATGCTGATTCCAATAAGGTGCCCCCATACCTGTAAATGCTGGTACTAAATATACATCTCTATTATCTTTTAAAGATTTTAAAATTTTTTCTGTTTCAAAAGCCTTCTTAAAAAATTTCATTCTATCTCTTAACCATTGAACACCAGCCCCAGCAATAAAAATAGAGCCTTCCATGGCATAAGTAGTCTTACCGTTAATTCTATAACCTATTGTTGTGAGTAATCTATTCTTAGAATAAATTTTTTTATAACCGGTATTTAACAATACAAACGCACCTGTCCCATATGTGCTTTTTAATGAACCGGGTTCAAAACAACATTGGCCTATCGATGCAGACTGTTGATCTCCAACAACTCCAGCTATTGGAATTGACTCGCCAGTGATTGATGAATGTGTATGCCCATAATCATCAGCACAATTTTTTACTTCTGGAAGGATATGTTTTTTTATTTTTAATATTTTAAGAATAGTGTCATCCCATTTGTTTGTAGAAATATTAAAAATCATAGTTCTGCTTGCGTTCGTCGCATCAGTTGCATGAACTTGTCCTTTTGTGAGTCTCCAAATTAAAAAGCTGTCAATAGTACCGAAAAGAAGTTGTTTCTTATTCATTAGTTTTCTAGCCTGTGAAACATTGTCTAAAATCCATTTGATTTTTGTACCTGAAAAATAAGAGTCAATAGGAAGACCTGTTTTATTAAATATAAGAGTTTCTTTATTTTGTTTTTTTAATTTTTTACAATACTCTGCCTGCCTACGATCTTGCCAGACTATAGCTTTATAAACTGGTTTACCTGTTTTTTTATTCCACAAAACTGTTGTTTCTCTTTGATTTGTTATTCCTATCGCTAATATTTTTCCTTTTAATTTTTTTGCTTTAGATATAACTTCTTTTAAAACTTTCCTTGTAGTATCCCAAATTTCTTCAGGATTATGCTCAACCCAACCACTTTTAGGAAAGTATTGTGTAAATTCTTTTTGAGAAGAAAAAATAGGTTTGCCTTTTAAATCAAAAAGGATTGCTCTGTTTGAAGTTGTGCCAGCATCTATAGAAATTATAAATTTTTTCATTATCTAAAAGCTTCCCAATTAAGTTCAAGTTTTTTATCCTCAACTATCGCATTTATCATAGCTAACATTAATGGTAATTTTTTTTTATCAAAATCTTCATTTACTTTTTTTGCAATTTCTATTGCCAAATCTGCTCCCTCTACAGTTACTTTTTCCATTTTTGTTTTTTTTGCCTCTGAAAAAGTTAATCCTTTACCAATATAAGAACCCATTCTAGCATTTCTTCCTCCGCCTGAACTTACATATAAATCGCCTAAACCTGCAAGACCTTTAACTGTTTCTCTTTTTCCTTTTAAGTGTTCAACAAATACTTCCATTTCATGAATTGATTGTTTAATTAATGCGGAAGATGTATTTAAATAATTTTTTTCTCTTACGTCGTCAGAAATATTCTCACTACATAATCCCTTAGCAGCACCAACTGCCATTGAAAATATATTTTTTATAGCAGCTGAAACTTCCACACCATTTAAATCATTAGAAAATGACGTGTGGTAGTAGCTTGTATTTAACATATCAGCAATTTCTTTGGCGGTTTTAATATCCTCGTTGGCTACAACAACACTGCTGTGTACTTTATTTGCTAATCCTGCTGCAAGACATGGTCCGCCTACAGCTGATATGTTTGTTTTTTTAATTCCATTATCTGCTAATAATCTTTTAAGTTTATCAACCAATAACTCATAATTGTTGTTATGAATACTCAAACCTTTTGTGAGCATAAGTAAATTTGGAATTTCTTTATCTTTATAAATTTTGCTTAGCTGATCAGAGACCCATTTAATTCCCTTTGAACTTATTCCTAAAACAATTAAATCTGTATTAGTGTCTAGTAATTTGGTCAAGTTTTCTAACTTATATATCTTAATTTTCTTATTTACTTTAACATTCAATCCAGGGTGAATATTGTCATTTGCTTTTAAATTATCAATGAATTCATTTTCTAAATGAGTGCCAACAATACTTACATCATGATTATTATCAATACACGGTAAAGCAAAAGCTGAACCCATTGCGCCAGCACCAATTATAACAATCTTTGACATACTTATTCTTTAAAAAAAATTCTTTTGAATAATATAAGCACTGATATTAACTCAATTTTTCCTATTATCATAAATATTATTAAAAATAATTTCGTACTACTTAAAAGATTGGCAAAATTGATATCGCTTAAACCATATAATGTAGAATTTGTCGTATTTGTGAGTGTTAATATGGAGAGTTTAAAAGAGTTTTCAAAATTTATTTTGTCTAAAACTAAAATACTAGACAAAATAAAAATACTTATAAAAAAAGATATAAATACTAAAAAAGATAAGTTAATCATTTGATTATCTATTTTTTTTTCTGAATAAAAAATTGTATTGTTAAAAACGTTATTTGGTCTAACTAATCTTATTATTTCTGCAGCAGCTGTTTTTATTAATATATAAATTCTAATAAATTTAATACCAGAAGAATTTGAGATTAAAGATCCTCCCATTATGCATAAAAAAATAAATATTATACTGCCGTCGTAAGATTTAGCAAATGAAATACCCGAATTACTTACGCTTGTTACAACATTAATTACAATCTCACTGAAATTAATGTTATTGAAAGAATAGAACAAAATTAGAGATAAAATTGATACAAAGATTATTAAAAACAAATCTTCTTGATGATTGTAAATTAATTTTTTTTTATTGAAACAATTAAGAAGAAAAAAAATATTCAGCAAAGGTATTATTAAACTAATCATAAGAAAGTGATGATTGTTTTTCAAAAATATTTGGCTCAAACTATTTGTTGGCAAAAATCCCCCGTTAGAAATAATTGTCATAGATAAATTTAGAGAGTTAAAGAGTCTTACGTCTCCTATATTAAGAATTATAAATATTAATAATGTTAATAATGAATAAACCAAAGAGATCTGCAGCAAAATGTTTTTAGTATTCGATTTTGAAAAAGATCCCATGTTTCCTGTATAGACTAAATGATTTAGTCTAAAATTGTATTGGTTGTTTGAGAAAACAATAATTAAAAATATGAGAAAGTATAATCCTCCAATCCATTGAGAGGAAGATCGCCACAATATTAATGTAGGATCTAAATATTTTATATTTTCAAATATAGAAAAACCTGTTGAAGTAATTCCTGAAATACTCTCAAAAAAAGAATCTACAAAAGTAATCTGATAATTGCTCAAATAATAAGGTAAAGATACAAAAATTGAAGATATAAAATATACCAAAATAATTAAAAGTAACTGCTCATAAAAAGTAATTTTTTTAACAGAATTTTTTCCATAAAAACAAAAAAAAGATCCGGTTATTAAAGTGAGAAAAAAAGTAATTGTATAAGATTGAATACTTAAAAAATAATCAAAATAGGTTGAATAGAGAATATTTAGTAAAGCAAGCCCAGAAAGAGGAAAAACAAAAAGTCCTATGTAAAATATTATAGCTTTATAATTCATTTATATTATTATTTTTTAGAGCTTTTTTGTCTTTTAATTTCGTTTTTTATTCTTTTAACTAAACTTCTGCTTCTATCAAATAATAATCTAATATTAATTTTCTTATTTCTTTTTATAGATAAACTTTTTACGTTTCTAAGTTCTATATTATCTGCTACAGCTGCAATTGGCCTTTTTTGAGGATTTAAATTTTTAATTTTTACGGCGGATTTATTAGAAATAATTTTACCTTTCCATCTTCTGGGTCTAAAAGGACTAATTGGAGTTATTGCCAATTTGCCAGAATTTAAAGATAAAATTGGTCCATGTACTGATAAATTATAAGCAGTGCTTCCAGCTGGCGTTGATACTAATACTCCATCACCAATAAGTTTTTTTATTATTTCATTTTGCCCAACAGAAATATTAAGTGAAGCAGTTTGTTTGCTTTGCCTTAAAACAGAAATTTCATTAATAGCTATTAAATTTTTTTTCAAACCATTTCCATAAGAACAGTTAACAGATAAACTATTTATAGTGGTTTTTTTTGATTTAGATATTCGACTTTCTAAGTGCTTGATATTTGAACTGTTCATCAAAAACCCATAGCTTCCACAATTTACACCATAAAACGGTTTATTATATTTGAAGTATTTTTTTAAATTTCTCAACATAAATCCATCACCTCCAAATATAATAATGCATGAAGATTTTGATGGTGAAAAGTTTTTAAAAACCTTTAAAAGTTTTTTTTTAAAGATCTGTGCTTTTTTATTATTATCAAAAATAAAATGATATTTTTTCATTAGTGGTGCCCTCGGCCAGACTCGAACTGGCACTCCCAAAAGGGCAAGGATTTTAAGTCCTTTGTGTCTACCAATTTCACCACGAGGGCTTTAGTCATATTTTGTTGATATTGTTAATATATTAATACACAAGAGTTTTAAAGAAGTAAAAATAAATTATTTTCCGTCTCTATCTCCTAGTCTGCACTTAGTCTGCACTTTTTTTTATAAATTAAGTGTTTATTTGAAAGACTTACTTAGGCTTGAAAAGTAAGCTAGGCTTATCACTGCTCCAGATATAAAAGTAATAGTAATTTCAAGAAACAGTTCAAGTGGGTCATAAACAAAATAACTTCCAGAAAATATTAATAAAAAAGAGGCAGCAATGGCAATTAGGTATAACAATCTGCCAATTTTTTTTAATTTATAAACCATAATCAACGATACAATTGAAATTATTAAAATCACAAATATCATTATTGATGTAAATGTATCCGGTAACGGTTGGAGATCATCATAAGCTAAGATAGCAGTTGATAATTCTTCAGGTGCTAAAGCGTAAGGATAAAACAAAGCTTTAATAGCAAGTGAAATTGTTAAAAAAAATTGAAATAAAATTAAATTCTTAAATTTTTTTGTATTCATTTTTTAATATTTATCTCGCTCATTCCAGGTTTTTACAACTTCCTGATATAATAGATAAATAAGATAAGGTGAACTAATAATAAATGCAAAGAATAAACCTTTCCACAAAGGGTTCCATTCTCTAATAAACTCTGGATATAATGTATGATCGCTAAAAAAATGATCGAAAAATGACCCTACTATAACACAAGTCAGTATAAAAATTACAGTTGACCAATTTCCATCAAATTTAAACCATTCTTTAAATTTTATTTTTTTCACAAAGGTAATTTTACCTTTCTGTCTCCTAGTCTGTCCACTAGTTTGCACAAATTAATTGGCCTTAATTTTTAATCTTAATTGAGTGGTAAAATTAAAAAGTTAAGATTAACAATGCTTTGAGACCATCTGAGACTATCTGAGACTCTAAACTTTCTGAATTCCTAGGGTTTTAAGTCCTTTGTGTCTACCAATTTCACCACGAGGGCATGAGTTATTTTCATGAGTATTTAAGCTAATATGTATAATTGAACAAGTTTAATAAGTAAATTTATTTTATTAAAGAACTACCCTTTAACACCGCCAGATGTAAGGCCACTAACTAAATATTTTTCAAAATATACAAAAATAAAAAGCACTGGTAGGGTAACTATAACAGATCCAGCCATTAAATATTGGCGTGGAGTTTCTGCATCCCCACTTAAATATTGAATAGCCCTGGATAGAGTAAAAGATTTTGGGCTATCTAAAAACATCAAAGAAAAAAGGAATTCATTCCATGCAATCATAAAAACATATAAAGCGACTGATGAAATCGCTGGTAAACTTAACGGAATAATAATTTTTAAAATAATACCAAACCAATTTTGGCCATCCATGATACCTGCATCTTCAATTTCTTTAGGAATACTTTTAAAATACCCTTGCAACATATAAATAGCTACTGGTAGAGTCGTAGCAGTATAAACTATCAATAGACCAAAGATTGAGTTTCTTAACCCTAATTGACTAAATACAGTATATAATGGGATTACTAAAACTATAGCTGGAAACATATAAATAATTAAAATTGAAGTTGATAAAAAATTTTTACCGAAAAAATTTAATCTAGCAACTGCATAAGCCGCTGGAATTGCAAATAACAATGTAACAATAACTGTTCCTATAGAAACAGCTGAACTAATTAAAATGTATCTACTAAAATTGTAGGTTTCAAAAATTACAAAATAAGATTTAAATAATTCTTTCAAACTTTTAGAAAAGTCTAGGCTAAAATCAAGTGGATTGACTAATAAAGCAATTTGAGTTTTAAAACTTGTTACCAGCATAATATAAAATGGAAATAAAATTACAAAAGCAAAAAAAACAATGCCAAATAAAGTGATAAAATCAAAAATAATTTTTTCGGATATGAAATCTTCAGTTAGAGATTTTGTGTTATATTTTTTTAATTTGTTAGTAAAAAATAGTATTATCAAGAAAACTCCAAATATATACCAATATGGAGATGTTTCATTAAAGTAAAAATATAAAGATGAAAATAAAAATGATAATAAAAATATTTTAATTAAGTGATTTATCCTGTTTCCAATTAATACAAATAACAAAGACAAAATAATTCCATTAAAAAAAACTCCTGTGATATTGAGATTTGTAAAGTTTAAACCTTGAAGTGTAGACATGATTTTCCAAATTGACAAAATACATGTAAGAAAAAAAGACGAAATGACCAAAAATATTGTTATAGATTTAAATTTCATTTGCTTTTTTTCCAATTAATTTAAAATAAATAATCATAAATGCTAATAACAACATCACTATAACTATTGAAACAGCAGAACCCATTCCAATATCTGAAACAGCAAATCCTTGCTGGTAAACATTTATAGGTAACGTTCTTGTTCCGGATGCCCCGCCAGTTAATAAAAAGATATCTTCAAATTTATTAAAGTTCCAAATAAATCTAATCATAAACAAAATAGAAATAATCGCTGTAATTTGAGGAAGTGTAATATGTATAAATTTTTGTACTGGACTTGCTCCATCTACTTCGGCTGCTTCATACAAACTTTTTGGAATAGCTTGTAATCTGGCTAAGATAAAAAGAAAAGCTAGAGGAAAATAACGCCAAATTTCAAAAAATATAACTGTCGTTAATGCCAGCCTTAATTTGAAATCAAATCCCAATATGCTTATTGTAATATATTTTTGGCCTAGTAAATTAATTGGTGACTCCATAATATTAAAATTAACCAATAATGCATTTAAAGTTCCACTATTAGGATCTAGCAATAATGTCCAAGTATAGGCTAATGCAACAACAGGGCCTACATATGGAAAAAGAAGTATGCCACGCATATAAGATCGCCCTTGAATGTTTTGATTTACCAACTGTGCTGCTAAAATTCCAAAAATTATTGCACCCACAGTACCAAAAAAGGTGAAGTAAAATGTGGTTAAAAGTAACTCAATAAAATTATTTTCGTAAAAAACTTTCTTAAAATTTTCTAGAGTAAAATTTGTTGTTAGTAATGGATTATCTGATTTTCCGCTTAAAATTGGTTTTTGAGATTTTATTATTTCTTTTTTAATTTTTTCATCGTTAATATTTTTTAATATTATTTCAAAATTTTCTTTATATTTCGCCTCCCAATTTCCAAAGTCACAAATGATCTTTTTAGATTTAAAATTACATCTTGGATCCAAATTTAATATTGAAATATTTTTAGGAAATTTATCTTGGAATTTAACATTTCTTATTTCTTGAATTAATGAACTATTTCTTAACTTATATATAACTTTTAATTCTGACCCATCATCAGAAATAGATTTAACGATTTTTTTAGCTCGAGGTTCTGGAATTCTTATATCTTTTAACTCAATATCTTTAAAACTTATCCAAACATTTGCAAATATTGGAAATAATACAATTGCGAAAACTAATAAAACTGCAGGTAAGACTAGAGTGTAAGCAGTTCTTTTTTCTAATTTTGATAATGTGTCACTCATAAATAAAAAGCGGATAATAAAGTATTATCCGCTCTTTATAAAATTATTTTTAAAACTTAGCTAATTCAGCGTTTATTTTATTAACCGCTTCGTCAACTGAGATTTGATCATCTATATATTCCCTTGTGATTCTATTTAAGAACTGAGAATTAATGATTTTCGATGCTCTAGAAAGTTCACCCTCTTTAACTCCCCATCTGTTTGCGGTATCTAAACCGGCAACAATGTTATCAATAACATCTGCAGAATAAAGATCAGTCAGTGGTGCCTTTCTATCAACACCAACAGGCAGTTTACTCCATGCTTTCGTGTAAGCATTCGGGTCGCTCTTATTTCCTCTTCTTACAGGAAATTTTCCCTCAGGAGCAATTCCTAGTGTTGCTGTATACCCTTCGCTCATTGAGTATTCTATAAATTTTTTAGCTTCATCGGTGTCTGCATCTGCAGTTATTCCAAAGTATCTTACATCAGCCCAAGCAGCTCCCTTTTTATTATTTGGTCCACTAAAATTAGTTATGAAACCAGTTTTAGATGCCAACTCTGGTGATGTAGGGTCACTATTTATTGTTGGAGGAGCAGAGTCTCTTAATCCTGCTAATTCATCCATTATAAATGGAGACCAAATAACCATTGGGGTTTTTCCAGCGAAATATAAAGCTCTAGATTGTTTCCAAAACAATTCTCCAGGAGGACTTGCTTTAGCAATTACTTTATAAAATTCTAAGGAATTCTTTAAAGCTTTACCTTGCTTTTTAGTTCCACCCTTTTTAACAAAGTTAACTCCATTTGCTAAAAGCACATGCTCAAGCACTTGACTCATAAAGTTTTCATCTGTTTTAGTAGCAGCTACAAAGCCAAACATGTCATTACTTGATAATGTGTTTACAGCTTTTACAATATTTGCATATGATGTTGGTGGTTCTAAACCAGCTTTTGCAAACAGGTCTTTTCTATAAACAACCATCTGTGTCCATCCATCTACTGGAACGGCTGCAATTTTTCCACCTTGTTTAGCCATATTTAATGCGCCTGGTGCAAATGTTTTTTTTCCTAGAGATTTAACAACGTCGTTATTTGCATCTACATCTAATATGCCTGCTTCAGCCCATGGTAAAACGTATTGCAAAGTATGATAAATCACATCCGGGAGCTCTCCTGCCGCAGCTGCTGCAGTAGCTCTTGTTCCAAGATCTTTTTCTTCAACGGGTATTACTTCAACGCTGATACCTGTTTTTGCTTCAAAATCCTTGGCCATTGATTTTTGTTTTTCCATTCTTTCTGGTTGAACTTCAGTAGTCCAGAACGTAATCCCGGCATAACTTGAAGTAATAAAAAATGAAAAAGCAAATATGTATATTAATATTTTTCTCATTATGATCCCCTATATATTTTTTATAAAAATCTACCAAATTTGCCGATTTAATAAACCCTTTAAAAAAAATATGGCAGGTATGCAAATTTTACATTAACGTTGTTTTTGGTTTAAAATAAAATCTAAAAATATTAAAACTAAACTCTGGGTTGAAAACTTATTTATGGCATCCATCGAACTTAAAAATATCGAAAAAAGTTTCGGATCAAACAAGGTAATAAATAAATTTGATATTAAAATAAACGATGGAGAATTTATTGTTTTGGTTGGACCATCAGGTTGTGGAAAGTCTACACTTTTAAGAATGATCTCAGGTTTAGAAACAGTTGATAAAGGAGAAATTTATTTAGACAACAAGATTATAAATAATCTAATTCCTTCTAAACGTGAAATTGCAATGGTTTTTCAATCCTATGCTTTGTATCCCCACATGAGTGTTTTCGAGAATATGGCTTTTGGCTTAAAAATGGAAAAAATTTCAAAAAGTGAAATTAATCAAAAAGTTAATAATGCTGCAGCGACTCTTCAAATAGAGGATTTGCTTGAAAGGAAACCTAAACAGCTATCAGGAGGACAAAGGCAAAGAGTTGCAATTGGGAGAGCTATCACAAGGAGTCCTAAAGTTTTCTTATTTGATGAACCATTATCAAATTTAGATGCTGCTTTAAGATCTGAAATGAGAGTTGAAATATCTAAGCTTCATAAAAAAATGAATTCAAATATAATCTATGTAACGCATGATCAAGTTGAAGCGATGACATTGGCTGATAGAATTGTAGTTCTAAACAAAGGAAATATCGAACAATATGGAACACCTAATGAGATTTATTCAGATCCAAATAATATTTTTGTTGCAGAATTTATTGGATCTCCAAAAATGAATATCATTAAGATTAATAAAGAGTACATTGTTAACTCAAATACTTTTCAATTACTCAATAATAAAATAACTTTTAACAATTTAAAATTTGAAGATGAGATTTATATGGGTATTAGACCTGAGGATATAAGCTTAGAAAGCAATCATGAAATCCAGTTAGAAGTAAAAATTGATCTTGTAGAAAATTTAGGTTTTGAAAAAATTATTTATTCTAAGATTTCAAATAATCAAATTATAATTAAATCATCAAAAAATATAAATAATGACTCACTAAAAGTTTCTTTTTCAAAGGAAAATGTATTTCTTTTTAATAAGGATAAAAATAGGATTAGATAAGTTTATTTGAACAAAAAATATTATTAATGTTAACTCAGAATTATCAAAAAAAAATAAGATCTAAACTAAACAATATATACAAAAAATCTTTATCTAAAAATGATATTAATAAGTTTGAAGATGAAATCATTCAAATAATTAAAAATTTTAATAAAAAAAATTCAAAAAGAAAAAAGAATATTTCTGAGAAAACTTCTTTAGTAATTTGCTACGGAGATAGTATTAATTTAAATAAAAAAAGTTCGATTTCATTATTTAAAACTTTTTTTCAAAAAAAATTAAAAAAATATTTTAATACAATACACTTTTTACCCTTTTATCCATCAAGTAGTGATAGTGGTTTTTCTGTAAAAGATCATTATAAAATTGAAAAAAAACTTGGCAGTTGGTCTGATATAAGAAAAATTTCAAAATCTAATGACATTATGGCTGATATGGTCATTAATCATTCATCGGCAAGAGGTTTGTGGTTTAGAAACTTTTTAAAAAATAAAAGTCCAGGCAAAAATTATTTTTTAAAAATTGACTCTAAATTTAATACTTCAAAAGTAGTTCGACCAAGAGATCATAAATTATTAAAAAAGATAAATTTTTTTAATAAAAAAGAATACCTTTGGAGAACCTTTAGTTCAGATCAATTAGATCTGAATTTTAAAAATCCATCTGTTTTATTACGATTTATAAAAATAATGATTAATCTTATTAATCATGGTGTAACTATTTTTAGGCTGGATGCAATTGCATATCTCTGGAAAGAAAGTGGTACAAAATGCATTAATTTGAAACAAACACATGAAATAGTTAAACTTTTAAGGCAAATTAGTATTTCACTAAATGTGGAAACCACAATTGTTACTGAAACAAATTTGCCTGAAAAAGAAAATCTCAGTTATTTTGGTAAAAATGATGAAGCTAATTGGATTTATAATTTTTCTCTCCCACCATTACTGATTCATGCGTTTTTATTTGAAAATAGTTCATACTTAAATCAATGGAGTAAAAAACTTCCAATCGCAAAAAAAGGAAATAGTTATTTAAATTTTATATCATCTCATGATGGAATAGGTATTAGACCCACGGAAGGAATATTTAAAAAAAAAACTTTAAACAACTTTCTTAAAAGATTAAAAAAAAATGGATCAAAATTTTCGTATAGAAAAGAAAAAAATAAGGCAAAAAAAGTCTATGAAGCAAATATAACTGTTTTCGATGCACTTAAAAAATCGGATACTGATTCTAAAGGAAAATTCCTTTTAGAAAGATATATCTCTGCACATTCTATTATTATGTCTTTTGAAGGAGTCCCCGCAATATATTTTAACTCCTTGTTTGGAAAATCTAATGATGAAGCTAAATATATAATAACTGGAAATAAAAGAGACGTTAATAGATATAAATGGAATTATAAGAGTATCTCAAAAAAACTAAATAATAAAAATTCTAAACAAAGTATATTTTTTCAAAAAATTTCCAATCTACTTAGTGCCAGAAGAAAACAAAAAGCATTTCATCCAAATGCTTATAGACACATTATAAACCTTGGTTCAAAAATTTTTTCTTTTAAAAGAATAAGTATTGATAGAAAGCAAACTATAATTTGTATTACAAATTTGTCTTCAATAACTCAAAGAACCCACCTTAATAAAGTTTATCGCAATTGGAATAATTTAATTGGATCTAAAATTAAAGTAAAAAATAATCTATTAATTTTAAAACCTTTTGAAACAATCTGGTTAAGTAATAGATAGTTAAGTAAATTTTAATATTTAATCTAAAGTTACTTTGGCAATCATGCCAACATCGTAATGACCAGGGACATTGCAAGCTATTTCAATGTTAACAGCGTTATCAAATTTCCAAATAATGCTGCCTTTTTCAGAAGGTACTAATAAAACACTATTACTATGAGAGTGGCCCATAGATTTATCCATTTTCGCCATTTTTTTCATTTTTTCTTTATCTATTGAATCTGCAAGCAAAATTTCATTTTCAACCATTTTCAACATCTCAGGTTGATGTTTTTTATGCATCATCGCATTAGCAATGTTAAATTCATGAACTAATTCACCAACATTTTCTACTTCAAATTTTATTGTTTCACCTTTTTTAATGTTAAATGATTTTGGTTCATAATAATTATCATACATTTTAACAACTATGGTACGATCAACATCTTCAGGTTTTCCCATATGTCCAATTTTCATATTTTTATCGGCATACGAAAAGGAGTGAATAAAAAGAGATAAAATAATAATGTTAATTGTTCTCATGTCTTAATAATATAAAAAAAATTATGGATTTATTGAATGTAACAAACTGTCATACTTTAACCTTTTACAACTTTATGTTTTTGATTTCCTAATTTATCTATTCCTAGGATAAGTTCTTCACCTCCTTTTAAAAATCTAGGTGGTTTCATATTTTCCCCTACACCATTTGGTGTTCCGGTACAACATATGTCACCTGGATATAAAGTCATACAGTGGCTCATATAAGAAACTAGTTGCTCTATATTAAATATCATTTCTTTGGTATTTCCGGTTTGCATTCTCTCACCATTTACATCTAAGAACATATTTAAGTTATTGTAGTCTTTAACTTCATCTTTTGTAAGTATGTATGGTCCAATTGGTCCAAATGTATCAAAACCTTTACCTTTGTCCCATGTGAGACCTTTATTTTTTTGAAACTCTCTTTCACTTACATCAGTAACAAGAAAAAAACCAAGAACATAATCAAGTGCTTTTTTTTCTTCAACGTATTTTGCTTTTTTTCCCATCACAAATCCAATTTCAACTTCCCAGTCAGTATGATTTGAGTTTTTTGGAACTTCTATGTCATCATTTGGTCCTACAATACAATTAGTAAATTTTGAAAAGATAATTGGCTCTTTTGGTATAGGTAAGTTTTGCTCCTTTGCATGATCTTTAAAATTCAGACCAATCCCCAAAAATTTTGATGGATTTTTAACGCAAGCACCTATTCTAGAATTAGCATCAAGAATTGGTAAATCTTTAATATTTAGTTTTTTTATCTTTTCGATAGTTTCGAAATTTAAATTTTCAGGATTGAGATCAGATATTATACCAGATAGATCTTTGTAAGAACCATCATTATCTATTACTGCTGGTTTTTCCTTGCCTAGTTCACCTATTCTACAAAGTTTCATATTTTTAATTATCTAAGTTTCTTAAGCTTTTTTCTAAAGTTTTTCCCTCTAATGACTTTATATTTATCTTAATATTTTTATCAACTCTCATATCTGTCCCATTCTTCCATATACCAGCTGCTAAATGCATAATTCCTATCTCATTATTAGGTATATTAGGTTCTTTAAATGTTTTATTTTTTTCATCGTAAATTGGAAGTAAATGGCTAGTGATCCAATTGTGACTAATAGGTAAAAATTCCGTTGGAACATTATCTAAATAAACTGACATATTAATTGCCAAACCTTCAGATCCAAATATACGTCCTTTAAGTAATACTTTTTTTAAATTTTTTTGCCAGGTTTCCCAACATAAAGAATTTTTCATTAAAGAAAAAACACCAATATTTAAATGAGGAGCAAATGCTAATTTTCTTGCATCATTTTCTGAAACACCCGACATCTTTGCATGTTTGTAGTTTTGAGTTTTAATTGCTGCAAACTTACCAAATATCCAATTTACTTTTGCTAGGCTTCTATATCCTGGACCTATAGACTGAGTAATAGCTAATTTATTATTTTCACAAGCTTTAAAATAATTCTCAATACAATTCCATGAATTTACCCAAGCATCACAATCGATCCATAAATATTTTTCATAATTGGGAAAGTATTTTGGAAGAAAAGCTCTTGATACCTGACTTTTCAACCATTCCTTTTTTTTTTTATGAAAAGGAACTTCTATATCCCACTCTGCTTTTTTAATTTCGTCGACTGAGCTACTTATTTTTTCAATTTGTGAAGAATTTAAACCAGCATCTAAAACACAAATATCAGTATCTGCACTTTCTTTAAATTTTCTAATTGAATTTACCAGCTCTTCAAGTAACGGAAAGTAAGTTGAGTCTGCAAGAGTTATGATTGTTTTTTTATTCATTTAATCAATCCAGTTTGAAAACTTTTCTTTATTTTCTTTTATAAATTCAGGTAATTCATTTCCATCTGTTGTTACAAGATCTTGTGTTCCATCAATTTTTTCAGACTTCATATCTGCTCTTAAATTGTATATTGATTTTTTATTTTTAATAATTTCTTTTATCTTATCTGTGCCTAAAGGTTTAATATCGTATTCTCTATGATGCAAATAAGTTTTCATTTTTTTTTCTATTTCAGCTGGAGTTTTCATATTAGAAAAATGCCAACCTCCATTTTCAATAAATTTAATATTTGAATATTTTTTATCAGAAAATAAAACATCTATTCTCCAAAAAGGATAATTTTTACCCTTAATATTTCTTAACCATTGAGGTGACTTAAGAATTTTATATTTACACGCTTTTGTTCCAAACCAAGGCATGTCTTCAAGCTTTAAATTAAATTTATAATAATAAAAATTTTGTTTAAATAAAATTATTTCGTTTTTGATGTCACTAGCATTTAGTTGTTCTAAATTCGGAATTTCATCAACATCCGATATTAAAATCAGGTCATTTGGACTCGCATTTTTTATACCTTGTGTAATTGAATTTCTTTGAAAGTTTTCTCGCTTTAGTGCATTCATTATATATTTTGAGTTTTTTTTATCAAAAGAGTCTTCTTTGTTTATAATTTCTAAATTGTCTGGTTCTTTATTTAATATTACGTAATTTATTTTTTTTTTAAATTTTGAATATTTGTTAATATCAAACAACAATTTTCTTTTCTCACCACTATGAGTGAACTTACTTTCAACGACAACAAACTGATCGATATATTTATCTAAGATATTAAATCTAAGATCTAGGACTGTTTCTTCATCATAATACATGAAGCAATCGAAAATTTTCATACTTTTAATATATTTTTCTTTTTTACAATATTTTTCAAAATTTCTTTTTTACATAAAGCAATTTTATGTTTTTTTTGAGACCTTAAAACTATAGATACTCCTACTCTCCCAAGCCTAAAAAAAGGGTAGCTTCCTATATCAATATCTTTTCTAAATTTTTTTTGTATTTTTTCTAATTGTTTTGAAATATTGCTTTCAACAGTTATTAAATTAATTGAGTCGCTATATACCTTTGACCCTTTGTTAAGATATCTAGAACAATTATGTATCATTGATTTTAAAATCAAAGGCACCCCTGGGAGGCAAAAAACATTTTTGATCTTAAAGCCCGGAGCTGCACTAGATGGATTATAAATAAGATTTGATCCTTTGGGCATTTTACTCATTTTTTTCCTACCATCATTAAAATTTTTATTTCCATAATATTCTTTTAATATTTCAAAAGCCTCGGTGTGATATTCATATTTGACTTTAAATACTTTGGATATTGATTTTGCAGTTATATCATCATGAGTGGGTCCTATTCCCCCAGTTGTAAAAACATAATTGAATTTTTTTCTTAAATCATTTGTTGTTTTAATAATTATTTTTTCTTCATCAGGAATTACTCTTACTTCTTTAACAGATATACCATTTTTTTCATTAAGCCATTTTGATATAAAAGATACGTTCAAATCTTGAGTTCTGCCTGATAAAATTTCATTACCGATGACTAAAATAGCTGCATTTACTTTTTTTAAATTTTTCTTCATAGTAAAAAATTATATATGATTTTTGAAAATGAATTAATAGCAGGAGTATTAATTAAAAGATATAAAAGATTTTTTGTTGATATAAAAGTCAATAATAAAGTTATTACTGCGCATTGTCCTAATACTGGCTCTATGATGGGTCTATTAGAAAAAGGTAATAAAGTTTGGTTTACTGAAACGAATGATATAAAAAGGAAACTTAAATACACTCTTCAAATAATAGAAATAAATGGAAAAAAAGTTGGAATAAACACCCATCTTACTAATAAAATTTTTTATGAAGCTTTATTGAGTGGTAAAGTAATAAACTTTAAAAAGTCCGATGTATTATTTAGAGAAAAAAAATTTAATAAAAATACTAGATTTGATTTTTTTATTAAAAATAACAACAAAGGCACTTTTATAGAAGTAAAAAATGTAACTTTATCAAGAATAAAAGGACTTGCTGAATTTCCGGACGCTATAACTGACAGGGGTTTAAAACATATTAATGAATTAATAGAGGCAAAAAAAAAAGGTTTTGATATCTATCTAGCTTTTATTATACAAAGAGAAGATTGTAATAAATTTAAGATTGCAGAGGACATAGACCCAAAATATAAAAAATTATTAACATTTGCATTAAAAAATAATCTAAAAGTTATTTGCTACGATTGTAAGTTTTTACCAAAAGGAATAATAATTAATAGCAAAATTAATTTTATAAAATGATTGAAAGTTTCGAAAAAACAAAAATAGCCGGATCGATCGCGGCTGGTGCTTTAGATGAAGTGGATGGTATAATTAAGCCTGGGATAAGTACTTTAGAAATTGATAAATTGTGTTATCAATATATTAATGATCATAAGGCTTTTTCAGCACCATTATATTATAGAGGATATCCAAAATCTTGTTGTACCTCATCTAATCATGTTGTTTGTCACGGTATTCCATCAGATAAAATTTTAAACGAAGGTGATATAATAAATGTAGATGTTACAGCAATTAAAGATGGCTGGCACGGTGACACAAGTAGAATGTTTATTGTTGGAGAATGCTCTGTTAAAGCAAAAAAACTAATAAAAATTACTTATGACGCAATGATGGCAGCAATTAAAACAATAAAAGCAAATACAAAAATAGGAAATATAGGTTACACAATACAAAATATTGTTGAGGCTGAAGGTTTTTCAGTTGTAAGAGATTTTTGTGGACATGGAATTGGTAAAAAATTCCACGAAAGTCCAAATGTTCTTCATTACGGTGAAAGGGAATCTGGTCAAGAACTTAAAGAGGGAATGATATTTACAGTAGAACCAATGATTAACTCTGGAAAATTCGAAACAAAAACTTTAAAAGACGGTTGGACAGCAGTAACAAAAGACAAATCCTTATCAGCACAATTTGAACACACTGTTGGTGTAACTAAAGATGGATACGAAATTTTTACCTTATCCAAGAAAGGTTTAAACTTTCCTCCAAATTTATAATGATAGAAAGATATTCTAGAGCAGAATTAACTAATATTTGGAGTGATTATAACAAATACTCTATTTGGCTAAAAATAGAATTAGCAGCTGCAGAGGCGATGGAAAAATTTGGAATTATTCCAAGAGGAGTATCAAAAAAAGTTAGTAAAAAAGCTAAAATAAATCCTAAAAGAATTTTTGAAATTGAAAAAAAAGTAAAGCATGATGTCATTGCTTTTTTAACTTCAATAACTGAGAAGGTTGGAAAAGAGGCAAAATACCTTCATAAAGGTATGACTTCATCTGATGTTTTAGACACATGTTTTAACTTGCAATTAAATCAAGCCGGAAAAATTCTTATTAAGGATTTGGACAATTTATTATTATCCATAAAAAAACAAGCTAATAAACACAAGTTTACGGTTTGTATAGGTAGAAGTCATGGTATTCATGCAGAGCCAATTACCTTTGGATTTAAAATGTTAACATTTTATCAAGAGTTTTTAAGAAATAAAAAAAGACTTGAAGACTCTATTAACGAAATATCAACATGTGCAATATCTGGTGCAGTTGGAACTTTTGCAAATATAAATCCAAAAATAGAATCTTATGTTGCTAAAAAATTGAAATTAAAAATCGAACCCATATCAACTCAAATTATTCCTCGAGACCGTCATGCCCAATTTTTCTCTACCTTAGCAATTGTTGCAAGTTCTGTTGAAAGATTTGCGACAGAGATAAGACATCTTCAACGAACAGAAGTTTTAGAAGTAGAGGAGTTTTTCGGTAAAAAGCAAAAAGGTTCTTCTGCAATGCCTCATAAAAAAAATCCTGTATTAAGTGAAAATCTAACTGGACTAGCAAGATTAATTCGTGCAAATATTATTCCAGCTTTAGAAAATGTTGCTTTGTGGCATGAAAGAGATATCTCACATTCTTCTGTGGAACGAAATATTGGACCTGACACTACTATTGCTTTAGATTTTGCTTTAGTAAGGCTAAACGATGTTATCAAGAATTTGAATATTTATCCAAAGAATATGAAAAGAAATCTTAACTTAACCAATGGTTTATTTTTTTCTCAAAGAGTGCTTTTAGAGCTTACCTCTAATGGTTTTACAAGGGAGCAAGCTTATTCGATAGTACAGAAAAATGCTATGTTAACATGGAAAAATAATACTTCTTTTTTTGACAATTTAATAAAAGATCAAAGAATTATTAAAAAAATACCTGTTAATAAATTGAAAAAATTGTTTGATTTAGGTTATCATTCTAAAAAAATTAATATAATTTTTAGAAGAGCATTAAAAAAATAATCTTATATGAATAAAGGTAAAAAACTTTACGAGGGAAAAGCAAAAATAATTTATTCTACTAATGACAAGTATGTAGTTATTCAGCACTTTAAAGATGATGCAACCGCATTTAATAATCTTAAAAAATCTAAAATTGAGGGTAAGGGAGTCTTAAATAATAGAATATCGGAGTATCTTTTAACAAGTCTAGCTCAATGTGGAATAAAAACCCATTTTATCAAAAGGCTCAATATGCGCGAACAGTTAATAAGACGTGCCGAAATAATCCCGCTTGAATTTATTGTAAGGAATGTTGCTAGTGGATCTTTAACAAAAAGACTTGGAATACCTGAAGGAACCACTCTAGAAAAACCTCTGTTAGAATACTGTTTAAAAAACGATGATTTGCAAGACCCTATTGTATCCAAAGAACATATTTTTACTTTTGATTGGGCTACAAAAGAGGAAATAAAAAAGATTGATAAAATGACATTAAGAATTAATGATATTTTAATAGGTTTATTTAAAGGGATAGGTATTAAGTTAGTAGATTTCAAAATAGAATATGGGAAATCATGGAATAAAGACAAAGGTGAAAATGAAATAGTTTTAGCTGATGAAATAAGTCCAGATACTTGTAGACTATGGGACGCAAAAACTGAGAAAAAATTAGATAAAGATAGGTTCAGAAAAGATCTGGGTAATATAATTGAGGGTTATCAAGAAGTGGCTCGAAGACTTGGTATTATGCCAGAAATAGCTAATGTGAAAGAAGTAAATTTCAATAAACAAAGTTCAATTAAATTCAAAAAAAAATAATTTGAAATTTGCAGTAATCATAACTTTAAAGAAAGATGTTCTTGATCCACAAGGAAAAGTAATTGAACAGACATTACAGAATATGGGTATAAATTCCTTAAAAAATTTAAGACAAGGTAAATATATAGAGATAGAATTAAATGAGTCAGATGAAAAAAAAGCTAAAAGTGCAATAGAAAATATGTGTAAAAAGCTTTTAGTTAATTTAATTATAGAGCAATATAAAATAATAAAAATATAATGAATTCTTCAGTTATAGTTTTTCCTGGATCAAACTGTGATAGAGATATAGCGACTGCACTCACAAAACTGCAATTTAAAAATAAAATGGTTTGGCATAAAGATAATGAATTACCCAAATCAGATTTAATTGTTATCCCCGGAGGTTTTTCTTATGGTGACTATTTAAGATCTGGTGCAATTGCTGCAAAATCTAATATTTTAAATGAGGTAATAAAAGCAGCTAATTCTGGTTGCCTAATTTTAGGAATATGTAATGGTTTTCAAATACTTATTGAAACTGGCCTTCTTAAAGGCGCGTTATTAAGAAATAAAGATTTAAAATTTATTTCAAAAGATGTTTATTTAAAAGTAACAAACAATAATAATAAATTTTGTAAAAACTATAAAAAAAATAATATTATAAGATTAAATATTGCTCATAATGAAGGTAATTATTTTACACAAAAAGACCATTTAAAAGAACTAGAAGACAAGGAGCTTATACCGTTCAAGTATTGTAATAAAAATGGCTTAATTAATGACAGTACAAACCCTAATGGTTCTATAAATAATATTGCAGGTATACTTAATAATGGAAAAAATATTTTAGGTATGATGCCTCATCCAGAAAGAATGATAGATAACTTAATAAGCAATACAGATGGTATTGGCTTATTTACAAGTATTTTAAATTAATGAAAATTACAAAAGAAATAATTGATTTTCATGGATTAAAATCTGAAGAATATTCCAAGATTAAATTATTGTTGAATAGAGAGCCAAATATCTTAGAGCTTGGTATTTTTTCAGCAATGTGGAATGAACATTGTTCTTACAAATCATCTAAAGTACATTTAAAAAAATTGCCAATTAAAAACAAAAATGTTATTCAGGGCCCAGGAGAAAACGCTGGAGTAATTGACATCGGTGATGATGATGCTGTAGTTTTTAAAATTGAAAGTCATAATCATCCATCTTTTATTGAGCCCTATCAAGGAGCAGCGACAGGGGTAGGAGGTATATTAAGAGATGTTTTTACAATGGGAGCTAGGCCTATAGCGCTTTTAAATTCAATTCATTTCGGTGATCCAAAAAACAAAAAAACAAAAAATCTTTTAAATGGAGTTGTATCTGGAATTGGAGGTTATGGAAATTGTATAGGTATCCCAACTGTTGCTGGAGAGACTAAATTTAACAGCACTTACAACGAGAATATACTTGTTAACGCCATGGCAGTTGGTTTAGCGGATAAAAAAAGAATTTTTTATTCAAAAGCTAAAGGAATAAATAAACCTGTTGTTTATGTTGGTTCCAAAACAGGAAGAGATGGAATTCATGGTGCATCAATGGCGTCTGCAGAGTTTGATGAAAATTCTGAAGACAAAAAACCAACTGTACAAGTTGGAGATCCCTTTACAGAAAAACTTTTGATGGAAGCTTGTTTAGAATTGATGAAAAAAGATTCAATTATATCTATACAGGATATGGGAGCAGCTGGTTTAACCTCATCCAGTGTTGAAATGGCATTTAAAGGAAATTTAGGTATAGAATTAGATTTAGATAAAGTACCCTGTAGAGAAGATAATATGAGTCCTTATGAGATGATGTTATCCGAAAGCCAAGAGAGAATGTTAATAATTTTGGAGGATGGAAAAGAAAACGAAGCTAGTGAAATTTTTAAAAAGTGGGATCTTGATTTTGTTATAATTGGAAAAACAACTAATTCTAAAAATTTATCATTAAAATTTAAAAATGAAATTGTAGCAACAATTCCCATAAACGCGCTTTCTTCTAATGCTCCTTTATATGATAGAAAGTGGACAAAAAAAAAATTTAAAAGTAAAAAAGTTAAGTTTAAAGACTTAAAAAAAATAAGTTTTGATGAGGCTTTTTTTAAAATAATATCATCACCAAATCAATCAAATAAAAAATGGGTTACAGAACAATATGACCAAATGGTGATGGGCGATACAATAGAGCGATCTGGAACAGATGCAGCAATT
Source organism: uncultured Pelagibacteraceae bacterium (assembly GCA_902596745.1). Taxonomy (GTDB): domain Bacteria; phylum Pseudomonadota; class Alphaproteobacteria; order Pelagibacterales; family Pelagibacteraceae; genus Pelagilacustribacter. The sequence goes on along the minus strand of CACJUZ010000004.1, from coordinate 36,415 downwards.
ATTAAAATACATAATAAGGATAAAGCAATAGCTGTTACTGTAGATTCTTCTGCTAATTATTGTAAATCATTTCCTTTAAATGGTGGTAAACAAATTGTGTGTGAGAGTTGGAGAAATTTAATATCTGTAGGAGCTAAACCAATAGCTATTACTAATTGTTTAAATTTTGGAAACCCAGAAAATCCTGAAATCATGGGAGAATTTGCAGAAAATATACTTGGTATAAAAGAAGCGTGTGAATTTTTAGATTATCCTGTCGTATCTGGAAATGTTTCTTTCTATAACGGCACTAATAATAATAATATTTACCCTACACCAGTAATTGGGGGTGTTGGATTAATTAAAAATTTGAATAAAATTCAAAATCATAGATTTAAAAAAACTGGTAGCAATATAGTAGTTGTTGGTAAAACATTTGGTCATCTTGATCAAAGTGTTTTTATAAATCAAATACATAATTTACATGATGGGATGCCACCAGATGTAAACCTTTTAAATGAAAAAAATAATGGTGAAATGGTTTTTAAACTTATTAATACTGGTATTATAAACTCAGTACATGATGTATCGACTGGTGGTATCATTTTAGCATTAGCTGAAATGTCTATTAGTTCTCAAATTGGGATAAAAATAAATAAACCAAAAAAATTGACAAACATATTTGAATATTTTTTTGGTGAAGATCAAAGTAGATATATAATTGAAGTAGATAAGAAAAATTATTCAAAACTTGAGTCATTATTTAAAGAAAATAATATTTATTTCGATAATATTGGTACTACTCAAAATGAATATTTTGAATTAGATAATGACTTAAAGATAAATGTAAAAGAGCTTTATGAGTTAAACAATAAATGGTATAATCAATTTAATGGCCTTAACAATTAAAGAACTTGAAAAACATATTTTAGAAGCTATACCAGATGCATCCATTGAGATTAAAGATCTAATGGGTGACAATAATCACTATTCAGCAATAGTAAAATCTAAGATATTTAAAGGTTTAAATAAGATTGAACAACATAAATTAGTTTATAAATCTTTGAAAGGTAAAATGGGTGGAGAGTTACACGCTTTATCATTAACTACGGAAGAAAAATAAGAATGAATATCAAACAAAATATACAAAAATTAATTGAAAATAATAATGTATGTTTATTTATGAAAGGCACACCAGAAAGTCCTCAATGCGGTTTTTCCATGACGGTTTCAAATATATTAAAACATTTGAATGTTAAATTTTTAGGTGTAAATGTTTTAGAGGATCAGAACTTAAGACAAGGTATTAAAGATTTTAGTGATTGGCCTACTATTCCTCAATTATATATTAAAGGTGAGTTTATTGGTGGTTGTGATATTGTTAAAGATATGTTTGAAAAAGGTGAGCTAAAAAAAGTCTTTGAAGAAAAAAAACTAATTTAATTATCTTGAATAATATTCGATTACTAAACTTGGTTCCATAATAACCGGGTACGGAACTTCAGAGAATTTTGGTACTCTAGCAAGTTTTACTGATTTACTTTTACTATCAAATTGAATGTATTCGGGTATCTCTCTTTCTTTGCTCTGTATCGAACCATCAATTACATTTAATTTTTTTGATTTTTCGTTAACTTCAACTTGATCAGTGTCTTTTAAAATATAACTTGAAACATTTACCCGTTTTTTATTTACCTTTATATGTCCATGATTAATTAACTGCCTTGCAGCAAAAACAGTTGGTGCAAGTTTTGCTCTGTAAACCACAGTATCAAGTCTACTCTCTAATATAGCAATTAAATTTTCAGAAGTATCACCCCTTTTTGATAACGCTTTTCTATAAATATTTCTAAATTGTCTCTCATTTATATTTCCATAATAGGCTTTTAACTTTTGTTTTGCCTGAAGTTGAATGCCGTAATCTGTTGGTTTGCCTTTTTTATTTTGTCCATGTTGACCTGGAGGATATGCTCTTACGTTAAATGGACTTTTTGGCCTGCCCCATAAATTTGCCTTGAGCCTTCTGTCTACTTTATGTTTCGATTTTAATCTTTTTGTCATTATTTGATCTCGGGTTTACAAGGTTTAAGGGGTAAATGTCAATTATGCTTTTTTTTATTTTTACTTAAAGAACCAATTAAACTGCCCAAAATCCTTAGTTCTTTGTCATCCGGCTCCATTCTATAAAATAAATTGTTTATATTTTTAATCATTGAAAGTCTTTTTTCAGGAGGTTTAAAGAAGTTTTTCTTTTCGAGTTTTTCAATAAGTAACTTTAGTATTTGAGATAACTCCCCTTTTTTACCTATTTTTTTATTAAAGAATTGTTGATTGGTTAGTTTAAGATTATTTAATTTAAATATTTCATAACATACCAATGAAACTGAATGAGACAGGTTCATTGATTTGAATTTTGGTGATGATGGTATTTGAACTACATAATTAGCATACGATAAATCTAAATTCGATAAACCTGAAGCCTCTGGACCAAACATTAGTCCAATTTTTTTTTTTTCTATTTTTTTTGTGATATTGAGGAATGTATTCATATTTATATGTTTTTTATTTATATCTCTTCTTCTCGCACTAAATGAGAAGATTATATCAAAATTTTTAATTGCTGAAATAGTGTTATTGAATACTTTTGTTTTATTCAAAATATCAAAAGCACCTACTGAAGTCGCTTTAGCTTTTATATTGGGCCAATCATACTTTGGATTAGTTATTATTAAATTTTTGAAACCAAAATTTTTTAAGGATCTGGCTGATGCACCAATATTCTCACCTAGTTGTGGTTTGATTAAAATAAAACCAAATTTATTTTTCATGTATATTTGCTGGTGCTTTTTCTTTAAATAGTTTGTATTCTAAACTATCTATTAATGCTTTAAATGAAGCTTCAATAATATTTTGAGAAACACCGATTGTAAACCAGCTTTTTCCAGTTTTATCAGTACTTTCAATAGAAACTCTTGTGGTTGCTCCTGTACCAGTATTTAAAATTCTAACTTTGTAATCTAAAAGCTTAAGATCAGAAAAATATTTGTAGTATTTTTCAACCTTTTTAAAATTTGATCTAATTGCATTGTCCAGTGCATTCACGGGTCCATTTCCTTCACCCTGACAATGAATTTCCTTACCATCAATTATAAAAGTAACCTCTGCAGTTGTTTTTAATTCATTATCTTTTTTTACATTCACATTATAGTTTTTTACTTTCAAATATTCTGGAAGCTTCCCTAATAATTTATTTGCCAAAAGCTCAAAAGATGCATCAGCACCATCGTAAGAATAACCAGTAAACTCTCTTTCTTTAACTTCATTTAAAATTTTTTGAACTTTGGTGTCTTTTGAGTCAATTTTTATTCCATAATTTTCAAGTCTGGATATTATATTTGATCTTCCAGCTTGATTTGAAACAATAATATTTCTATGATTACCAACTTCTTTTGGATTTATATGTTCGTAGGTTTTTGGATCTTTTTTTACTGCAGAAACATGTAATCCTCCTTTATGAGAAAACGCGGAACCACCAACATAGGCCATGCTTTTATTTGGTTTTTTATTAAGAACTTCATCTAAAAACCTAGAGCATTCAGTTAATGATGAAAGTTTCTTTTTGTTTATATTTAATTCAAATTTATCACTAAAAGTATTTTTTAAAAAAAGTGTTGGAATAATAGACATTAAATTTGCATTTCCACATCTTTCTCCTAAACCATTTATAGTTCCTTGTATTTGTCTAGCTCCAGCTAATACAGCTGTTAAAGAGTTGCTTACGGCATTTTCTGTATCGTTATGAGCATGAATACCTAAATTTTTTCCCGGTATTACTTTGGTGACACTATTAATTATTTCTCCAACTTCATTCGGTAAGGTTCCGCCATTTGTATCACATAAAACTACCCATCTAGCTCCCTCATCATAAGCTTGTTTTAAACAATCAAGTGCGTAACTAGGATTATTTTTATATCCATCAAAGAAATGTTCAGCATCAAAAAGAAATTCTTTATTGTTTTTTACAAAATGCTTAGCTGTTTCTTTAATGTTTTTTAAATTATCCTCGTTTTTAATACCTAAAGCAGTTTTAACGTGAAAATCCCAAGTTTTTCCAACAACGCAAACTGTTTTACAATCAGCATTCATTAAAGGAGATAAATTTGGATCATTATCTGCACTAACTCCATTCTTTTTTGTCATCCCGAAAGCTGTAAATTTTGAGTTTCCAAGGTTAGGGGATTTATCAAAAAATTCGTTATCCACAGGATTTGCACCTGGCCAACCACCTTCTATGTAGTCTACTCCAATATTGGATAGAATTTTTGCAATTTTATTCTTATCTTCAACTGAAAAATCGACTCCCTCAGTCTGTGCGCCGTCTCTTAAAGTCGTATCAAAAATGTATATTTTTTCTTTTTTCATTTATAGTTCCAAGTCGTTTTACCTTTTTCATCTTTTATATCAATACCTTCTTTGTTTAAATCATCTCTTATTTGATCAGCAAGTTTATAATTGCCAGTTTTTTTAGCTTCCTCGCGATCTTTAATTTTACTTAATATATTGTCTTCAGAGATTTTAACTTTACTTTTTTTGTACTCAGCTCTTTTTTCTGCACTTTCATTAAATAATCCAATTAAACGACATGCTTTGTTAAATTCTTTTTTTTTATCTTTGTTTCCATTTTGTGATTGTTGAAACAACTCATGCAGCTTAGAAATATAAAGTGGGGTATTCATGTCATCTAATAAATCATTAAAACAATCAGGTGTTTTTTCACTTACTTCAGAGGAATACATTGAGTACCATTTATCTAAAGTTTTGGATTGTTCCGTGAGTAATTCGTTATTCCAATCCAATGGTTGTTTATATTGAGAGCTTAATAAAGATAAACGGACCACCTGTCCTGAATATTTTTTGGTTGCATCTTCTATTGTTGTTATATTGCCAATAGATTTTGACATTTTTTCTTTATTCATAGTTACAAATCCGTTGTGTACCCAATAGTTAGCAAATTTATCTGTTCCACTATGAACACACGATTGAGCAATCTCATTTTCATGATGCGGAAAAATTAAATCTAATCCTCCACCATGTATATCAAAGTTTTTACCTAAATATTTTTCACTCATTACTGAACACTCTAAATGCCATCCTGGTCTACCTCTTCCCCATGGCGAGTCCCAACCAGGATCATTATTATCTGAAGGTTTCCAAAGAACAAAATCTAAAGGATCATTTTTTAATTTAGATACTTCAACTCTCGCACCAGCTTTTAGGTCATCTGGATTTTTATTTGAAAGCTTACCATATTTTTTAAATGAACTTACTCTAAAAAAAACGTGCCCCTCTTTTTCATAAGCAGCTTTTTTTTCAATTAGTTTTTTTGTCATGTTAATCATGCCCTCAACATGATCAGTTGCTCTTGGTTCTTTAGTTGGATTTAAACAAAATAAAATTTTACAATCTTCGTGAAATTTTTCTGTTATAGATTTTGTTAAGTCTGAAATACTTATTTTTTTAGTTTTTGAAGCTTCAATAATTTTATCGTCAATATCTGTTATATTTCTAACATAATTAACTTTTTTCTCTCCGTAAAGTTCAATGAGTATTCTGAAAAGAAGATCAAACACTACTAGAGCGCGAGCGTTTCCAACATGTGGATTATCATAAACGGTTGGTCCACATGCATATAAGGAAACTTTTTCTTTATTAATTGGATTAAAAATTTCTTTTTTATTTGTAAGTGAATTAGTTAAATGTAAATTATTCATTGAATTTGCAAACTGGGATAGGTTTCATTTTGTGTAAATTTTTTTCTCTTATCTTTAAATATTTCTGATAGTTTGGATCGTCTTTATTTTCCATAGCTTTTTCAAGATCTTCATAACTCATTCCTAATTGTTGGACATCATTTCTACCATCGTCCCACAATCCATCAGTCGGTTGAGAATTAATAATTTCATCTGATACTCCAAGATATTTACCTAATTCCCAAACTTGAGTTTTTGTACAATCAGCTATTGGAGAAATATCTACTCCTCCATCACCATATTTAGTATAAAAGCCAACACCAAAATCTTCAACTTTATTCCCTGTTCCAACTACTATACCAGAATTAGCTGCTGCCACTTGATATAGAGTTGCCATTCTTAACCTAGCTCTTGAATTTGCAAATCCATGTTCATTATCAAAGTTATTTAGAACTTTGGAAAAAGATTCAAATATTTTGTCCATCTCGATTAAGTGATGCTCAACGTTTTTAAACTTATCTTTTAACCATTTTGCATGCTTCAAGCTTAAATCATGTTGAGATTTTATTTGTTTTATTGGCATTGTTAACACAATTGTTTTTCTTCCTGTGTTTGCACATAGCGTACTAACTACGGAGGAGTCTATGCCGCCTGAAATACCAACTACTAATGTTTTGGGATTAAACGACGTAGTTTCACAATAATTGTTGATCCAATCAGTGATAATTTTTGCTCTATTTTTTACTTCCATAATTAATACACCTCCTCTTTTAAGGTCATGTCTTAATAATTACAATAATTATTAAGACGCGGCTTGGATAATTTTTTTTGAATATTTTGAGTTTTTCTTAATTTCATCAGAAATTAAAAAAGCTAATTCTAACGCTTGATCAGCATTCAATCTTGGGTCGCAATGCGTTCTGTATCTATTAGATAAGTCGTTTTCAGATATTTTCTGAGCCCCACCTGTGCATTCGGTCACATCCTGACCAGTCATTTCGACGTGTAATCCTCCAGCATAACTTCCTTCAGATTGATGTACGCCAAAAAAGTTTTTTACCTCTTTTAAAACACTGTCAAAAGGTCTTGTCTTAAATCCTGTGGCTGCCTTGATTGTGTTGCCGTGCATTGGGTCACATGACCATATTACATTTAATCCTTCTTTTTTAATTACTTTAATTAGTTTAGGTAAATATTTTTCTACGTTGTCTGCTCCAAATCTTGAAATCAAGGTCATTCTTCCTAGCTCATTATCTGGATTAAGAATATTGCATAGTTTTACAAGTTCCTCAGGTTTTAAGGTCGGACCACATTTTAAGCCTAAAGGGTTTTTAATACCTCTGCAAAATTCAACATGAGCTCCATCTGGTTGTCTAGTTCTGTCTCCTATCCACACAAAGTGTGCAGATGTATCGTGATACTCTCCAGTAGTTGAGTCGACCCTTGTCATGGCCTCTTCAAATGGTAGTAAAAGGGCTTCATGAGAAGTATAAAAATTTACAGTTCTTAATCTTCTATTATTGTCTGAATTGATTCCACAAGCTTGCATAAAAGCCAAAGCATCGCTAATTTTATCCTCAATCTCTTTGTATTTACCTTTAGTTTTTTCTTTAATAAATCCTAAATTCCATAAATGCACTTGTCTGAGATCAGCAAACCCTCCCTGAGAAAAAGCTCTTAATAAGTTTAGCGTTGATGCTGATTGTGAATATGCTCTAAATAATCTTTTTGCATCTGGAACTCTTGATTTCTCATTAAAATCCATTCCGTTTATGTTGTCACCTAAATAGCTTGGTAACTCTTTTCCATCTTTTTTTTCTGTTGGAGCACTTCTTGGTTTAGAAAATTGTCCAGCTATTCTTCCAACTTTAACAACTGGTACTGAAGCTGATGCTGTTAAAACTAAAGACATCTGCAAAATTACTTTAAAAGTATCTCTGATATTATCCGGATGAAATTCTGCAAAACTTTCTGCACAATCTCCACCCTGAAGTAAAAAGGCTTTACCCTCTACTACTTGCGCTAATGCCTTTTTCAAAGATCTAGTTTCTCCAGCAAAAACGAGTGGTGGATACTTTTGTATTTTGCCTAAGACTAAATCCAACTCTTTCTTATCTACATAATTAGGAAGATGTTTTGCAGGATATTTAGTCCAGCTATTTAATGTCCATTTTTTCATATTCAACCTGTGATATGTATATAGAGTATAGAGAATAAATTTCCAATAGTTAAATTAGAAAATTTACTCAACTGTTACAGATTTAGCCAAGTTTCTTGGTTTATCTATATCACATTTTTTTAATAACGCTACGTGATAAGCTAGTAATTGAAGTGGTATAGTTAACAAAAAAGGATTTAAAAGTTCATCAATAAAAGGCATTTCAATTTTAAATCTTATATTTTCATTTATTACTTCATCGTGTTTATCTGATATTAATAAAACTTTTCCCCCTCTTGCTATAACTTCTTGCATATTAGAAATAGTTTTTTCAAAATATTTATCTTTTGGTGCTAAAATGATAACAGGCAAACCATCTTCAATTAAAGCAAGTGGGCCGTGCTTCATCTCACCTGCGGGATAACCCTCTGCGTGAAGATATGATAATTCTTTTAATTTTAATGCTCCTTCTAATGCGATTGGAAATGATGATCCTCTACCTAAAAACATTGATCCTTTTGCTGATAAAAAATCTTTAGCAAATACCTGAATAAGTTCCTCTGTTTTTAATGATTTTTCTATACTATCAGGTAGATTTTTAAGATTTTTAATTCTTTCAATATAATTTTTATTATCAATGTTGCCTCTTATTCTAGAAATTTTTAAACTCATTACATATAAAACAAGCATTTGACCTATAAAGGCTTTTGTTGAAGCAACACCTATTTCTGGACCAGCATGAATTGGAATAACCCAATCGGAATTCCTAGCAATTGAGCTTTCTACCACATTTATTACAGAACAAGTTTTCATTTTATTTTTTTTTGCTAATTCTAAGGCTGCAGCTGTGTCTGCTGTTTCTCCAGACTGAGATACAAATACATATAAAGTATTAGGGTCAAATTTTATTTTTCTGTATCTAAATTCTGATGCCACTTCAGTTTCTACATTTAAATCCGTTAGTTCTTCTATCCAATATTTGGCTACTTGACATGAATGATAAGCAGTACCACAACCAATAAGAAAAATTTTTTCGATTTTTTTTGGATTAATTGGAAAGTCATAAAGATTTATGTCATTTCTAATTTTATCTATATACTCATTCAAACAATTTTTAACGGTAGTTGGTTGCTCAAATATTTCTTTGGACATAAAATTTTTATAATCTCCTAGCTTTGCTTCATTTTTGTCTTCAGATAAAACTAATATTTTTTTATTTATTTTATTTTTTTTACTATCAAAAAATTCAACATTATCTTTTGATAAAATACATATTTCACCGTCGTCTAAATATGAAATTTTATTTGTCATAGCTTTTAGAGCGTATGAGTCGGAACCTAAATAATTTTCATTATTTGAATATCCAACAGCTAATGGACTACCCCTTCTCGCTCCTATGATTATATCCGCTTGGTCTTTAAACAATATCCCTAAAGCAAAACTTCCCTCAAGAAATTCTAATGACTTTAATACAGCATCGATAGGATTTGATTTTTTAAGATATTTCGTGATTAATAAGGTAATGACCTCGGTGTCAGTTTGAGATTTAAACTTGTATCCCTCTTTTTCTAAACTTTTTTTTAAAAAATTAGAATTTTCAATTATTCCATTATGAACTACTGAAACTATTTCAGATGAATGAGGATGTGCATTAATTTCATTAGGTACGCCATGAGTAGCCCATCTCACATGACCAATTCCTATATTTCCTTGAGCTGGTGAATTAAATAATATTTTTTCAAGCTCTTCTACTCTTCCTGAACATTTTTTTTCATTAAGATGTTGTTTAGAAATTGTCGCAATGCCAGCCGAGTCATATCCTCTATATTCTAATCTTTTTAAAGAATTTATTATATTTGAAGTTACAGATTTATTACTTGCAATACCAATTATCCCACACATTATTTTTTTTTCCTTTTGTAATTTTTTTTTGTAATTTGAGGAGATCTTGTTAGTGCTAGTGAATTTTTTTTAATACTTTTAGTAATGACAGATCCTGCACCTATTACAGAGTTTTCTTCAATAAGCAATGGTGCTACTAATGAAGAATTTGACCCTACAAATACATTCTTTTTAATTTTAGTTTTATGCTTTTTTATCCCATCATAATTACATGTAATAGTGCCTGCACCGATATTACTACTTTCCCCAATTTCTGCGTCTCCAATATAAGATAAATGATTAACTTTACTTTTCGATTTTATTTTAGAATTTTTTGTTTCTACAAAATTACCTATTTTTGAACCTGGTAAGAAATGTGATCCTGGTCTTATTCTTGCATAAGGACCGACTGTAACATTTTTTTCTAATTTAGCTCCCTCTAAATGGGAAAAAGATTTAATGGTAACATTGTTTCCAATTTTAACTTTTGAGCCAATAACCACATAAGGTTCAATTTTAACGTTTTTTCCAAACCTCGTATCTTTTGAAAGGAAAATAGTTTCTGGTGCAATTAAATTTACACCTTTGTTTAAGGCTTTTACTCTCAAATCATCTTGTTCAGATCTTAGTTTAATCACTTTTTTTAATTTTGAATTTTTCCTCATAAAAAGTTCTCTTTACATTAGAAATAGATTATAAATAAGTCACAAAATATTTCTTTTTAAAACTTTAAAAAATGACTCAAAATTTAACTATTTTATTCGACTTAGATGGAACAATTGTTAACACTGCTCCAGATTTAATGGCTGCACATAATCATGTAATGAGAAAATTCGGACTCGAAGAAAAAAAAATGAAAGACATAAAATCACTTGCTGGAAAAGGGGCATGGGTAATGATGCAAAGATCTTTTAAAGAAGAAATTAAAAATGAAGAAACCAAAAAGGCAATGACAAAGGAGTTTATTGATTTTTATGCCAAGAATATTGATAAGTATAGTAAGCCATTAAAAGGTTTAATTAAATTTTTAGATTGGGCAAAAACCAAAAATATTTCGATGGCTGTTTGTACAAACAAACAAGAGCATTTGGCTGTTGATCTGTTAAAAAGATTAAATATTTACAAGTATTTTGAGTACGTTGCAGGATCTGATACTTTTGCCTTTAATAAACCTGATCCTAGACATTTAACAGATGTTGTAGAAATTATTGGTGGAAATTTAAATAAAACAATTATGATTGGTGATAGTGAAGTTGATGAAATGTCTGCTCACAATGCTAAATTGCCTTTCATTTTAGTAAAAGATGGGTATACAGAAAAATCCGAAAATGAAATTAAGCATGACGCTTTAATTTCAGATTTTGTTGGTTTTGAAAAAGTTATAGAAAAATATTTATGATAACTTTTGCCCTATTCTCAGCCTTGGCAACTTTTTACTTTACTATGTTTATAACACCTGGTCCAAATAATGCTATGTTAACTGCCTCTGGACTTAAATTTGGTTTTTTTAGAACCTTACCTCACGTAATAGGAATTCCACTTGGTCATATTGTACAAATAGGATTAACTTGTTTTGGTTTAGCAAATTTATTTCTAATTTACCCTCAAGTTCAATTTTATATGAAAATTTTATGTTTTTTGTATCTACTCTACCTAGCTAAAACAATGATTGGTTCTTTTAGTATGATACAAAAAGAAACAGGTAGGCCTCTAAAATTCTATGAAGCTTCTGTTTTCCAATTTGTTAATCCTAAAGCGTGGTCTATAGCTGTAACAGTAGCTTCAGGTTTTTTTCCTACCGAGGAAAATATCTTTATAGGTGTTGCATTTGTCACAATTACTGCTGCAGTAATATGCTTTCCGTCAATATGTGTTTGGGCTTTATTTGGTAGTGGTTTAAGAAAATTTGTTACAAATTTGAAGATTAAAAAAACAATCGAATTTTTACTTGCAATACTCTTAATTTTAACAGGCTTATTTATTTTACTTAAATAATCTTTGATTTTTATACTCTGCTCTAATATACATTTTGGCAAATGCACTTTACAAAAAAAACAGTAGCAGAAAAAAGATCTAATTTAATAAGTAAATTACAATCTAAAAAATTACTGAGGTTTCCAGGTGCTTACAATCCTCTGTGTGCGAAATTAATTGCTGAAATTGGTTTCGACGGTGTCTATGTTTCTGGAGGAGTAATGTCAAATGACTTAGGACTACCTGACATAGGTCTTACCTCATTAGATCAAGTGAGCTATAGAAGTAGTCAAATAGCAAGAGTTACAGATTTGCCTACGATAGTAGATATCGATACAGGTTTTGGCAATTGTAAAAAAACAATTGAAGTCTTTGAGGCTAAAGGTTTAGCTGGTTGTCATCTTGAAGATCAAGTTGCTGAAAAAAGGTGTGGTCACTTAGATAATAAAGAACTTATTTCTATAGAGGAAATGGTTAAGAAAATTGAAGAATGTGTCAAATCAAGAAAAGACAAAAACTTTTTAATTATCGCCAGAACAGATGCAAATACGGTTGAAGGTCTAGATAAAACAATTAATAGAATTAAAGCATATGAAAGTGCAGGTGCTGATATGATATTTCCAGAAGCTTTAAAAGATGAGAATGAATTTGAAAAAGTTAGAAAAAATTCAAAAGGTTATTTGCTGGCCAATATGACTGAGTTCGGTAAATCTAAATTGTTAGATAAAAATCAACTTGAAAGCTTAGGATATAATTTAGTCATTTATCCAGTTACAACCCAAAGATTAGCTATGAAAAGTGCAGAAGAAGGTCTGAAGTCTATTTTTAAAGATGGTCACCAAAATAATATTATAGACAAAATGCAGACTAGAAAAAGGTTGTATGAGCTTGTAGAATATGAGAAATACAATACGCCAGATAAGAAAATTACAGATTTTTCTACTGAGGGACATGAATAGGGACATGAATAATGAGTGAAGAAATTAAAAAAGGTTTATTAGGAATAGTAGTTGATGAAACTACAATTTCACACGTTGTTCCAGAATTAAGTACACTTACTTACAGGGGTTATACGGTTCAAGAATTGTGTGACAAATGTGATTTTGAAGAAGTGGCTTACTTAGTTTTACACGGAGAATTACCAAACAAAAAACAATTAAAAAAATTTATTAAAGAAGAAAGATCAGAAAGAAAACTGTCAAAACAAATTTTAAATGACATTCAAAAAATGCCGAAGACTGCACATCCTATGGATGTTATTAGAACTTGTGTTAGTTTGATGGCTTTAGAGGACAAAGACACAAAAGATAACTCTCCCAAGGCTAACATGAGAAAAGCTATGAGAATTTTTGCTAAGACACCTACTGCGGTTGCAGCCTATTTTAGGTATCGAAAAGGGAAAAAAATTATTTCTCCAGACAAAAAATTGTCATTTTCACAAAATTTTTTTAAAATGATGTTTAATAAAGTTCCTGATAAAGAAATTGTAAGGGCTTTTGATATTTCTCTGATTCTATATGCGGAACATAGTTTTAATGTTTCAACTTTTACTGCCAGAACAATAACTAGTAGTTTGTCTGATTTACACGGTGCTATTACTGGAGCGATAGCATCACTTAAAGGCCCTTTACACGGTGGAGCTAATGAAGCTGTAATGCACATGATGAAGGAAATAAAAAAACCAGAAAAAGCTAAAACATGGATTGAAAATGCCTTAGATAAGAAAAAGGTTATTATGGGATTTGGTCATAGAGTATACAGAACAGGAGACTCAAGAGTACCTACTATGAAACATTATATGTTCAAAGTTGCGAAACTTTTAAAAAAAGAAAAGTATACTCAAATATATGAAATTTTAGAAAAAGTCATGTTAGAGAAAAAGAATATACACCCTAACGTAGATTTTCCGTGCGGACCTACTTATTATATGATGGGAATTGACATAGATTTTTATACTCCCATATTTGTAATGTCTAGAATTACTGGTTGGTCTGCCCATATTATGGAACAACATGCTTCAAATAAACTGATCAGGCCATTATCAAAATATAAAGGTCAAGAAGTCAGAGAAGTAATGTTATTAAATCAAAGATAGCTAAATTTCTATTATTGCAAATTTTCCTTCGATCGTTCTTAGTGATAAATTTTCACTTTTTACGTAATCGTCAATAGCTTTTTTGACATCAGTTATATAACTAGCGTCTTCATAGTCATCACAAACTATAGTGGCTTTTTTACCTTTCATACTTTGATGAACCACTTTTAAATCATTAAAAGTTGTTTGATAGCTGTGACCACCATCTATAAAAGCAAAATCGATATTTTCAATATTCAAATTTTTGAGAACATTATTTGAATTTCCTTTATAAAGACTTATTTGGTTATCAAACTTTTTTAAAAATTTTTTAACACTATTTAAAGAATTCAAATTTTCTTTAAATAATAAATTATAATAAATATGTTTTAATGGATTTGAAAATTTTTGATGAGTGATATATTTTGGTTTCTTTTCATTGTTGTCGCTACTTTCCTCCCCAAATAGATCTATACCAGTGTATGTAAAGTTACCATTATGAATAACATTTAAAAATTCACAAATATTTCGAGAAGTAACTCCACAAAAAACACCTATTTCAAGAAAGTGGTTGGGTTTTTTTTGATTGATTATCTCAATTAATTTATTTCCCCACTTAGGGCTTAGACCAGTTTTCCGCCAATATTTTTTAAATTTAAAATCCAATAAGTTTTAAGAAAACGCCTCTACCCATGTTCCTTTAGTTGAAGCTTTAGAATATTCAGTAGCTCTACCTTCAAAGAAGTTCATATGCTCAACCGCATTAAGCATAGTATCTAACCATGTTAAAGGATTTTTTTTGACATCATATATAGGTTCCAGTCCTAATTGTATCAGACGTCTATTTCCAATAAATCTAATATAGTCTTTTACCTCTTGAGCGGTTAAACCTTCCATTGGACCCATTTCAAAAGCTAAATCAATAAAAGCATCTTCGTGCTCAACAATAGTCCTGCAGGCTTCATAGATTTCTTTTTTTAATTTAGGCGTCCAAATTTCAGGATTTTCTTTTATAAACTCTTTAAATATTCTGATCATTGAATTACAGTGAAGAGTTTCATCTCTTACTGACCAAGTTACTATCTGACCCATGCCCTTAAGTTTATTATGTCTTGGGAAATTCAGAAGAATTGCAAAACTAGCAAACAACTGTAATCCTTCAGTAAAGGCACTAAACACAGCAACTGTTTTAGCAATATCTTCTTTTGAATTTACGTTAAAACCTTGCATGTAGTCATATTTATCTTTCATTTCCTTATACTTCATAAATGCCGAGTATTCTGATTCCGGCATTCCTATTGTATCCAATAAATGTGAGTAAGCAGCTACGTGAACCGTTTCCATAGAAGCGAAAGCTGTCATCATCATTAAAACTTCGGTTGGTTTAAACACAGTTGTATAATGTCTTAAATAACAATTATTTACTTCCACATCTGCTTGGGTAAAGAACCTAAAAATTTGTGTTACCAAATTTTTCTCAGGCTGAGATAGGTTTTTTTGCCAGTCTCTAACATCGTCACCTAATGGGACTTCCTCTGGAAGCCAATGAATTCTCTGTTGAGTTAACCATGCATCGTAACACCACGGATATCTAAACGGTTTATATACTGGGTTCTCTACTAATAAACCCATTTTTTTTGGCTCTATAATTTTCTTAGTATTCTCTTTTTTTGCTACTGACATGATAAACACTCCTCATATTTATTTTCTTCATTAGTTGATTCTTTATTAGCTTTGTAAACGTTTTTTGTCACATCTGTTGAAGAACCAGTGTTAACGTTTTCAGCTCTTTGTATTGATTTTGATCTGCAATAATACAGACTTTTCAATCCTTTTTTCCAAGCTTGAAAATGTATTTGATGTAAATCTTTTTTATGAATATCAGCTGGGACAAATACATTTATTGATTGAGCTTGAGATATATTTGGTGTTCTATCTGCTCCTAATTCAACAATCCATCTTTGATCTATTTCGAAAGCTGTTTTAAAGGTGTCTTTCTCAATATCAGTTAAAAAATCTAAATGTGAAACAGATCCTTGATTAGTAGTGATAGACGACCAAGTCTCGTCATCATTTTTACCGTGTTTTTCTAAAATTTTAGCTAGGTATTTATTTCTCACATTAAATGAGCCTGATAAAGTTTTATGAGTATAACTATTGGCAGCAATAGGTTCTATACCAGGAGAAGCACCTCCGCAGATAACTGAAATAGATGCTGTTGGAGCTATTGCAGTCTTATTTGAAAATCTTTCTTTTATACCATACTCTTCAGCATCAGGACATGAACCTCTTTCTTCAGCTAATTTTACTGAAGCTTGGTCTGCTTTTTCTTGTATGTGCTTAAATATTTTTTGATTCCACACTTTGCTCATTACTGAACCGAAAGGAATATTTTTTTGCTGAAAGAATGAGTGTAAACCCATAACTCCTAAACCTACGCTTCTTTCTCTCATAGCAGAATATTTTGCATTGCTAAAACTGTTTGGTGCTCTATTAATGAAATCGGACATCACGTTATCTAAAAATCTCATAACATCTTCTATAAACATTCCTTCGTCTTTCCATTCGTCATATGTTTCAAGATTTAAAGAGGACAAACAACATACAGCAGTTCTTTCTTTTCCTGTATTATCAATGCCTGTAGGTAATGTGATCTCACTACACAAATTAGATGTTTTAACTTTTAACCCTGCTAATTTATGGTGCTGAGGAATTTGTCTGTTGACTGTATCAATATAAACAATGTAAGGCTCTCCTGTTTCAACTCTAGCTGTTAATAGTCTAATCCATAGATTTCTAGCTGGTAAAGTTGATTGAACAGATCCATCTTTTGGACTTCTTAATGCCCACTGACCATCAGTTTCAACCGCTCTCATGAAATCATCTGAAACTAAAACGCCATGGTGTAAGTTTAAAGATCTTCTATTTACATCACCACCTGTTGGTCTTCTCATTTCAATAAACTCTTCTATCTCTGGATGATCAATTGGAAGATAACATGCTGCAGAGCCTCTTCGGAGTGATCCTTGACTAATTGCCAATGTTAAAGAGTCCATAACTTTTATAAAAGGAATAATTCCCGATGTTTTTCCTACTTTGCCAATTTTTTCTCCAATTGATCTCAAATTTCCCCAAT
Source organism: uncultured Pelagibacteraceae bacterium (assembly GCA_902596745.1). Classification (GTDB taxonomy): domain Bacteria; phylum Pseudomonadota; class Alphaproteobacteria; order Pelagibacterales; family Pelagibacteraceae; genus Pelagilacustribacter. The sequence continues at coordinate 19,463 of CACJUZ010000004.1, read as the reverse complement.
AACTTCCAATACCGCCTCCTCTAGCAGCTAACCAAACATTTTCACTCCATAGGCCCAGTATTCCTTCTAAACTATCTCCAGCTTCATTTAAAAAACATGAAATAGGTAAACCTCTTTCAGTTCCTCCGTTAGATAACACTGGAGTGGCAGGCATAAACCACAAATTACTAATGTAATTGTATAGTCTTTGAGCATGTAAATTATCGTCAGCATAGGTACTGGCAACTCTTGCAAAAAGGTCTTGAAAAGATTCGTTTTGACCTAAATATCTATCTAACAAAGTAGCTTTTCCAAAGTCTGTGAGATTTGCATCTTTAGATCTATCAATTTTTAAGGTAATGCCTTTATCATTTTGAAATAGTTCTGTTTCCCCTGATAAAGAAAATAAATCTGGTTTTTTTGGACCTTTTGATTTGAGATCATTTTGGTGCAACTGGCTGATGTTGCCCATAGCTTTTTTTATTGCCAAAGATACGTTTTTACTCATAATTTTACTTGTTTTACTGGTTTTATGTTAATAAACAACTATATGTTGTGTTACATTTATGTTAATATACTATATAAACTAACACTTCAATAGAACATTATAAGAACATCTGATTATTTTTGCAAGTGGAAAATTTTGTTAATAAACATTTAATAACAAATGCCTTTATTCTTTAGTATTTATAGCACATGAAAATCAATCCTAATGGTTTTAGAGAGTATGATGCAAGGTGGATCTTTAAAAAAGACATTGATATTGAGGGAATCACTAATTTAGGAAAAGGTCTTGGATCTCAAATAATACAACATACAAAAAAAAATAATCCGAGAGTAATAGTTGGATATGATTATAGATCATACAGCGAAAAAATTAAAAAAGCTCTTATAGAAGGATTAGTTTCAACAGGATGTAATGTTGAGGATTTAGGTTTATCTCTGTCTCCAATGGTTTACTTTGCTCAATTCAGCTTGAAATCTGATGCAATTGCTATGGTCACTGCAAGTCATAATGAAAATGGATGGACAGGAGTAAAAATGGGTATCAAAAAAGGTTTAACACATGCTCCAGAAGAAATGACTGAGTTGAAAGATATTACTCTCAATAATAAATTCAGATCAGGCAAAGGTAATTTAAAAAAAATTAATGACTTTAAAAACGTATACACACATGATTTAATCAAAAACAATAAAATTAATAAAAAAATTAAAGCTGTAGTCGCTTGTGGAAATGGAACAGCTGGAATTTTCGCACCAGATGTTTTAAGGGGCATAGGTTGCGATGTAGTTGAATTAGATTGTAAACTAGACTGGTCATTTCCAAAATATAATCCTAATCCTGAAGATCTCAAAATGCTTCATGCTATATCTAAAGCAGTTAAAGAAAACAATGCAGACATAGGATTTGGTTTTGATGGTGATGGGGATAGATGTGGAGTAATTGACGAAAAAGGTAATGAAATATTTTCTGATAAGATAGGATTATTAATAGCTAGAAACTTAGCGCCAAAACATAAAAACTCTAAATTTATCGTAGATGTTAAGTCAACAGGTCTTTATTCGAAAGATAAAATTTTAAAAGAAAATCAATGTAAGACTATTTATTGGAAAACAGGACATTCACATATAAAAAGAAAAGTAAATATAGAAAAGGCTTTAGCTGGTTTTGAGAAAAGTGGCCATTTCTTTTTTAATCAACCTTTAGGATATGGTTATGACGATGGAATTAATTCTGCAATACAGGTTTGTCATTTATTAGATGATCAAAATAAAAAAATGAGTGAGTTGATGAAAGAATTACCTAATACATACCAAAGTCCTACAATGGCTCCCTTCTGTAAAGATGAAGAAAAATATAAAGTCGTTGATGATATGGTTAAAGAAGTTCAAAAATTTAAAAAAGAAAGTATTAAAATTGATAATCTTGAAATTACAGAAGTTTTAACTGTAAATGGTGTAAGATTTTCTTTAGAAGATGGATCTTGGGGCTTGATTAGGGCTTCATCAAATAAACCTTCCTTAGTTGTAGTAACAGAAAGTCCATCATCAGATAATCGTAAAAAAAAAATATTTGAATTCATCGATAATCTATTACAAAAGACAGGCAAAATCGGAGAATATGATCAAAAGATTTAAAGCGAAAAATATTCGTAAAGAAATCTTGTTCCTATAAAAACTAAAAATAAACCAAAGTATTTTGTCATTTTCTTTTTATTAATTCTATGACTGGCTTTAGCCCCTAACCTAGCCATGAAAGCTGTAATTGGAAAAAATATCAAGAATGCTGGTATATTTAAAAAACCAACACTTAAAGGCAATTGAGCATTTAAATATGAACCAGATATTAAAAATCCAATCGCTCCAAATAAAGCGATAATAAAACCAATAGCAGCAGCACTTCCAATCGCTTTATTAATAGGATAACCAAAAAACTTTAAAATTGGAACATTCATAACTGCTCCTCCTATACCCATCGGAGCAGATATAAAGCCGCTAATAATTCCTGCAATTATTCTTGCTGGAAAGCTCATTTTTACATCTAAATTTTCCTCTTTCTCTTTAAGGAAGAGCAAATAGAAAGCTAAAATGTAAACTACAATTGTAAAAAACAAAATTAAAGGTTTTGTTTTTAAACTTGCCGCTAAAATTGTCCCTAGAATAACTCCAGAAGCTACAAAAATTCCGTAACCTTTAACGATATTAAAATCTACTGCTTTGTGCTGATGATGAGTCATGACAGAAACTATAGAGGTTGGAATTATGATACCAAATGAAGTTCCAACTGCTAAATGCATTAAGTAATTTGCTTCAATTCCCGATGTACTAAAAATATAAAACAAAATTGGAACTGTAATTAATCCACCACCTATTCCAAACAATCCTGCAGCAAATCCAGCGGGTATTGCTGTAATTATCATTATAAAAATTAAATAAATAATTTCTGATTGAGTAAGAATATCCAAAATTATCTTTCTAGAAAAACCGGATTTGTTTTTTTAACCTGATCCATTATATGATTAACTTTTTGAAGATCAGCATCTCTGATGCACATGTTTTTTGAAAGATATTGTTTCCAAATTTTTGATCCATTTTGTCCATGAAATAAACCGACTGTATGTCTCATAATATGATTCAATTGTGTTCCTTTAGATGTTTCTTCTTGAATGTAAGGAATTAAATTTTCCATAACTTCAGATCTTGTTGGAACATTTTTGTTACCAAATATTTCTTTTTCAATATCAGCTAAAAAATAAGGAGAGTGATAAATAGCTCTACCTATCATTACACCATCAACTTTTTGTAAGTGATCCTTGATTTCTCCAGTTGTTTTTACCCCTCCATTGATAATAATTTCATCATTTTTAAAATAATCTTTAAGCTTGTAAACAAAATCATATTTTAATGGTGGTATATTTAAATTTTCTTTAGGACTTAATTTTTTTAGTAAAGCTTTTCTTGCGTGAATGATAAATTTTTTAGAGCCTGCGTTTTTAGTTGTCTGGATAAATAATTTCAAAAAATCAAAATTTTCAACATCATTATAACCAATTCTTGTCTTAATTGTTATTGGCAAAGATGTAGCTTTAGTCATTGCTTCAATACATTTAGCTACAAGATCGGGTTCTTGCATTAAACACGCACCAAATTTATTTTTTTGAACTTTTTTACTTGGACATCCTAAATTTAAATTTATTTCTTTGTAACCATAATCTTCTGCTATTTTACATGCTTCAGCTAATTCGTCTGGATTTGAACCTCCAACTTGAAGGATGACTGGGTTTGAAATTTTTTTAAAAGATAGTAATTTGTTTCTATCTCCTCTTATTATAGCATTTGCTACGATCATCTCGGAGTAAAAATGAACATTCTTACTTATAAGACTTAAAAAATAAATTTCATGCTTATCAGTACAATCCATCATTGGAGCTACTGAGACAGATTTTTGCATTATTTATCTACTGTTTGATCAGCTTCTTCTTTTAATTCTAAAGGCTCTTCCTTTAAATCTTCTTGTTTAATTTCAGGTTGTTCAGATTTAAGTTCGGATAAGGCCTCTTTCGCTAAATTACTAGTTGGTTTTTGTTCTGGAGTTCGCCTTGTTCTTTTAGAAGGTAATACTGCAATACCACTCTTAGATACTTGTCCTTTGTAAATATTCTCAAAGTCATCGTTTACCTCTTCTTCAGTATCCTCAAGTTCCACAACTTCGTCAGGTTCTTTTCTTAATCTTGTTATAGCGTTTTTTTCAAGCTCTTTAATAGATAGTTTTCCATCACCAATTTCTCTTAAAGCTATTATAGTTTTTTTGTCATTATCTTCTTCAACTAGCATTGGTGCACCGGAGTTTAATTGAGCCGTTCTCTCTTTAGCTAATAAAACCAAATCATATTGGTTATCAATTTTTTCTAAACAATCTTCTACTGTAATTCTAGCCATGATGTGGTTTATAATTCATTTAATTAGAATAAATCAAGCCTTTTTTAAAATAATTGGATTAATCTTTTTGCTTATTAAAACAAGTAAAAAAAATGTTAAAACTATATAAGTCCCAGCTATAAGAGAAATAGTCTCTATGGTTAAGCCAGAATCAATGAAATAACCAAAAATTGCAGTACCAAATGCTGTGGAAAAAACCATTAAGGCGGTTGTCAAGGCTTTAATACTACCGATGTATTTAACCCCATATATTTCTGCCCAAGTCGAAGAGCCCAATACGTTAGCAAGACCATTTGATACACCAACCAAACCAAAAAAAATGAAAGAAACTAGAATTTGATTAAAAAAATATAAAAAAAACAATCCAAGTAATAATGGAATATTTATAAAATAAATTAATTTACGACTTGTAAACTTATCTATTAAAAAACCAGATAAAATTAATGTGATTATTGATGATATTGAATAAACCATAAAAGACTTAGGTATTGTATATATATCCCATAACTTAGACTCAGAAATAAAAGATTGATAAACAAAAACACCTGTAGCGATCCAAGGCATTGCAAGCATATTTAGAGAAATAATATAAAATTTGAAATCTTTAATTACTTCTGATCTTTTCCAGCTTTTTACTTTGTTCAAATATTTATCGTTATTATCGTTATTGTTACTTTCTCTAGAGTCTAATGATAAGTTTTTAATCGTTGATAAAATTACTAAAGGTAAAATAATAAGCATAGAAAAAGAAATAATTTGCCAAATTGATCTCCAAGATAAAAATGTTAATAGAAATATAATTAAAATAGGCAGTATAAATTCGGCAGTTGATAATCCAAACCAGACTGCGCTTAACGCCTTTCCTCTTCTTTGATTATAGTATCTTGAAATTGTAGTTGTCGAAGTATGAGACATAAGTCCTTGTCCTGAAAATCTCATCAAAAAAACACCTATTATTAATAAATACAAATTATTTATTAAAGAGAAAAAAAAACTTGAAAATATTAATAGAAAAATAACAATTAGAGAGTAATTAAATAATTTTAAGTCATCAATTTTTTTTCCAAACCAAACTAGAACTAGACTAGAGCATATAGTTGCAATTGCATAAATTGAGCCAAATTGTCCATGTGAAATATTTAAGTCATTTCTTATACTTGGATTGAACAATCCTAAAAAAAAACTCTGTCCAAAGCTTGAAAAAAATGTAAATATAAATCCAAATATTATAACTTTTTTATTTAAATTAAGGTTAATCATTTATGAGTTGCAAAGTAGCTTTCATAGGTTTAGGAGTAATGGGATATCCCATGGCTGGTTATATATCAAAAGCTGGTCATAATGTAACTGTTTTTAACAGAACAAAATCAAAAGCTGAAAAATGGATTAAAGATCATAAAGGAAATATTGCTGACACGCCAATGGATGCAGCAAAAGATTGTGATTTTATATTTACTTGTGTAGGAAATGATAATGATTTACGTGAAGTGACTTTAGGAGATAAAGGGCTATTTAAAACAGCAAAAAAAGGTTCAATCTACATAGATAATACTACAGCCTCAGCAAATATTGCCAGAGAACTTTACAAAATGGCGAAATCTAAAAGTTTTGATTTTCTTGACGCTCCAATTTCTGGAGGTCAAGCTGGAGCTGAAGGTGGAACACTTACAGTGATGGTAGGGGGAGATCAAGCACCTTTTAAAAAAGCAGAACCAATAATTAATTGTTATAGTAAAAAAATAAAACTTTTAGGACCGTCTGGAAGTGGTCAGTTAACAAAAATGGTAAATCAAATCTGTATAGCTGGATTAGTTCAAGGTTTATCTGAGGCTATAAACTTTGGAATAAATGCTGGATTAAATATGCATGACGTTATTGAGGTAATTTCTAAAGGTGCAGCTCAATCATGGCAAATGGATAATAGACATAAAACTATGATAGAAGATAAATTTGATTATGGTTTTGCTGTTGATTGGATGAGAAAAGATTTAAAAATTGCTATGGATGAAGCAAAGAAAAACAACTCTCCATTACCAATAACTAAAATAATAGATGATTATTATGCTGAAGTTCAAGAAATGGGTGGACAAAGATGGGATACATCGAGCTTAATAAAGAGATTTAGAAAATAGTGTCAGTAGAAAACGTCAGTTATTATGAAGACTTCAATGAGATAGAAAAAAAGTTATGGGCATTGCTAACAAGAGCAGTAAATGATCGAAGTTCAGAATTTAGAACTCCAGTTTTTATTTGTGGAGATAAAAATAGCTTAGACGGAAGAGTTGTTGTTTTAAGAAAAGCAGATGAGAAAAATTTATCTCTTCAATTTCATAGCGATATAAGATCAACAAAGATCGAAACTTTAAAAAAAAATCCAAATAGTTCTCTTCTATTTTATGGAAAAAAGGAAAAAATACAACTTAGAATGAAAGTGGAAAGTAAATTACATTATAGCGATGAAATAACAAAAGAGTCTTGGAATAAAACAGGGCATATTAGTAGAAAATGCTATTTAGTTACTAGTGACCCAGGTACAAAATCTGAAAAACCAACATCAGGACTAGATAATAAGTTTGATAATTTTGATTTTACTAAAGAAGAAAGTGAGGCAGGTTATAAAAATTTTTGTGTTATCAAATGTAAAATTAAAAGTATTGAATGGTTATACCTCGCTGCCAAAGGTCATCGTAGAGCTTTAATAGAGTTTCAGAAATCAAAAAAATTTTCTTGGTTAATTCCCTAAATTTTTATATTTCTTATAATTTTTTACGTAATGCGCTGCGTTTTCTTTTATATGTTTAATTTCTTCGTCCGTAACTTGTCTGATAACTTTCCCCGGACTTCCAATAACTAAGGATCTTTCAGGAATTACTTTATTCTCTGTTATTAAGGCATTGGCCCCTATAATTGAATTTTTTCCTATTTTTGCTTTATTAAGAACTGTGCTTCCAATTCCGATTAAACAGTCGTCTTCAATTATACATCCATGTAACATCACTAAATGTCCTACAGTAACATTTTTACCTATCGTTGCCGGACAACCTGGGTCAGTATGAATAACACTTCCGTCTTGAATATTTGAACCTTCACCTATTGTAATTGGTTCTACATCTCCCCTTAATGTAGCGTTAAACCAAACATTTGCATCTTTTTTAAGGGTAACGTTTCCAATTAAAACTGAATTTGGTGCAAACCAACTTTCCTTGTCGATCTTTGGACTTATATTGTTGAAATTATAAATCATTAATATATTTATAATACAATATGGTTCTAACAAAAACCCCAATTTGTAATTTTGGTGAAAAAGCTCCTGATTTTGATTTAAGAGGTATCGATGGAAAAAATTACAATCTTGACGACTGTGCAGGTAAAAATGGCACATTAATAATGTTTATTTGTAATCATTGCCCCTACGTTAAAGCAATTATCAAAGACTTGGTTAAAGATACATACGATCTAAAGAAATTTGGTATTAATTCAGTTGCAATCATGTCAAATGATACAAAAAATTACCCGGAGGACTCTTTTGAGAATATGAAATTATTTGCAAAACAAAATAATTTTAGTTTTTTATATTTGCTTGATGAAACACAGGAGATTGCTAAAAAATATGGAGCAGTGTGCACACCAGACTTTTTTGGATACAATCATGAATTAAAACTACAATACAGAGGTAGATTTAAAGAGTTAAAAGATTTAATACCATTAAAAAATGGCGAAAGTGACTTAAAATTGGCCATGAAATTAATTGCAAAATCACAAAATGGTCCTAAAGAGCAAGTACCAAGTATGGGTTGTAACATAAAGTGGATTAAATAATGTTTGTAATCTCGACAAGAAATTTTCCACCAGATATAGGTGGAATGCAAAATTTGATGGGGGGACTTTCTTTGTCTTTATTAAAACATGGGCCAGTAAAAGTTTTTGCAGAAAAAACAAACAATGATGATGGCTTTGATAAAAACTTAGGAGTTGATATAACTAGAATATCTGGTTTTAAAATATTTAGAAAATATAGAAAAGCCAATTTAATTAAAGAATTTTCACTAAAAAATTCGGTAAGAGCATTTTTTTTCGATCATTGGAAAAGTATAGAAAAAATAGATGATAAAGTCTTGCAAAATACTAAATCGTTTTGTCTTATTCATTCTAAAGAAATTAATCATGCTGAGGGAAGTTTTTTAAATAAAAGAATGTTAAAGTCTTTAAATAAAGCAAGCTTCGTTATTGCAAATTCTGAGTTTACAAAAAAACTTGTAATTAAAAATGGTTTAAACGAAAATAAAATTGAAATCATTCACCCAGGTTGCAACTATCCTATTAAAATAGATAATAAAAGTATAGATAAAGCTAAAGATTTGTATAGAAACTGCTTTCCAAAAATTATTACAGTTGCAAGACTTGATAAAAGAAAAAGTCACCAGAATATTTTAATGACTATTAAAAATTTAAAGCCAAGATTTCCTAATATAAAATATATTTCAATTGGAGATGGTGAGGAAATGCAAAATCTAAAAAATTTAAAAAATGAATTAGGATTAGGTAACGAGGTATTATTATTAAAAGATTCATCAGAATTTTTAAAAGTAGCACTATTAGAACAGTCTGATCTTTTTTTAATGCCATCTGTGATTTTTAAAAAATCTGTTGAAGGTTTTGGAATATCTTTTATTGAAGCAGCTGCCTATGGTACTGGTTCTATAGGAGGGATAGCTGGTGGCGCATCAGATGCTATTCAAAATGGAGTCTCTGGATATTTGTGCGACGGAAATGATTTAAATTCAATATATGAGACAATTGTAAAGTTTTTTGATAATGAAAATTATAAACAAATGGGCAAAAATGCTTTCAATTTTTCAAAAAATTTTCATTGGGATAAAATTATAAAAAAGTATATAAAATTAATCTAAATTTTTTCTAATACTTTTAAGTACTTCATCAACTTTTAACTGTGAAAGAAGATTTACAGAAATAGTTTTGAAATTAGTGTTTCCAATATTAACTTTTTTTGCAGTTGTATGACTTCCAAATAAAGCTAATCCTTTTTTATTTAAATGAGAACAAATATGTGCAGGACCTGTATCGTTTGAAATAATAAACTTCGCTGAATTAATCAAAGAAATTAAAAAACTTAAATTAACAGGTTTATTATCTTCTAAAACAATTTTCGCATTTAATTTTTTAGCCTCGATAACTTCATTTGGACCTGGTGCTACTAAAACTGGATATTTATTTTTATAAGATTCTTTAATTTTGATAATTAACTCAGAAAAATAAGGCCATTTTTTTTGGATATGTTTTTTTGAGCAAAACGGAAAAACCAAAATATAATCCCCATTGGTATATTGTTTTAAATTTCTAGAAATATCTCTGATACTCCAAGATAGATCTATTTGTTTCGTATTTTTTATTACAACATTACTTTTTTTAAGTTGTTTTTCTATTCTATTTAAAACTGAGTCTTCATTAAATTCAGATAATTTTTCATTTTCATCAAGAGAAGTTTCTGATGACGACCAAACAGGTTCTTTAAGTATAAATTTTTTGTAAAATTTTGTTCGATAGGAATTTTGTAAATCGAAAACATGAGAAAATTTATATTTTGCTAATAGTTTTCTTAAATCGTTTAAATAAAATAAATTCCATCTTGGAAGTCTTTTATCTAAAATCACACCATCTATATACGGACAAGCTGACATGAGTTCTAAATAAGCTCTTGTAGTCAAAAGTAAAACCTTAGAGTTTTTAAAAGAATTTTTAATATCTTGAATAGCGCCATTTGCTTGAATTAAATCTCCAAGTGATCCGTGTTTTATTATTAAAATATTTGACATAATTTTAACTTTATATTTTGAGTTAATTAGTATAATCAAAAAAAAACTTTATGAATACAAAATTAAATCAAATTCTAGCTGAAATTTCTGCAGGGGAACTACTAGATAAAATAACTATTCTTGAAATAAAAAAAGAAAAAATTAAAGATGAACAAAAGTTAAAAGATGTTCAAAAAGAACTCTCAACCCTTTCGATTACACTTGAAAAAAATATACCTGATAGGAGTAGAATAAAAGATCTTGTTACAAGTTTAAAAAAAATAAATTTACGACTTTGGGACATTGAAGAAGGTAAAAGAATAGCAGAGAGAAATCAGAATTTTGATCAAAATTTTATCAAACTTTCAAGAGATGTATATAAGTCCAATGATGAAAGAGCTAAAATTAAATTAAAAATTAATGAGATTTTAGGATCAAATATTAAAGAAGTTAAATCCCATTATTAATCAAAATATACACTTGGGATTGTTTTTCTTAATTCAATAGGTTTTTTTGGATCAATAGTGACTGTAATGACACCTTCTCGCTTTCCTAATTCTTTTAAAATTTTTCCGTCTGGTGATACAATCATAGAGTGTCCATAAGTCTTTCTGCCGTTACAATGTTTGCCGCCTTGACCAGGTGCAAATACATATGAAAAATTTTCTATTGCCCTAGCCTTTAATAATGTATGCCAGTGTCTTTTACCTGTGGTCTCAGTAAAAGCAGATGGTATACTCAAAAAAATTGCACCTTTTTTTGACATTTCCCTGTACATATTTGGGAATCTTAAATCATAACAAATTGATAATCCAAGTTTGCCCCAAGGCAAATTTACAATTTTAATTTTTTTTCCTGCTTTGAAAGTTTTAGACTCTCTGTATTTTTCCGATTTGCTTAGTTTAGCATCATACATATGAATTTTATCGTAATAAGCTTTTATTGTTCCTTTAGGGTTTACCAATACTGATCTGTTTACAAGTTTATTTTTATTCTTAATTATTAATGATCCAATTAAAATCCATTTTTTGTATTGTTTAGCTAATAATTTAATTCCTTTCAGATAACGATCGTTTTGCATCGATGTAGCCAATATAAGCAATCTTTTTTTATTTAACGAAAATTTTGACGACACTTCTGGAGTAATTATAAAATCAGTTTTTTGTTTTATTGCTTTTTTTATTAGCGCTGTAGTTCTTTTAAGATTATTACGATCACAATCTGAAGAGCATAATTGAATACAAGACACTTTAAACATTAATAGTACCTAAATTTCTTTTCTAAATATTTAACGAAAGTATGTATTAAAAACGTAAAAAACAAGTAAATAGATCCAACAAACACAAACACTTCTACAGGATTAAAATGAGTCGAAATTATATATTTTGCAGTACCGGTCAAATCTAAAAGTGTAACGGTACTAGCTAGAGAGGTTCCTTTTAGCATTAAAATCATCTCATTTCCGTATGCAGGTATAGACCTTTTTATGCCTATTGGAAGTGTAATAACTAGAAAGGTTTTAAATTTATTCAAACCTAGTGAATTTGCAGCTTCTAATAAGTTTTTGTCAATTTTTTCAAAACCAGATCTAAATATTTCTGAAGTATAAGCTCCAGTATTTAAAGCAAAAGCAATGATAGCGCACCAGTAAGGTTTTTTAAGAACTATCCATAAAATTGACTCTCGTATAAATTCTAATTGAGCTAACCCAAAATAAATAATAAAGATTTGCACAAATAACGGGGTCCCTCTAAATACAAAAGAGTAGTAATACGAAAGATAAAATAAAAATTTAATTTTACTTATTCTCATTAAAGCAAAAATAAAACCAATTAATAAACCGATTAATATTGATATAACAGTAAGTTCTATTGTTAATATTGCTGATTTAATAATATCAGGTAAATTATCTAAAATAGGTTTCATTTAAGTGTAGAAGTTATATTTTTTTTCTAATTTATTAAAATATTTCAGACTAATAGTTGTTAAAATTAAATATAAAAATGCTGCAAAACAATAAAATAAAAGTGGATTTCTCGTTGCTCCTGATGCGATATAAGATTGTCTCATTATTTCTACAAGACCCGTTACTGAAATCAAGGCAGTATCTTTTAATGTAAGCTGCCAAACGTTGCTTAAGTTTGGTAAAGATAGTCTCAAAACTTGCGGTGCTATTACAAAAACATAATATGTTGATTTTTTTAATCCAAGAGATTTAGCACCGTCAAATTGACCTTGATTGATAGAGTTTATAGCCCCTCTAAGAACCTCAGTAGTATATGCGCCTGAAATTAAACCTATTGAGACTGATCCTGTTAAAAAAGCATTAATCTCTATAAAGTCCTTATAACCAAATATCTTTGCTACAAACATGACCGCACTGCTTCCACCAAAAAAAAGTAGATAAATTACTAATAGTTCAGGCACACCTCTAAAAATTGTTGTGTATGTATTTCCAATAAAATTTAAAACTTTACTTTTTGACAATTTTAACGGGACTATTAAAGAAGAGATAAAAAATCCAAAAGTGAAGGCTGCTATAGCAACCAATATAGTCATAAATGTTGCTCTTAGTAGTTCATCACCCCAACCTGTATCACCAAATGACAATAATTCCATATTAGTTAGGCGGCAAATTAATTGCCGCCTTAAGATAGTTTACATAGAGGCGTCAAAGCCAAAATGCTTAATCGCTAGTTTTTTAATAATACCTTTTTGTCTCGCAGTATCTATCGCAGAATTAAAATCGCTTAGTAAAGCGCTATCAGCTTTTCTAATTCCAACGCCTACACCATTTCCAAAAGTACCACCAGAAAAAGTTGGTCCAACTAGTTTTAATTTTGAACCTGCTTTGGCATTATAGTCTTCAAAAGCAACTGCTGCGGCCAGTGCCGCATCTATTCTTCCAGATGCTAAATCAAGATTTACTTCATCTTGAGTTTTATATGTCCAAATATTTACTTTACCAATTAAACCTGATTTTAAAAAGTTTTGATGTATTGTACCAGTTTGCACACCAATTATTTTTCCAGCAAAAGCTTTTTTTAAGGCATCTAATGTTTTTTGATCATTCGAGTCTATATTGCTCAAGCTAATTGATTTTGGTGTTTTAGGTTTAATACTTGAACCTTTTAATACTGCAAATGAAGCTACTTCATCTGCATATCCTTGAGAAAAATTAATTTTTTTCTTTCTCTCCTGAGTTATTGACATTCCGGCCATAATTGCATCAAATTTTCCAGACTGTAAGGCAGGGATCATTCCATCCCAATCTTGTTCAACTAAAGTGCAACTATGATTCATAATTTTACATAGCTCCATAGCTAAGTCTACCTCAAATCCAATTAATTTACCTGAAGCATCTTTTGCATTCCATGGTGGATAAGCACCTTCAGTTCCAATTTTTACATTGTCTGAGTAAAGGTTATTAATTGATAGGATAAATATAGCTAAGAAAGTTGCTATTATTTTATTTACTTGTTTCATAGGTCTCCTATTGTTTTTTAAATATTGTAAGAAAATTATTTGAATTATGCTAGTATATTATTCTTATGAAATTTAGGCCTATCGCATGATAGACGAAGCAAAGTTCCACTTGCAATCAAAGCTTGGTACGTATGCGCCTGAAAGTTTAACGTTTCCAAAGTTCTTTTCTAATACATTGCACCACTTATCGACCTGTTTGGGTTTTTTGTCCTGACTTCCAACCTGAGCTGTTATAACCCCACCTTTTTTTAAAATTCTTTTCAAATCTTTCATATTTTTTTTTGCTAAATCTATGCAGTATTGATCATCATTAAGGTCTACAAAAATTTTATCATATTTTGAGTCCTCTATTTCTTTTATGCTTTTAAAAGCATCGCCCCAATATGTTTTTATTTTGTTACTTTTTTTGACTTTTGAACACACTTTAGGTAAATGTTTATAACATACATCAACAATTTCGGGATCTAACTCAAACCAATCCACAAAATTAGAATTATTTTCTAAACATGCTCTGGCAACTCCACCATCCCCTCCTCCGATAATCGCAACATTGCTATTTTTTTTACTTAAATCATAGCTTGATTTAAAAAAGTTTGAGCTATAAATTTTTTCATCTTTTTCTGCTACTTGTATCTCATGATCAATAAACAAAGCATTGCCAAATTCCTCTAAATCCATAATTTCAACAAATTGACCAACTTTTGAAGTGAATTTTTCTAAAACGTTTTTTACGACATAAAATTTCTTTTGTCCTGGAGTGCTATAAATGTCATCGTAGAGTCCGATGCTACTTCTATCAAAAGCATTTGTAACTACTCTATCATGCTGAATTTCTTTTCTTAAAATTTTTAAAGCAACTTTTGGGTTTACTTTTCCGCATGTGAAAAAATCAAAACTAATTACACCTTTTTCTGGAAATGTATGAAAACTAAAATGACTTTCCGCAAGCAATGCAACTAATGTAAAACCTTGAGGTTGAAATCGATGAGAAGCAACGTTTAAAATTTCAACCTTTGCTGCTTTAGCAATTGTATATATGATTTTTTCGTAAAATTCTGGGGTGTAATCTTTTTTTACACCAAGAAAATCAATCGTAATGTGCTCACCAACTTTAACCATAAAAAAACTACCCTTTTTTTTTATAATTTTTAAATTTTCCTAAAACTATCTTCATTTCTTTTTTTGAAAGAATCTTAGGTATTCCGATTCTTATGGCATTAATGTATTGATGGCAAATATTTTCGACCTCTTGTGCAAGTTCAAACGTGTTTTCCAAATTTTCACCAAAAGCAACTTGACCGTGATTAGCAATCAAACAGGCTGACCTATTTTTTAAAGCTTTAATAATATTTTTAGAAAGATTTTTTGTACCAAAAGTTGCATATTTAGTGCATTTAATGTCTTCTCCACCAGCAACTGCAACCATATAGTGAAAAGCTGGTATATTTTTTTGGTGAGTAGAAACCGCTGTAGCACACGTTGAGTGCGCATGAACAATTGCTTTAGCATCTTTTTTATTCACATAAATATCTTGGTGGAACCTCCATTCCGATGAAGGTTTGCCCTTTTTTTTATCATAGACTCCCTTTAAAGAAACAAAGACTATGTCTTTAGATTTCAGTGATGAATACTTCCTTCCTGAAGGAGTTATATAAAAACCTTCTATACCTTTTTCTTTTGCTCTCACTGATATATTGCCAGATCTTAAAGCTGATAGATTAGTAATATTTAATTTTTTTGAATATTTGATTACTTCTGTTTTAAGTTTACTCACTTAAATAATCCTTTTAATCCTTTTTCTGAGGCTTCACAAATACCTTTTTCTGTAATTAATCCTGTGACTAAATTAGCAGGTGTTACATCGAAGGCTAAATTTAATGACTTACTTTTATGTGGGTAAATTCTTATTCTTTTAATATTATTATTTTCATCAACTCCTTCTACGTGGGATAATTCTTCGGAGTTTCTCTCCTCGATAGGAATTTTTTTGTGATCTTTAATATTCCAGTCGATTGTTGAACTTGGTAATGCAACATAAAAAGGAACATTGTTATCTTTTGCTGACAATGCTTTTAAATACGTGCCTATCTTATTACATACATCTCCATTAGATAAAGTTCTATCGGTTCCTACAATGCACATGTCGATCTTTCCTCTTTGCATTAAAATTCCTCCAGTGTTATCTGTAATAATGGTGTTAGGAATTTTTTCTTCGTTTAGTTCAAAAGAAGTTAAATTAGCACCCTGATTTCTTGGTCTAGTTTCATCGACCCAAACATGTACCTTTATTCCCTTTTGATGTGCATGATAAATTGGCGAAGTTGCTGTACCCCAGTCTATTGTGGCTAACCACCCTGCATTACAGTGAGTTAAAATATTTACTACATCCTTTTTCTTTTTAGATATTTCCTCAATAATTTTAAGCCCATTAATTCCTATATTTTTGCAAAACTCTATATCTTCCTCTGTAATTGCTTTTGCCTCGTCTAAAGCTATTTTCAAAATATCGCTGTTATTAACTCCCAATAATTTTTTCATCATACGATCTACTGCCCATTTTAAATTTATTGCTGTAGGTCTTGAAGAAATTAAGTCTTCACTTGATTTTTTTAAAAAGGATAAATCGTTTTTTTCAATTATAGACAGAACTAATCCATAGGCCGCAGTTGCTCCTATAAGAGGTGCACCTCTTACCTCCATAGTTTTTATAGCATTAATTGCATCTTTTATATTTTTTAAACTTTTAATTACAAATTTATGTGGAAGTTTAGTTTGATCAATAATTTTGACTTCATTATTTTCAAACCAAATTGTTCGGTAATTCTTACCTTCAATTTTCATTTTTTTAAAACTCTGCCAGCTATATGTTTTAACTTTTTAATTGTACTTTTAGTTTGAAATTTTTTTGGTGTAATTATTGCAGTATCTAAACAATCATTGGCAGGATCTCCTTTTGTGTTAAATGATTCAAAAGTTTTTATTATTTCAATAATCATATTTTGAGCATTAGAAGCATTCTGCTGTAAAGTTTTTATAACGGTAGGAACATCTACAACACCATGATCTGGATGCCAACAATCAAAATCTGTAACCATTGCAACTGTACAATATCTAATTTCTGCCTCCCTAGCTAATTTCGCCTCAGGCATATTTGTCATTCCAATTACATCTGCTTTCCAAGTCCTATACATTTTAGATTCTGCTAAACTTGAAAATTGAGGTCCCTCCATGACTAAATATGTTCCTCCTACCTGATGTGGTATTTGGCATTTTACAAGAGCCGACTCGCAGCATTTCATTAATGTTGGACTTGTTGGTTTTGCCATCGAAACATGAGCGACTATTTCTTTATCAAAAAAGGTTTTAGCTCTTGCAAAAGTTCTGTCTATAAACTGGTCAACTACTACGAAAGAACCTGGTTTTAAATGCTCCTGAAGAGAGCCGACAGCCGAGACGGAAACAATATCTGTTACTCCCATTTTTTTAAGAGCTTCTATGTTAGCTCTAAAATTTATATTTGATGGATTAATTCTATGACCACGCTTATGTCTTGGTATAAAATAAACTTCCTTTTTATTTAATGTTGCAGATAAAATCCTATCTGAAGGATCCCCCCAAGAAGTGCTTACTTTTTTCCACTTGATATTTTCTAAACCTTCAATTTGATAAAGGCCGCTTCCTCCAATTATCCCAAGAATTCTTTTTTTCATTATTTAAAATCTAGCCTTTTTTTGTTAGATATTGAAGCTAAATATGGATTTAAAAAAATACATAAGATCTATACCTGATTATCCAAAAAAAGGAATATTATTTAGAGATATAACAACTCTTATTAAAGATCCAGATGCTTTCAAATTTTCAGTAGATAAAATTATCGAAATTTCAAAAAAAATTAAATTTGATAAAATATCTGCAATTGAGTCAAGAGGTTTTGTATTTGCATCAGCTGTTTCTTATGTGCTTAAAAAACCTTTAATTCTTTTAAGAAAAAAAAATAAACTTCCAGCAGAAAGATACTCTGTTGATTTCAAATTAGAATACGGGGAAGCAACTATTGAAGTACATAAAGATTCCATCAATAAAAAAGAAAAAATTCTTATCATAGACGATTTAATAGCGACAGGTGGTACAGCCGAAGCAGCAGCGAAATTAATAGAAATTTCGGGCGGTTCAGTAGCAGGTTTTATATTTATTATAAATTTGTATGATTTACCTGGTAATGAGCTTTTAAAAAAAAAATCTTATTTTACTGAGAGTTTGATTGAATTTCCAGGTCACTAAATTTCTTTTTTCGTCCAAGAGTCTGGAGTGAGGTCGTTATTAATTTCTAAATTGATATGATACTCAAAAGGCTTAACCCCTCTTTTTTTTATGTATTCATACGTTTTTTGTATCCCATCTTTAAGAGAAACTTGAGTTTTATATTTTAAAAGTTTTCTAACTTTATCTGCGGAGCAAATAGCGTGTTTGACTTCTTGAGGTCTATCTTTTTTATAAATAGGGGGTAAATTCATTCCTGTAACATTAGAGCAAAGTTCGGCAACTTTGTTTATTGTGACGAATTCTTCATCCGGTCCAATATTAATAATTTGTTTATTGACTATTTTATTATCAAGCATTGGAATTAAACATGATAAACAATCATCTATATAAGAAAAACATCTAGTTTGTTTTCCATCTCCATATATTATAGGAGCTTTACCCTGTAACATTCTGTTAATCATTATTGAAACAACATTTCTAAATGGATCATCATATTTTTGTCTAGGTCCAATAATATTATGTGGAACTGCAATTACCCATTCAATTTTATTAAGTTCACATAAATTAATTAAAACTTTTTCAGCCGCAACTTTCGATATTGCATAAGGGTCTACTGGTTGAGGTTTCATTGACTCAGTAAAAGGATACTTTTGAGAACCATATCTCGCCATAGACGAACAAAATATTATTCTCTTTACTTTTTCATTCACAGCAGCAGAAAAAATTGATACAGAGGCCAAATAATTATTTTTTGTTATCTCAAAAGGAGAAAAAACTGATAAGCCTTCGTGTGCTGTTGCAGCACAATGATAAACAATTTGTACTCCCTTCATAATTTTTTTAACTTTCTCAAAATCACAACAGTCAAGTTTATGAAACTCTATATTTTTTGGAATATTATCCTCATAACCACCTAACATATTATCAATTCCTACAACATCATGACCCATTGATGAAAGTTTTTCAGACAGATGAGAACCTAGAAAACCAGCTACTCCAGTAACGAGAATTTTATATTGATTATTTTTCACAGAAATTATTTATAATTTTAATTAGTATAAATCAACTTTTTTTAATTTTAGGTCGATACCAAGACTTTTTTAGTAAAATTGAATTTAAAATACCTTTAAATCTATATAAATAGATATCTTTTTTTTTATTATTAAAAGTTACAAGATAGAAAATTGTTTTAAACATAGATGAAATTAACTTTGGAAATATTTTTATTAAAGCTGTAAAGTAACCATGATGTTTAAAGTGAAAATAAAATGTCGACCACATCCAATGCCAATTTCTAGATTTCTCCATTTCAAAATTAATAGATTCCTCGTGAGAGGTTCCACCAAGATGATCAATCTTGATATTAGTATCTAATAGAATCTTTTTTCCTTTTTGAGTTAATCTTCTACAAAGGTCAATTTCTTCAAAATATATAAAAAAATTTTCATCGAAAAAACCTGTTTCTTTAAATTGTTTTAAATT